>JAUVXM010000009.1 GCA_030603565.1 Candidatus Aminicenantota bacterium
ATCATTGAGGTGAAAAGATGAGCAACAAAGATTTTCTTGATCCCATTACGCCCGGTGAAATTTTACGTGAAGATTTTATGGAACCAACGGGCATTAGTATGAATAAGCTGTCGCGAGATATTGACGTTCCTCCGAATAGAATAAGCGAGATCGTAAACGGCAAGAGAGGCATAACTGCTGACACAGCGCTCAGGCTGGAGCGTTATTTCGGAGTCGAGGCTCAATTCCGGTTGAATCTTCAGTCTGAGTATGACCTTCGGATAATTAAACGAAAAATCGGGTCCGATATTGAACAACGAATTCTTCCGGTTAAGAAGCACCCAAGTCAATCCAGACCAGCCGGGGCATAGGTCCAACCTAAATCATTCATAAAAAATGTCAATGTGTATGATATCTCGATTCGTGAATAATCCAGGCTAAGTTTGTTTAAAGGATAAGCATACAGTCGCCGTAGCTGAAAAAGCGATATTCAGAACGAACTGCCTCCCTATAAGCTTCCATTATTAAGTCAAAACCGCCGAATGCAGCTGTAAGCATAAGCAGACTTGATTTTGGCAGGTGGAAATTAGTAAGCAGTCTATCAATTACCTTAAATTTGTAACCGGGATAGATGAAGAGGCGGGTGGAGAAGTCACCTGCTTGAACCTTTCCTTCAGTAAATGCACTTTCAAGCGAGCGGACAGAAGTTGTGCCGACTGCTGTAACGGGACGTGAATCGGATTTAGCTTTATTAATAGTTTGGGCTGTATCAACTTTGATGGTAAATGTTTCTTCGAGCATTTTGTGGTCTTCTATTATATCCGTACGTACAGGCTGGAATGTGGCCAGACCCACATCAAGAGACAAAGGGGCTGTTATTATCCCCTTGTTTTTTAAGGTTTTAAGCATGTCCGCAGTAAAGTGAAGCCCGGCAGTAGGGGCAGCAATAGAACCTTCTTTTTGGGCAAAAACAGTCTGGTAGCGGTCAAGGTCGAATTCCTTCAGATGTAAGTGTTTTTCTTTGCGTTTAATATAAGGAGGCAGGGGAGCAAAACCAATTTTCCTAAGCTCTGGGAGTACATTTCCTGAAGGGAAGTTTATCAGCCTGCGCCCTTCTTCTTTCACTTCTGTTACCTTGCCTTTAAGTGCGGGTGAAAATACAATAATATCATCGGGTGCTACTTTTTTGGCTGGACGGCACAAAACTTCCCAGGTTTGTTCTTCTCGAGCTTTTAAAAATAGAAACTCTATGTCCTTGCCTTCTTTCTTTCCCCAAGCTCTGGCCGGAATAACCCGGGATTCATTAAAAACAAGCACGTCCTGTTTTTTTAAGAAGCCGGGGAAATCTCTGAATCCGGCATGGGTAATTTTTCCGGTTTTGCGCTCTAAGACCAGCAGGCGTGACCGGTCTCTGTGAGGTAAGGGTTTCTGGGCTATTAACCTTTCCGGAAGATTGTAATCAAAATCTTTTAGCTGCATGACTGAACCTGAAGACTTTGATCTTAATCGTTTTCCTGCTTTTTATCTTCTTTAAAGAGGTTCTTTTGAGGGAAAAAAGGTTTCTGCGGAGTAAAACCCAGATGTTTATAAGCTTTCTGGGTGACCTGCCGCCCCCGGGTAGTACGTTCCAGGAATCCGATACGCATGAGAAAGGGCTCATAAATGGATTCGATTGTTTCTTTTTCCTCATCTATTGCAGCTGCAATGGTAGTGATCCCGACAGGTCCTCCTCTGAAATTTTCAATTATCGTTTCAAGCATTTTTCTATCAACTTCATCCAGGCCGAGAGAGTCTACTTCCATCATATCCAGGGCTTTGGTAGCTTCTTTTGCGGTTATCTTGCCTTCAGCAATGACTTCAACGTAATCTCTTACCCGCCTGAGCAGCCGGTTGGCTACTCTGGGAGTTCCCCGGGAACGCCGGGCGATTTGTTGGGCCCCTGCTTTATCTATGCTGATATTTAAGATCGAGGCTGACCTAATTATGATCTTTTTTAGATCATCCTCATTGTAATAATCAAGGCGGCTGATTATTCCGAAACGGCTGCGCAGGGGAGCTGTGATACGTCCGGCGCGGGTTGTAGCCCCGATTAAAGTAAATTTTTTTAAACGCAGTTTGTGACTGCGTGCACTCGGGCCCTGGCCGATCAAGATGTCAAGGTTAAAATCTTCCATAGCTGAATAGAGGATTTCTTCAACTGACGGGTGCAATCTGTGGATCTCATCCAGGAAAAGCACTTCTTTTTGCTGCAGGTTTGTCAGAATTGCAGATAGGTCTCCAGTCCTCTCTATAACTGGTCCGGAAGATGGTTTTATGCCAACTCCCATCTCTTTTGCGATAAGGAAAGCAAGGCTGGTCTTACCTAATCCGGGAGGGCCGTATAAGAGCACGTGGTCCAGGTGATCGTTCCGTTTACGGGCGGCCTTGATAAAGATTTTTAGATTGGCTTTTATGTTTTCCTGACCGATAAATTCAACAAAATTTTTAGGCCGGAGATTGTCCTCAAACTGCAGGTCCTCTGGGGTTCGGACGGGATTCAATAGAGTACTTACATCTTTTTCTTTCATTTATACTTTTTATTTTATACCTGAAACTTGAAGAAATTGCCAGTTTTACAGTTTTGCCAGGCGTTTCAGGCCTTCCCGCAAAAGGGCTTCGAAGCCGGCCTTAAGAGAAAGATCTTCAATGGCTGCGTTTATTGTTTTTTCTGCCTCTTTACGTTTAAAACCCATATTTGTAAGAGCGGATACCAGGTCTTCCTGTTCCTGAGAAATTTTCTGCCCCAGCACTTTTTCTTTTTTGCCTAATTTTTCTTGAAGCTCAAGGGCTATGCGCATGGCGGTTTTTTTGCCTATTCCGGGAATAAGAGAGATACGGGCTACATCGCCGTCCCGGATAGCGTTTTTAAGGTCTGATACTTCGATCCCGGAAAGAATATTTAATCCTATTTTAGGTCCGATTCCGGATATACTGATAAGTTTAAGAAATATTTTTTTCTCTTCTTCAGAAGCAAATCCATAAAGTTTGAGAGAACTATCTGTTGAATGAGTATAAATAAACAATTCAGCCTTCTCTCCTTCTTGGCTAAGTTTAAGATAGGTCGAAAGAGGAACTCCAATAGAGTATCCGACATCCCTGACGTCAAGGATGATCTTGTTTGGTTTTTTTTGGATCAGCGTGCCTTTCAAATATGCAATCATTTTTCTCCTCGCTATTCATTATGTGAATCGGATATGTTTTGTTGATAGATTCTGGAGTTTATGTGGCAGAAGGCGGTAGCCAGGGCATCTGATGCATCTGTTCTTAAGTTTGCTTCCTGCAGGTTTAAGAGTGTTTTTATCATCTGCTGTACCTGGTTTTTGTCTGCCTGGCCATATCCTGTAACTGCTTTTTTAATTTCCAGGGGAGAATATTCATAAAGCGGACAGTTAGAGGATGCGACTGCAACCATGATCGCTCCTCGTACCTGGCCTAAGGTTATAGCGGTTTTTATATTTTTAGCATAGAATAAATTTTCGATCGCTACTTCTTTGGGTTTAAAATTACGGATTAGTTCTTCAATTCTGCTATTTATTTTATATATTCTATCTAGAATGGATAAACGCTGGGAGGGGCGGATAGTCCCGTAAGATGCTACAGAATAACGATTTTTTGTGTAATCTATGATACCAAATCCTGTAGAACTAAGGCTGGGATCGATTCCGAGAACACGCATTAAAATATGTTATGAGCTCAAATATTAATCGGAAAATATGGTGATTTCCTCTTCGTCAATATCAAAATTTGCCCAGACATGCTGGGCGTCATCATGGTCTTCCAAAGCTTCTATCAATTTCAAACACTGTTGTGCTTTTTTCCCTTCGAGTTTTACATAGTTTTGCGGGACCATATTCAGGTTAGATACTGCAATCTCGATATTGTTGTCTTTTAAGGCCTTATCGACTGCCTCATAGTTCTCAGGGGACGTAAACACTTCATAATTACTGCCATCTTCGTTTAGGTCCTCTGCCTCTGCTTCTAAAACGATATCCAATAGCTTGTCTTCCGATATTGTGGATTTTTCCACTACAAAGTAGCCTTTTCTTTTAAACATCCAGGCGACGCATCCGGAGTCTCCCATATTCCCCCCGTTTTTTGAGAAAATATGCCGGATTTCTGAAACAGTCCGGTTATTGTTGTCGGTTAGGGTTTCAACAAGGATTGCGACTCCTCCTGGGCCATAGCCTTCAAAAGAGTATTCTTCATAGTTAACTCCTTCTAATTGGCCTGTCCCTTTTAAGATAGCTCGTTCAATATTATCTGAGGGCATATTAGCTGCTTTGGCATCAGAAACAACCTTACGCAGCCTGGAATTTGTTTCCTCATCACCTCCGCCCATGCGAGCTGCGACAGATATCTCTTTTATCAGTTTTGTAAAAAGGTTCCCTCTTTTGGCGTCAGTTGCGGCTTTTTTATGCTTTATGGAAGCCCATTTTGAATGACCTGACATCTTTACACCTCAAGGATTAAATTTGTAAAAATTTTATCATAACATAAGACAAAAGGCAAAATATTCCGGGTTAAAGTATCCCTTTATCTCTTAACCAGTCATCATTGTAAATAGTGCTTAAATATCTATTGGCTGAATCAGGAAATATTGTCACTATGCGGCTCTTCCGGTTAAGAGATTGTGCTAGTTTTAGGGCGCCCCAGATAGCGGCCCCGCTTGAGCCTCCGGCAAGGATAGCTTCCTCATTTGCCAGATTCCTTGTCATTTGAAAAGCATGTTTGTCAGAGATCCTGTAAAAGTCATCTATCACCGAAAAATCAACGCAGCCTATGAGAAATTCATCCCCCAATCCTTCGATGAGATAAGGTGCGGGCTTGACGATTTTTTTTGAATAAAAATAATCATAAAAAATTGAACCGGCCGGATCAATTGCGATTACTTTAATGGAAGGATCTTTCTCTTTTAAATATTTTGCTGCTCCGCAGATTGTTCCGCCGGTTCCTATGCCGGCAATAAAATAATCAAGGCGGCCTTTCATTTGCTTCCAGATCTCAGGTCCGGTTGTCTGATAATGCGACTCATTGTTTTCCCGGTTATTGTGCTGGTCGAGATAATAACTGTCCGATGTTTCTCTGTCTATTTTTGCAGCCAGATTGTTATAGGATTCAGGGGCTTCTGGGGGAAGGGTGTGGTCTACCATGATAAGCTGCACATTCATCGCTTTAAGGAATTTTATCTTATCTGCACTGAGGTTGTCCCTGATAATGATTTTTAGCTTATATCCTTTTAAAGCACAGATGCCGGCCAAAGCTATAGCTGTGTTTCCGGAGGAATTTTCCACGATTGTAGTGCCGGGGTGCAATCTTCCCTCTTTTTCTGCTTTTTCGAGCATGAATTTGACGGTTCTGTCTTTTACACTTCCAAATGGATTCATAAATTCAAGCTTGGCAAAAATGTCGGCCTTAACTTCCTTTGTGGTCCGGTTGAGTTTAACAAGGGGGGTGTTGCCTATAGTGTCTAATATGTTTTTATTTTTTTTTAAGGACATTGTATTGCTATGCATAATACTGAAAATCAGAAAGGGGTCAAGTCTTCATATTCCATATTACCATATTTATATTGTTTTTATTTGAAGGTAATGTGGAATATGAAGACTTGACCCCTCAGATGACCCAGCAGGGATTTTCTGATAATATAGGGCGTGAGAAAAATAGAGGCTGTTTTATGAAAAGAGAAAAAGTAGCAGTTGCCATGAGCGGAGGAGTGGATTCTTCGGTTGCTGCTCTTTTGTTAAAAGAAAAAGGCTTTGATGTCTTTGGGATAACTATGGAGCATTTTCCTCTGCCTGAAAGTATCTCTGCAGGAGAAGAGGCAGCCCAGGTTGCCCACCTATTAAAGATACCTCATCATGTTGTAAAACTTAAAAAGGAGTTTAAAAAGTATGTGATCGATGATTTCTGCCAAGAATATGAGAAAGGGCGCACTCCTAATCCCTGTATCCGCTGTAATAAATCCCTTAAGTTCGGTTTATTACTAAAAAAGGCTAATAAGCTGGGAGCAAGATACATTGCTACCGGTCATCATGCCCGGGTCTTTCATGATTCCGTTACAAAGCGGTTTCTCTTAAAAAAAGGAAAAGATCGGGAAAAGGACCAGTCCTATTTTTTATATTCTCTAAGTCAAGATCAACTTTCTTTTGTAAAATTTCCGATCGGAGAGCTTACAAAAGATAAAGTCAGAGCCAAAGCCTGCCAATTTGACCTTCCCTCAGCTAAAAGACCTGAGAGTCAGGAGATATGCTTTATTCCGGATAATGATTATGTAGGCTTTTTAAAAGATAGAACTCCTCATGTATTCCGTCCTGGGCTGATAATTGCTAAAGATGGCAGAGTTCTTGGCCGCCATAAAGGAATTGTCCACTTTACCATAGGCCAGAGGAAGGGAATGGGGATCGCAGCTCCAAAACCTCTTTATGTAGTAGAGATCCAGGCAGAAAAAAACACGATAATAGCCGGCACTGAGAAGGAGTTGTATAAAAAGGAGCTGCAGGCTTCTTCCCTGAATATAATCTCCCTTCCCAAACTAAGGGGTAATCCGGAGGTTGAAGCCAAAATACGCTATAAACATAGACCTGCAAAAGCCATAATTAAGCCCTTAAGCTCAAACAGAGCTCTAGTCAAATTCGGTAAGCCTCAGCGGGCAGTCACTCCGGGACAAGCTGTAGTTTTTTATGACGGGGATGTGGTAATAGGCGGCGGTATGATTGATTAAGGGAGATAGGTCTCGATATTTTCTCTATCAGGTTATTTTGTTATTTGGTCAATTTTATCTTAATTGTATTTCTCGTAATCTTATAATCCTGCTTGACAATCTTATAATATAAGTGTATTGATATGTTATGAAACGTATTGAATGGAAGCCAAGAGCTCTTCGTCAGCTCAGAAAGATCAAAAACCATGAGAAAAGAAATCTGATTTATGATGCAGTGGACACCCTAAAATATTTTCCAAAATGTTCGAATATTAAAAAGTTGAAGAGTAGGAATGAATATCGACTTCGAGTGAGCAATTGGCGAGTGATATTCACTAATTCGTTAAAAATTCTCTATATTGAGGAGGTTAAAAAAAGAAATGAGCGCACTTACTAATATCCAGATTATCGAACAAAACGGGAAACCCGCTTTTGCTGTTATCCCCTACGATTTATATTTAAAATTACTTCCAGATGAAACTGTTTCCATCCCCCATGAAGTCGTTGGGCTTGTCGTGAAAAAAGGGATGAACCTTATAAAAGCATGGCGGGCTTATCTTGGGATGACTCAGGCAGAGGTTGCTAAAAAAGCCGGTATCAGCCAGGCCGCCCTTTCTCAGATGGAAAAAAGTGAAAATAAATTAAGAACAGCAACACTTGAAAAACTTGCTCGCGTTATGGAATTATCTGTCGAACAACTTAAAGATTGAAGTGGTCCGGTTGTCAAGATCAAATTTGAATCTTTTTTAAGGTGTATCTCCTTACAATATTGAAAGGATGACCCTATTAAGAAAGAGAAAAAGCTGTGGCCCGTCCCCATATCATGACAGGCAGTGATTTGTTATACAGACTTTTCAACTCAACTCCTGCATTAAAGTTGATTTCCAGGCCTTATATCGCTCATCTTTAATTGCCTGAAAAAACTCGGTAATATCTTCCGGTGATAAAAAGTAAAAATAATATATCCAGTCGATTTTACTCTCTTTCAATTTCCGGTTCAAAATTTCAAAATGTTCTTTCCCATCTCTATGTTTTGCTCTGTTTTTTTGCTTTGTATCTCCATCAGCTTTAATTTCGACAACGAGTATTTCATTTTTTGTTTGCATTTTCAGGAAGAAATCCGGATTGAAATTCTCACGTTTGACATGAGTACTGGCTTTCTCATCCGGTTTGTACGAATAGGGGAACCAGTAAAATCCCTTGTCCGGTGATTTGATAACTGAGTCAAAAAGATCAATATTATTAAATATAGATCGCATGAATCTGTATTCAGGTTCATACGATACATAGAAAAGATTTAAAGGTGTCTTAAATTTATCTTTGTCAATTTCAATCAAATTCTCTTTAAGAAACCTGATCTCGCTTTCACTTCCCCCGTATTTTTCGACTTTTTCTTTTAATTTGGAGTAATTGTTTTTGTCTTCAATAAATTCATACAAAATGGATTGCTGCTCTTTAGGCAGAGAAGCGGGCAAATCTTTGCAATAAAAAAGATACCCATTGCTTTTTAATGAGCTTTCATTGAAAAACTGCGGAGTCATTCCATTAGTTTCTCCATCAATTTCTATTTCAATTATCGCATCCGGCTTCATTTTCATCCTTGGCGTCTCCCTGCCGAGCTCTCTCAACATCGGGCCAAACGCTTGTTTTGCTTTGGACAGGTTTTCTCTGCTTACAAAAGATGGATCATACCCATCTTTTTCAAGGCTACCGACAATAAACTCCTTAATTTTTGAGATAGGCCAATTCTTGGATACTCTGACATCCTTATCTTTTAAGAAGAGTTTGATCTCCCGCACAGCCTGCTCTACCGGAACAATATTTTTCATCTCAACAGTAAAACGGAAAGAGCCGCTTTCAGAATACAAGCTCGTCTCTTCCCATTCTCTGCTTTGGGGAGAAAACTGCACTTTATCCGGTTCTTTAGCAGGCTTTTTCTTGCTTTCAGTTGTGTCCTGTACAGAAGAATATTCTAAATTGTACAAAGGGAACAAAAAGCCTGCTTTGTTTTCATCGTAACCCCAACTAAGGCGGTTTTCAATTTCAAGAACATCGTTGTATAAATTGATAATATTTGCTGTCCATTTTTCATGATTATTGATCTTTACAAAAACCGGATCAGATAATCCATCAGGAATACGAAGACCGCGGCCTAAAACCTGTGATATTAACAGTTTTGAATTAAATGCCCTCTGTTCATGCGGCACAATCTGAAAAACATTTTTAACATCCCAACCTTCAGTAAGCATACTGACCGATACAATCCACTCGACCGGATTATCAGGCTCATCAACCGTTTTTAAAAGAGATAAATTTTCTTTGCGTGTTTTTTCCGGCTGCTCAAGTATGGACTCGACAACGGCCTTTTCATTCTTGTTTGACGGAATGCCGGATGTCACCCAAATAACTTTTTTAGCAGCTTGTTCATAAGAAATAGATTCTTTATCCGCTATATATTTGACAAGATCATTCCACACCTCAATACACGTGACGATTTTATCGGTAATAACAATTGTGGTCGGCTTCAATTTTCCAGCATAGCTCAGCTGATTTTTGAGATGGTTTTGATAAGTCTCATCAAAACCCTTTTCTTTTGTGGACTCTTCCTCAACCTTGTAATCTATCTTTTTTACAATACCGTCTTCCATTGCCTGTTTAATACCGTATCTGTAGATGATATCATGGAAATATTCATCGCCGATATACGGTGTGCCTGATAATCCAAGCAGATATTGAAATGCATATTCCTCATTTGTGATAAATCCAAACCATTTTTTTACAGAGGCGTCAGCTTCACTGTAAATATGGTGGGCCTCGTCGCTTATAACCAGCGTCCGTTCCCCCTTGCCTTTAAAACTGTCTTTAATAGATGAACCTGTCCTCTGATATGCTGCATGGATATTCTCAACACAGATGTCGCCGTTTAGAATCGGATCATTAGCGCTTTTAATGGCAGGCGAAGGATAATCCGCTTCAAGTTCTTCAAGAATTTTTGTTAATACGGCATCACCACTGAACCGATCGAATTTCTTCTTTAGTTCTTCTTCAATCGTTAAGGATGGGCACAAAACAAGAACCTTGTCCACCAATCCTTCAGCCAGCATGATCTGAGCAACCCCATAAATTACCCAGCTTTTACCGGTACCTGTGGCAAGGTCAATAGTGTAGGATTTCTTGTCTTTTATGCGCACATGCTCAAGATATTCTTTTAAATCCCTGTATTTGTTTTGAAGCTTTTCACTGCTGTTGAAAGTGTAAATAGCAGCCTGTTCGGTATTGGCGAATTTATCGGTAATAAAAAAGTGTATAGCCTTTCGTATAGCCTCGCGAACATGCTCAAAATCGGCGGTTGTCAGGGCTTCAAGAAAGGCGTCATATTTATTGACAATAGACATCACTTTTTGTGAGTAGTCGTCAATCTTAAGAATAAAATCACTGTTTTTATACTCAATGCTCATTTGAAGTCCTTTTCCGTTTTAACAACTTTCAGTTCGTTCCCATATTTATCAATAAATATCACCATCATCTTCCTGCTAGTGAAATCATCTTCTTGTATGCGAATAACTGCCCGGTCCCTGTCTTCATTCAGGATGTCATTTGCCCAGAAGACCTTATCGAGGTTGAAATAGTCATCATTGTAATCCGTATCCACAAGAACCATGGAAAGGGTATCAAAATTTTTAAAATCTTCAGGATCGTAAACAAGTGTGTTTGATTTGAAACTTGATATTTCAATGGAAAAATCCTTTTTACCGGCATTAAACAGGTTTTGCTCTACCGGTTTTCTACGGTGATAGGATACTTTTACTTGCGGCTGTGAAATAAAATCAAAACCAACCGCGTCTATCACTTCATTGATATCCGTTTCGCTCACCGGCTGTTTAATGCTGCCCGGTTCCCCCTTTTCAATCAAGGCTTTGAGAACAGATAAAGGGACTTTCAAAAGAACATATGTTGTATTATCGAGCTCGATTTCATCCTCCATGAAACCCATAGCCGTAATCGGCGCGATAACGTAAAACTTGCCGCCTGCCCTGCCACCGAGAACAGTATGCAGGGTTTTGATATACTCCCGGTCTAGCAAAAGCTTTTTCTGATTCGGATAGTCCCAGATAAAAGCTGAATGTACGCCGATAAACCCGTCAGCCTCAAAACCGTATATTTTATGCTTATCTGTCCTTACGCCAAAAAGCTGCCCCACAAAAGGTTTATATTGCTCCCAGTCCAGATCGAGGATTGCTTTCGCATCATACACACCTGCGCTGAACAGGGTAAATTCTTTGGCTTTCAGCGCTTTTTCTTTTTCGGCTTTTTCTTTAGGCTGAATAAAAGAGATGAGAAAACGAACTTACATGAGCTGTAAGGCCTGTATACAGGTAAGTCCCTGCAAAAGCCAAGAAATTACCCGTGTCCAGGCTAGCTCCTGAAACTATGATTCCAGTTTAATAATCTGTTGTAATGGAGGTGAGGGAAAATTATTAGCCTCTGCCTAATAAATTTGCATAAATATTACATATAATGTAATAAAATTGCTTGTAAAAATCAATTAAAGGTGTATATTTATTACATATAGTGTAAGGAATGTGTATTATGAACAACATGAAAAAACAAAAACTATTTGAAATTGCCTCACTCCAACAGGGTTATTTTACCGCAAAACAAGCTATTCGTTCTGGGTTTTCCTATAGAATGCATACCCATTATAAACAAAACGGTGAATGGCTTGAAATTGATAGAGGTATTTTCCGCCTGGCACAATTTCCGAATTCCCCAGATGAGGATTATGTCAGATGGTCTCTTTGGAGCAAAGATCGTGATGGCCAACCACAAGCTGTCATTTCCCATGAGTCAGCACTAAGCATTCACGAGCTCAGTGATATTATGCCCTCAAAAATTCATTTTACGGTTCCTCCGGGTTTTAGGAAAAAGGCACCAAAAGGATGCTTTATTCACAGGGGGAGAATTTCGAATGATGGAAAAGAGCAAAGAGAAGGTTTCTTTGTTACGAATCCTCTTCGTACAATAATTGATTCTGCCGAGTCAAATCTCAGTATTTATTATCTTGAACAGGCCATACAACAAGCTTGCGATAGAGGAATGCTTCAGATTATTGATATTGTGAGTGCTGAAATGTCAGAAAAAGCAAAAGAAAAAATAATGATAGTTTTTAAAATGATGAAAAATAGAAGCGAGAAAACCTAATGACAGCTGATTTCAAAAAATATGATAATGCGGTTGCTTTCAGGCGGGCGCTTGAGGATAGGCTCAAAAATATTGCTCGAGAACAGTCAATCCCTTTAGATCGCTTACGAAGAATAGTTACATTTGACCGCTTTCTAGCGAGATTATTTGGATCAAATTTGCTTATAAAAAAAATATCGGCATGAAAGAAATATCTCTTTGGCTGTCCATAGAGGAATAATTTTCAGAAGCTACTATTGTTCGGTGGGGAGAATATTTTCCCATAAAACTTAGCAGAGACCTTCCAGCTTGGTTAGAGAAAAGAGTGGACTTGATTTCTATAGCTTTGAGCTTCCCTTCAGATTCAAAAACAAAATCCACCTCTGCTTTAGATTTTGTTCTCCAATAATGAAGGTCAAAGCCCTCTTTTATTAATTGGCCGGCGGCATAGTTTTCATTAAGGCTTCCTCTGTCGGCTCGGTTTTTTAACTCCTGGAAATTTTTAGTAACAGTATTCATGAAGCCATTGTCGATAAAGAAAATCTTGGGAGTTTTTGCAATTTCTATTCTTTTATTTGTGTAATAGGGAGGAATTTTTTTAATCACAAATGTTTTTTCCAAAATACTTATATGTTTCATAAGATTGCTGTAATTAAGGGACGTCAGTTGTCCGAGTTCTTTATAACTGACAAGAGATCCTGCTTGGAGTGCAAGTGCTTTTATGAGTTTGCGAAGCTCTTCTTCCGAACCCAATTGTAATATATCCCTTATTTCTCTGAGAAAATAAGTGTTGTATATGTTTTCTAATACAGTAATTTTATCTTCCCTGGTTTCAGACAATATAACTCTGGGATATCCACCGAATACAGCATATTCCTGATAATACTCCAATAGTTTTTTTAAGATGGGTTTATTATATACAGGAAAAGATTTGCTTTTTCCAGAAAGGTAGAGACGTGATTTTTTTTTGATTTCAGAGTAAATATTTCTAAACAATTTAAAGTTACGGTATCTAAGGTATTCGCTGAAATTAAAAGGATAGAGATAAAATATAAAGATGCGGCCTACTAAAAAACTAACTGCTTGTAGGGTTAGATCAAGGACTGAAGACCCGGAAATCAATATTTTTATCTTATAGGTGTCATAGAGAAACTTTAATTTTTGCCCCCCGGCCCGGGCATATTGGAATTCATCAATAAAAAGATAATCAGCATCTTTTGCATAAAGTTTGTAGAAAGATTTTATGTCATTATTGAACAACTCCAATGCATCTCTGTCTTCAAAATCAATGTAAACAGCATTTTTTTGGGTTTTATAAATCTCTTTTAAAATAGTTGTTTTTCCGCACTGCCTTGCCCCTACAATAGCCAGGATCTCCGGCTTGGAAAGATAGCGTCTGATTTTCTCTTCTAAATCCCGTTGTATGTACATGTATGATGTCTTTAGCAGGGTGATTATTCCCTCGAGCTAAATAATAGCAGGGTTATTGTTAAATGTCAAGAAGAAAAAAAAGTTAAATAAAAGATTTGATTAAGTTTTATCTATTGCTCTAAGCTTTGATTGTATTGAGGCTTCCTTATCCAGTCTGTGGTCGACCTGCAGGTCGATGTGAATGCGTTTGGCTCCCATGTTTACAAGTTTCTTTTCTGCTTTTTCTATGACTTTGAACAGGGTTGCCAGATCAGGAGCTTCGATAGTAGTAGACATACCGCCGGTCGAAGTTTTTAATCCTGAGTTTTCTATGACTTTGATGACTTCTTTAACATACCTGCTTACAGAGGCACCCTCGCTTGTGGGAAAAATGGCTGTTGATGCAATGATCATTTCTTTCTCCTAGTTCACTGAGTTCTCAAGTATATCCTGTAGAGAGATATTTTCGAAGTAATCTTTTAGCATTAAACTTGCTTTCTCCCATATATTATGAGGAATACATGTATGGATATTTTCACAGAAATCTTTGTCTTCCACACACTCAACCAGGCAACAGCTTCCTTCCAGAGCATGCAGGATCTCACTTAATTTGATCTCAGCCGGATCCCGGGCAAGTCTATAACCGCCTCCTGCACCTCTTATGCTTTTAACCAGCTTGTTGATTTTTAAAGGGATAATAATTTGCTCCAGGTAACGGATGGATATATCTTCCTCCTGGGAGACATTTTTTAGGACAATTGGGTTCTTGCTCTTTTTATGATGCTGAGCCAGATTAAGCATTAAGCGGGTGCCGTAACGTCCTTTAGTTGATAATCTAATCATTTTTTCCTCCTAAGCTGGGCTATTCATAAGAAATGTCGATATGTATAATATATTTTCTCGTGAATAATCCAAGTGATATGTCTATATTAGAATTGTAAATCAGAAAATATTTTATTTCAACATAATTTTATAGAAATTGTAAGAATAATCAAGATAGGAAAATGGGGACAGGGTACTTTTTTGTGCATCAAAAAAAGTACCCTGTCCCCATTTTCCTGGTAAGCTTGACAGTTGCAGGAGGAGATTATATTCTTGTTTGTTAAAAGATGTCATTCATATCGACATTTTTTAGACATAGGTCAAATTAGTAAAAGGATATTTATATGACAACTAAAATTTTACTCGGGGATGAAGCTGTAGCTCTGGGCGCTGTTCATGCTGGGCTCGCAGTCGGCTACTCCTACCCAGGAACTCCAGCCTCGGAGGTAATGGAATATCTTATAAGGATATCAAAGCAGAAAACAGGATTCAGGGCTAAATGGTGTGTAAATGAAAAAGTAGCTTATGAAGAAGCCCTGGGTGTGTCTTTTTCTGGGAAAAGGACCATGGTTTCCATGAAACATGTTGGCTTGAATGTTGCTGCAGACCCATTTATGAATTCTGCTTTAACCACAATTATGGGAGGCCTGGTTGTGGTTGTAGCGGATGACCCCGGGATGCACAGCTCCCAGAATGAACAGGACAGCCGTTACTATTCTCAGTTTGCCCATGTCATCTGTTTTGAGCCTTCTGACCATCAGGAGGCATATGATATGACCAGACATGCTTTTGATGTCTCTGAAAAATGGAATATCCCGGTTATGATCCGTTTGGTTACGCGCCTATCTCACAGCCGTTCCAAAGTAAAAACTCAGCCCCCCGGAAAAGAAAGTAAGCGTGAGCGCGGAAAAGACAGGGACTGGACCTTACTTCCGGTTAATGCCAGACGCAGCTTTAAAGCTCTTGTTGAAAAACAGAAAGAATTTGTGAAATTATCCGAGGAGTCTCGATTTAATTCTCTAGTCTTGAATAAAAAAAACCATTCCCTGGGGATTATCGCTTCCGGGATCGGCTATAATTATGTAAAAGAAAATATCGAAGACAAGGCCGAGGCTCCTTCTATTTTAAAAATATCGACTTATCCCTTGCCTCAAGCCCAACTTTCCCAGCTGGTCGAACATGCAGATACAATTCTTATAATTGAAGAAGGTTATCCTTTTATTGAAAGACAGCTAAGAGGCCTGTTTGGCATTAAAGGGAAGTCTATTCAGGGAAAATTAAGCGGTCACCTTCCCTCAACCGGAGAACTTCAGCCTGATATAGTAAGGAAAGCGATGAACATGGAACCGCGCTCGCGGCAACCAAAGCCTGAAATAAAACTTGCAGGCCGTCCCCCTCAGCTTTGTAAGGGATGCCCTCATGCAGATACGGTTACAGCTTTAAATCAGGTTCTCGAGTCTTATCCGGATGCAGTGGTTTTTAGTGATATAGGCTGCTACACTCTGTCCGCTTTGCCTCCTTATAATGCTGTGGACACCTGTGTATGTATGGGCGCTTCCGTAAGTATGGCTAAGGGAGGAGCTGAAGCAGGAGTATTTCCCTCTGTGGGAATGATAGGGGATTCAACTTTTGCCCATTCAGGCATTACTCCTTTAGTGGATGCTGCTGCGGCTAATACAAACATGACTCTTATTATTGTAGATAATGCTTCCGTTGCCATGACCGGAGGGCAGCCTTCTTTTTTATCAGGAGATAAATTACTCAGAATGATCGAAGGTGCCGGAGTTGATAAAAAACACATCCGGGTTTTGATTCCTCTTCCCAAGAATTTAGCAGAGAATAAGGGGATTCTAAGAGAAGAGATAGAACACCAGGGGCTGTCTGTTATTGTTGCTTTCCGGGAATGTGTCCAGGAAGTGCGCAAGAAAAAGAAAAAAGGAGCTAAATGATGAAGCAAGATATTATCCTAGCTGGAGTGGGGGGGCAGGGAATTTTATCAATAGCCTTTGTCCTTGATCATGCTGCGATGAAGCAGCAGGTTGATTTTAAACAGGCCGAAATCCACGGTATGGCCCAGCGGGGAGGTGCAGTCCAGTCTCATCTCCGCTTGGCAGAAGGCCGGATTTTCAGTGACCTTATCCCTAAGGGAGAGGCTGATATGATCTTGAGTGTTGAACCCCTCGAAGCATTACGCTATGTTGATTTTTTAAACCCTGACGGGGTTATTGTGACGAGCAGCAACCCTTATATCAATATTCCGGATTATCCGGAAATTCAAGAGATCTTGGCAGCTCTTAAATCTTTAAATAACTCTATTATTATTGACACCGGAGCTTTAGCGCGGAAAGCAGGTTCTCCCCTGGCCCAGAATATGGTCATGCTTGGGGCAGCCTCTGGCAGGCTTATCTTAAAAGAAAAGAATCTTTTAGAATATATTAAAGTTCTATTTAGAGCGCGTGGAGAAAAAATAGTGGAAATGAACCTTAAGGCTTTTTGTTTGGGACGTGAGGCTGCGAATGGTCAAAACCTCTAATTTTTCCAGGAAAATACTATGGGCATAAATTTTCATAAAATTGAAAAAATTTTCCAAAACGCCGGAAACGAATACCTTCTGGAACATGAGGTCTATGCTTTGCTACAGGCGGCAGGTATCCGCACTCCGGAGTTTCTATTTATAGAGAAGGGAAGGGATGTTTCTGCGGAAGACCTGTCCTTCTTTTCTTGCGAAAAATTGGTTTTAAAGATCGTTTCTCCTCAGATCCTGCATAAATCGGATGTGGGAGGGATCAAATTTGTAAAAAAAGATGCGGGAGAGATAAACCGGTCTCTTAAAGAGATGCTGTCAAATATCGGCTCTGATTTTAAAGCATGGGTACATAAACAGAATAAATCCAGGGGAAGCGGGATATCTTCAGAGCAGGATATGGAAGCTGATATTGAAGGAGTTTTGATCTGTGAAAAAGTCGAGTACGAAGAAGAAGGATTTGGCTCTGAGTTGTTAATAGGCCTCAGGACCTCCCGGGAATTCGGCCCTGTAGTTACTCTGGGAGCAGGAGGAGTAGAGGTTGAATATATGAATGAGAGGTTAAAAGAAGGCACAGCTGTTTCTATTTCCTCTGCCCATCTGCTCCATAAGGATCAGACTCGGGAGGTACTTAAACAGCAGGCTCTTTATGATAAACTAACCGGTCCTTTTCGCGGCCGGCCCGCTTTAATTGATAAAGAAGAGCTTGAGGATACATATTTCCGTTTCCATCAGCTTGGTGCCTATTTTTCTGCTTTCTCGCCGGATATAGGTTTTGTCATCGAAGAGGCAGAGGTCAATCCTTTTGTAATAAAAGGAAAAAAACTTATTGCTCTGGACGGTTTATGCCGTTTTTCCAGGGAAAGATTTAAAGCAAGAAAGCGGCCCTATGAACAGATCAGGCATCTTTTGAAGCCCCAAAGCATTGCCATAATCGGTGTTTCAGAAAAGGTGAATATTGGGCATATTATCCTGAATAATATTTTGGGAAACGGTTTTCCTGCAGACAAGGTGTATGTGGTCAAGCCCGGGAAAAATGAGATCGAAGGATGTATGTGTGTTCCGGGGGTAAAAGAGCTGCCGGAAACTGTTGATCTTTTTGTCTTGACAATTGCAGCCGAACAAAGCCTGCAAGTCATAGACGATATTATTGAATTTCAAAAAGCCCGTTCGCTCATCATAATCTCTGGGGGCATCGGGGAAAAAGAGGGGACTGAGGGCCTTGAGAAAAAAATAAAGGCTAAACTCATAGCCGGAAGGCAGGCGGGAAAACTGGTTCCTGTTGTAAACGGAGGAAATTGTCTGGGCATTTTTTCACGCCCCGGAAATTTTGATACGACTTTTGTGCCTCAGTATAAATTGTATAGACTCCCCCGTAAAAATACCCGGAAAACTAATCTTGTTTATCTGAGTCAGAGTGGGGCCTTTATGATATCGCGGATGAGTAAGCTCCCGGATATTGAACCTCTTTATGCTGTTTCCATTGGAAACCAGATCGACCTTACTTTTTCAGATTACCTGCATTATCTTAAACAAGACGACAATGCCCGCGTGTTTGCAGTATACATTGAAGGGTTTTTGCCTGGCGACGGCCTGGAGTTTGCCCGGGCAGCAGAAAAAATTACTCAGCAGCCGGGAAAAGCTGTTGTAGTTTATAAGGCTGGAAGGTCGCCTCAAGGCAAGGCAGCTACTGCCAGTCACACCGCCTCTATTGCAGGCGACTACAGTGTTAACCGGGCAGTCTTGAAACAGGCCGGAGTGATCGTGGCTGAGAGTATATATGAATTTGAAAGCTATATTAAATGTTTATGCTTTTTGGCGGATAAAAAAATTAGGGGAAATAGAGTCGGGCTTATCTCCAATGCCGGATTTGAGTGTGTGATCATGTCAGATAGCTTAAAGGGAGAAAAAGAGCTGCAATTGGCTGAGTATGCGGAAGAAACTAAAATGAAGCTGTCTGAGATACTGGAGCCGCTTGGCATAGACCGGCTTCAAGACGTAAGGAATCCTCTTGATATTACCCCGGTTGCAGATGATAAAACATTTTGTCAGGCGGTAGAGGCAATATTAGCCGATAAGAATGTGGACTGCGCTGTAATATCGCCCCTTCCCATGTCACCTGCCATGCAGACTCTTGCCCCTTCAAAATTCCATAAGGAAGACCTATCCCGGGAGGGAAGTACACCCCGAAGATTGATTGATATTTCCAGGAAAACTGACAAACCAATGGTAGTGAGCATTGATGCCGGAGAGATCTACCAGCCTATGACGGATCTATTAGAGCAGGAAGGAATCCCGGTTTTCCGCCGCAGTGATGATGCTGTTAAATTTCTTCGTAAATACATAACGAGTTCCAAGACCTTATTTTAAGATCTTCAATTTAAGATGTGAGGCATGTGCTGCTGACCTGTAGATTTTATGGGTCGCCTTCTGAAAATCTGATTCTTCTGCCTGAAAGATATCCACAAACTTTTGGGGATTGCGGTCGATTACCGGAAACCAGGTGCTTTGGATCTGGACCATGATCCTGTGCCCCTTGAGAAAAGAGTGGCATTTGTCATGCAAGTCAAACTCGATCTTCGTGACTTCATGCGGGACCATCGGCTCAGGCTTTTCAAAACTGTTTCTGTATTTACCCCTGAACACTTCGCCAGCAAGCAGCATCTGAAAATCTCCCATTTTTACGCTGCAGGGATTAGGTTTATTGTCGGGAGCGTCGCTCGGATAAACATCTATCAGTTTTACGATCCAGTCAGCGTCGGTTCCTGTTGTAGATACACGGAGGTCGGCTATTATCGGGCCGGCTATGGTTACATCTTTTTGTAAAACATCAGACTGATAAACCAATACATCCGGACGCCTTGCGGCAAATCTCTGATCTTCTACCATCCAGAGGTGTCCTTGTCTTATGAGAGTTCTCGGGGAAAAAGGCACTGGATTATCCGGGTCACTGATAAAGGAATCATTTGACTTATCTAAATCTTCTGAAGGGGGAGAAAATGAAAGCTTTCCCTCCGCCTGAAAATAGAGATTCATATCTTCGGCTTCTTCCGGCGGCCAATGCTTAAAGGATTTCCATTGATTTGAACCTGTTTCAAAAACGTGTGCTTCTGGCATATCCAAGCTTCCTTTGTCCTTTAAGTAGTAGTTAAAAAAGGGCAGCTCCACTTCTTTTCTGAAGTATTCACTGGTTTTTGAGCCGAACCGGATATTGCCTAAAGCATCACCGTCCATCCGGGCCCACCCACCGTGAAGCCAGGGGCCGACTACAAGCAAACTCTGGTTTTCCGGATTCTTCTCTTCGATCGAGTAGTAGATGCTCATGGGGCCATAAAAATCTTCAGCATCGAACCAGCCGGCGACATTTAGGATAGGATGTTTGATTTTGCTCAGATTCTGGAGGACATTCTGTTCCTGCCAGTACTCATCATAATCACCGTGTTCCATATATTCGTTCCAGGTGGGGACACGCTTGTGGAAATATTTTTTATCAACATTTGAGACAGGCCCAAGGTCTAAAAAAAACTTATATCCGTCAGGTGTCCCATAGTCGAATCTCCAGTCCCGGTTTTCCGAAGGCCCTGAGCGAGCCTGGGCGTTTGACGACAGCCACCCGAAGGTGTACATGAGGCGGAATGCTCCGTTGTGATGGAAATCGTCTCCGAGCCACATGTCAGAGGGAGACGCCTGGGGGGAGGAAGCTTTAAGGGCTGGATGGGCATCGATCATCCCCATCACTGTCTGCCAGGCCGGGTAAGAGATGCCCCACTGGCCGACGCGGCCGTTATGGCCCGGAATGTTTTTTAATATCCATTCGATAGTGTCATAAGTGTCGCTGCTTTCATCAGTGTCCTGAGCTCCGCTTTTATCCGGCTTGTGGGGTCTCATAACCGTAAAATCTCCTTCTGATTTAAATTTTCCCCTTACATCCTGGTAGACAAAAATAAAAGTTTCTTTTGCAAAGGAGTTGTTAGGCCCTAATGTTCGCCTGTACGCATTTTTCTGATAGGATCCGATGGAATAAGGTGTTCGAAAAAGCATGATCGGATATTCCTGGCTTTTATCAAGGGGTGTATAGACCTGTGTATATAGCTTGACTCCATCCCGCATTGAGATCATATGTTCCGCTTTTAAGTAGTTTGATTTGATCCTGAATGTCTCTTCTTCTCCGGAAGCACATGATACTAAGAGTAAGGCTAAAATTGTCAGGCAAAAAGGTTTTAAAAAACTGTTTTTAAGCATTTTCATAGGCAACCTCCTTTGATTTCTATATTTCTTTATTTTCCTTCTAATATACTGTTTATATTATATAAATTTAAAATTCCAGTCAATTGGAGGCAGAACTTAAGCCTCCTCCCCTTTTTTTTCTTTCCATAGGTATTTTTTTTGAGTAATTTGAGCAATTCTGATAGAATCGATATAAATGAAAGTTAAAATATGGGGAGTCATTTTTTTACTTATTGCGGGAGGTATGGCGCAGATGTGTAAAAACAGGAAGGCAGGGGATATCGACCTTGGTGCTTTGATGCCGCATGATGTCAATGAATGGAAATCGCAGGGAGCAGACAAGATTTATACTGAGGAAACAATTTTTGATTATATCAATGGAGCAGGTGAGATATACCGGGCCTATAATTATAAAAAACTTCAGGCGCGAAATTTTGCCAGAGAGGGATATCCACAGATCATTGCCGATCTTTTTGATATGGGAGAGGCTAAAAATGCTTTTGGTATTTTTACCCACAATCTCGAAGGTGAAAAGGTAGGAATTGGGCAGGGCTCTCTGTACAGTGGGGGGCTGCTTCAATTCTGGAAGGGTAGATATTTTGTTTCTATGTTTGCTGAGGAGGAAACGAATGAGTCAAAAGCGGCTGTTTTGGCTATGGGGAAAAAGGTCGCTTCTTTGATCAAAGAAGAGGGTGAGTTCCCTTGGATAGTGGGGCTTCTGCCGGAGGAAAACCTGAAAAAAAATAGTATCCGCTATTTTTATAATCACCTGATATTAAACTACCACTTTTTTTTAGCGGATGATAATATTCTAAATCTTGCTGGAAATACAGACGCAGTCCTGGGAACATATCAGACTGAGGAGGGGAAATATTGGCTTCTTCTTGTCAATTATCCTGACGAGGCTGATTATATCCATCCACTAAATCCATTCTGCCTATCTGCTTCTTTTATTAAACACAACGTCCAAGCTCAGCGGCACGCGTTAGCGTGTCCGCTGTAGTGGCTTGGTTATGCGCTGTCTTTTCAGTTCGTCTTTGTATTTTTCATATGCCCCTGAATAAGCGCGCCGCAAGGCCTTTTCCGTCATGACTGTCACCATGGTGATCATCATCCTCGTGTTGATCGTGGTCGTAGTGCTTGGTGATGCTTGTTGTCCTTGTTACCTTCCTCCGTCTGATGCTGGGTGAGTGAGCCATTTGAGCCGTTTATGAGCCATTTCCGGTTTTGCGTTCGGGTGAGCCGTTTGAGCCATTTTTAAGCCGATTCCCGGTGAGTCGGTAGTGGGCGGATCGGCCGGCCCCTTCGAGTTTGAGAAGTCCCAGCTTCACCATTTCATCGAGATCCCGCTTGGCAGTCGCGCGCGACACACCGGTCAACTTCTGGTATTCGGTATTCGTGATGCGGAAGTCCGATTTGAGAAACTGAACGGCTTTGACCTGCCTCTCAATCAGATTCAGTCCCTTCATGCGATCATCGGTGAGCCAGTTGCGCCAAATGGTGACCCGGAAACGGTTCTCTGCCGGATCGAACTTAGGGTCGGGAAGACCGGCTTTCCGGCACCACTTGACGACGTTCCGGGTGCCGTAGCCGAGCTGGTTTATGTAGCCGGCCAGATAGAAGGGTCGGGCGAGGAAGGGATTCACCGGAACCGAGAGGTGCTCCTTGACGAGGTCGTCGACGGTGAGTTCGTCGGGAAGCCCACCGGGATTCATGATCTCCACCCGGTCCGCAAAGACGTCGATCTGCACGGAGGCATTGGAATCGTAGTCCCGGTGGACGACGGCATTGACGATAATCTCGCGAATCGCCTCTTTGGGGATTTCGAGTTTCTCCTCGGCGGCCGTGGTCTCCTCTCGGCCCCCGATGGTGCGGTATAGGCGGGAGAGCACGAAATCAGCCGCGGCGTCGGCTTGCTCGAAGAGGGTATTTCCAAGGACCTGTTGGCTCGGGATCGGGCGCGTCACCGAAGTGCCGTGATAATGGGAGCACTTCACAACAGCCCCCGGACAGAAGCGCTGAGGCTTCTTGCCAAAAAGCATCAGGGCTGCGTGAAGAAGTCGGTTCTTGTCGAGCAGACCCAGCTCGGTCAGCACATTCTTCGGCGTCGGCGTCGTCTCGAAGGAGAACTTCCGCTTCGCGGAGGCTTCAGCGACAAACCAATCGATGCGGTCCGGAGCGATATCGGACAACTTTCCCCCTTTTGCCGGTGTTAGATAGAAGGGATATTTCATGGTGCGGTCCTCCGGTTCTGGTCCTGTTGCCAGTAGAGCAAGCTTCTCTGGACCTCGCTGCAGAGGTGGTCCGTGTTGCGGAAAGTGGTGTAGGTATGGGCGCTGGCTTTCCGAATGAGTGCTTGCATGCGTTTCGCGCGGCGCGCTTTCGGAGTCAGGTTCTTGACGAAAATCAGAGGATCGCGGCCTATATTGATGGCGTAGTCAAACTCCTGTTCCGGGACTGAAATCCCGTTTTCGTTTAGCTTTCCGTAGCGAAGTCCAAAGATGCCCAAATAGATGGCACACTTGTCGATTTCCCCCAGATAGATGTCTGATGGGCTCCGCCGGCTGGCCGGGAGGTTCTCAAAGATGAAGGCATAGAAGAACTGGCTCCAGTAGGGATCGTTGTTGATGAACGAGGCCAGCTTGTCCCGTGCGTGGGCAAACTCACGTTGGACACTGCTGATGAAGATTTGCTTTCGCCTCATGGTCACACTCCCAGTTTCCCCAGAATCTCTCGCAAGGCTTCGTCCGTCTCCCGCGCTTCGGATACTGAACACAGCATACCATATCCAGGATTACAGCGATTTTCCCTTGCCGTTATTGTTTGCCATTAATAACCGTTCCTACATTTTCTCTGCGCATAACATATATTATACAGCCGAACTTCTTGTAAAAATACGGTATTTATCGCTACATATCGCAATATATAGAATTAGTTTTTTTAAGCGTAATCCGATGGTTCCATTCATTCTGTGCCGCAAATAAAACCTCTTGCTGATTTTGCTATACAGCTCAAATCGCAGCCTAAACTGATATTAACAAAATTATGGAGATTATTCCAATTTTTTATATGGGAATTTATTATCAATGTTGCCCGAACTGGTAAAAACATCGCTTATAGAACACCTTAAATGTGTTAGAAGAGTCCATTAACTTGATATTAAAGAAGGATTCGGCCAAGTTAATATGCCGTTCGCTCTGTCAAGAAAATACCCGAATGACTCAAGAGAATACGGGACAAGAACTTCTAGGACACAAGAAAAATTATCTGGAATTTTTTATGTGGCTTTGCTAATATCAGTTTAGGTTGCGATTTGCTTGATCTGCATATCGTAATATGCAGCGATAAATGCCGCATTTGCACAAGTAAATTGGTTGTATAATATATGTTAGGTGTTAATGTAGAGTAAAGTAAATTGAAACATTTAGTAATTATGAAACATCTAAAAACATTTCTGTTTTTGTTCTTACTGTTATTATTTATGAGTTCATTACAGGCGTCAGATAATAATTCGAAAGCGCAGGCTACAAAAGTCATTTTATTGGGGACAGGGAATCCAAATCCAAATCCTGCACATTCCGGATGCTCTGTGGCAATTGTAGTAAATGATACGCCATATATTATCGATTTTGGTCCAGGTTTAGTTAGAAAGGCGGCTGCTTTATCGCCCCGTTACGGCGGTAGCATAAAAGCCCTAGATGTTAAGAACCTTAAGAAAGCATTCCTTACCCACTTGCATTCTGATCATACAACAGGCTACCCTGACTTAATTTTAACACCATGGATCATGGGGAGGGAGGAACCCCTTGAGGTTTTTGGTCCTGAAGGAATAGTAAATATGACTAAAAATATCTTAGATGCATATCAAGAGGATATTAGATATAGATTATACGGTGATGAGCCAGCGAATAATCAAGGATGGCGAGTGAACGCACATGAAATTAAAGAAGGTATGATATATAAAGACAGAAATGTGAAAGTAGAAGCATTTTTAGTTAAACATGGTAGTTGGCCCAATGCATACGGTTTTAGATTCACAACTCCTGATAAAACAGTCGTCATTTCAGGCGATACAGCGCCATGTGAAAATATAATAAAATATGGAAAAAATGCGGATATTCTTATCCATGAAGTATACTATCAAAAAGGATTTGACAAGAAAACTGAATCCTGGAAAAGATACCATTCCCAGCACCATACTTCAACTCTTGATTTGGCAGAAATTGCACAAAAGACAAAACCTGATTTAGTAATCTTGTATCATGTTCTTTTTTGGGAAGGAAAAGAGGAAGATATCCTAAAAGAAATTTCAGAAGTTTATAAAGGCAAAGTAGTGTTAGGGCGAGATCTGGCAATCTATTAAATTAGAACACCTAACAAAAGCATTCACTGGACAAAAGGGCCATGTTTCAAATTAGTAAAGTTCAGTGCAATTATAGAGTCTAATTTTGAAAGCCAAGGTGAGCGATGCTAAGCCCTTTTGCCAGTGAGCTTTGTCGTTAGATCTCATAGGTGTCACATGGCAACAGACATCCACGCGGTTAATAAAAACCTAATGTCCTTCTATGATTTCTCCAATAAGAGAGTGCTGCATGTGGGAGTAAGTTATAATACTTTGATAAGAACATTACGCTTGGGGATTTCTCCCAGATCCATACCGTTTATGATGGCGAATCTTGGCCACATGTCTTTTTTGATCTGCGCTTGCTGCAAATAGGTACGCAGGGTATTTCGGCCGTCGGCCCTGATAATTTTGATCCTGAGCGGCTTCCGGTTCAGGTATTTTGGGTTGGTCAGGTTCTTAAAAGAGCCCACGATCGTCCCGAATTGAAAATCATAATTTCCGTAGTCTTCTCTTGTGCTGAACGAGGTAAATGCATAGATATGGGCCTGCTTTCGGATATAGGAGATCCTCATTTTAAGGTTTGACTGACCCTCCTGGAGGATCTCATAGAGACATTGATAGCAACGTAGTCCGTTGATGTGCATGCTGCTGTCATTGAGGAAGGTAGCTCCCTGCAGCTTGGATGCCTGTTTTTGCGCGTAATTATGGAGGTCTTCTGTGGTCTCTTCAACCTTGAGGATCACGGCTGCATTTTCGTCCTTTGAGACCAGGATAACTTGAGAGCGCTGATTTTGCAGATTCCATTCGTTGGGAATAGCAAAAGAAAAGCGCATCTGGGGGTGATAGAATGTGTTATCCTCGACAAATCCCTGTTGGGGATCCTCACCGTAAACAACATTTTTAATGCGGTTGAGATAATTATTTTTATTGACCATAAGCTGTTTATCTGTTTCAAGCAGCATGTCAATGGTGTCCTTGATCCTATTGGCAGTTAAAGGGTGGGTGGAGAGGAAACCGGGCAGACTGTGTCCTCCGCCGGAGAGGTCCCCCATTTTCTCAAGAGCATTGAAAAAGCCTATTATGTGTTCTGGATTGTATCTGGCGCTCCGCGAGTAATTAACACCGCAGGTGTCTGCCTGGCGTTCATCATGCCGGCTGAATTTTAAAAACATCAGCTGAATGCCGACATCGGCAAGTCCTGAAATATCTTTGAAGGTCTCACTCAGAGCGCCGCCTACAGCCAATCCTACCTGGACAAGGAGCATCTGGCTCAATTTTTTTACAGAATGACGGTGATTGACATGCCCTAATTCGTGGCCAAGGACAGCAGCCAGTTCTGCTTCGGTCTTGAATAGAGCGAGGATGCCGCGAGTGACATAGATATATCCACCCGGAGCTGCAAAGGCATTGATAACAGGAGTGTCCAGTACGGCAAAGTGATAGTCCAGATGAGGGCGGTGGGTATGAGGGACAAGCTGCCTTCCCACCTTACTTACATAGTCGTTTAAAGCCGGATCATCATATACGCCATACATAGCGCGTACTTGTTGATCTGTCTGTCTTCCCAGGTCGATCTCAGCAGCCTCGGAGTAAAACATCAAATCCCGCTTACCTGTGACAGGGTTTATAGCACATGAAATGGATAGGGCCATAAGTATGAATAGGATGGAAATATATTTTATTTTATTTTTAATCATCCTTTTCCTTTTACCTGCTTTTTTTAACAATATTACAATGAAGAAACATTCCAGTCAAAGAGAAATCTGCTTCAGCTTATCTTAAATAATAAGAGGAAAGCCATTTCTTGTAAATCCGGCGTACTAGCTGATATTTATTGTGATTTTTCCATTATGACCCATATTTTTGAATCACTGTGCTCAATCTCCTCACGCCTTCTAAGATCTGCTCTTTGGTGGGATAGGAAAAATTAATCCTCATGCTGTTGTGCCTGATGTGTTTTTTGGGAAAAAAGATCTCCCCCGGAACAAACGCGACCTTGTCTTCAATGGCCTTCATGAAAAGGTCCATGGTATTGATCTTTTCGGGAACCGTCAGCCAGAGAAACAGCCCGCCCTCGGGCCTGGTCCAAGTGACTCCCATCTCTTCCGGAAAATTGTCCTCCAAGGCGTCCAGAAAAAAACCAAGCTTTTCCCTGTAGTAGCTGCAGGCATTGGCAAAGTGGGATTGCAGGTCATAACCCCGAAAAAAAGCCGAGCAGATATCCTGATTGAGTTTCGGTGTGTTGAGAATATTGGCTTCCTTGATAAAGGTGAATTTCCTGATAACCTCAGGAGGCCCGATATTGAAACCCACTCGCAGGCCGGGACAGAGGATCTTGGAAAATGTATAAAGCCCGATCACATGACCCTCGTTGTTATCCAGGGAATAAATGGACGGGATGGTTTCTCCTGTGTATCTCAACTCCCTGTAGGGGCTGTCTTCCACCAGCGGTATTTCATATTCTTTCGCCAGATCCAGCAGCGCTATCCTTTTTTCCAGGCTGGTTGTGATCCCCGCCGGATTCTGATAGTCAGGAATTACATAGATAAATTTCGGCTTCTCCCCCCGGTTTACAAGTTCCTTGATCCCGGCCTTCAAACCCAAAACATCAGGCCCATCTTCCCTGATATCTCTGGCGATATAGCGAGGTGTCTGCATTTCAAAAGCGGCCAGAGCGCCGCCAAAGGTGGGGAGATCCGCCACAATATAATCCTCGGGGTCCAGAAAGAGTCTCCCGACCAAGTCAAGCCCATGCTGCCCGGAAGTGGTTATCATGATGTTCTCAGGCCCGATGTGGATACCGTCTAATTTGAGATATTCAATGGTGGCCTCGATCAGGTCCTTTTCTCCTGCGATGGGAGAGTACTGGAGCACTTTCGCTCCGTTTTCCCTAAGGGACCTTTCCACCACTTCCTGAATAAATTCCATGGGAAAAGTGTCGCTGCTGGGGAGCCCTCCCGCAAAAGAAATGATCTCGGGATCGCGCAGATATTTGAGAGTTTTTCCAATGGGATATCCCTCGAATCCCTTCATAATCTTGCTGAAAAGTTCTTTCATGCCTGTTTCTCCCTTATTTTTTAACTTGGTAGCGGCCGGGGTCATCAAACACGTCGATGACCTGAACTCGGTTGGAGAGCTGAAGGGCGATCGCTTTTCCCAGTCCCCGGCTGGAGGCTGCAACCAGAGCCACTTTGTTTTCGATGTTTAAATCCATGGGATTTCCCCTTAATAATGCATAGATCCTAAGATCATCTGTAGGAAACTTCAGCGAACAGGGCTTTATGCCCCCGTTTCATGATCTCTTTGGCATCCTTGTCGCACTGGACACATTTATGATAGATCACGTCCCCGATCAGCTTTGATTTTTCATTCCTCTCGTCATCCCCGAGAAAGTAGGCCTCCATGGTATCATAAGGCCGTGATTTACCATCGCTTTCGTATTTGATTGTCAGGTCCCGCCCTGCCTCAAAAACCTTAAAAGCATTTTCGGTCCAGTTGAAATTTTCCATTCCCAAGTCCGGATTGATCCTGAGGTGAGCGGCAAGCAAGACATCCAGCCCGGATGCTTCCATCTCCTCTGAGCACTGGATAAAAGTTTCGGTTGTGGCAGCATTCCCGATATTGATCTCATAGATGGGTGTTGTCCCGTCATCCCGGAGATATTCCTTCATGATGTTCATGAGCATTCGGAGCTGAATGGTATTCTGCGTGGAGAGGAGCATGGAGATCTTAAAGGTGAGGTTTGGGATCTCCCTTGCGCAATAGCAGGCTGCTATAATGGTGGACCAGCTCGGGTTGAGGAAAAAATTGCCTCCGGTCTCGAGGCTGGCTCTGAGCACCCCATCAAGATAGACAATGTGATTGTTGTTTCCCACTTCCACCCCGCCGAGGTTTCCAAAGGCCGTTCCCATGTTCTTCAGGATGATCTGGCTAAATCCGTTGCCCAGAGCCTTCCGCTCGAATGTCTCGCCCGTGACCTTTTCCATCCTTACGAAACGCTCCTCGGGCAGAGGTGTTCCGATGATGTTGGTGGAGCAGAACTTGCTGGCTCCCAGAATATTTTCCGCCATGGCCAGGGTGGAGAGAAGGTCGCCGCTGAATATGTATTGCTCGGTCAGGGCGACAACAGAGATCATTTCCGTGGGAAACAGAACATCCCCGCTCTCTGCGACCTTTCTCATGCATTCCAGGGTGACGGGCGAGCCTTGGAAACCGGAAACCTGGGCTGTACAGATCCCTTTTTTGTCGAGCTGAAGATTGTGCCGCTCAACAAAATCTTCTACTTTGGCAAAACTTTTTGCATACTCCTCTGCCTGCTCAAGGGTGGCGCCATATCCTTTTTCCCCTGCTATTTTTTTTCTGGTGGGGTAGTCCCTCATGGACTCGATCTTCCGTGAAATCTCCTTGGGACCGCCGTAAGAATCCAACAAAGCATCTATAGCCTTGAGATCTTTGTCACTTAATAGATTAAAATGCATGATAGCCTCCATTTATATTCGGTCAGAATATTATATAAATATAAAAAAGCTTTAGCTGATGAGATTGGCAAGCAGTATTTATGCAAATGACTCATGTGCTGAGGAATGAAATATATTTTATATTTTAAAAAAAATCAAGCGCAAGATGAAATGAGGGGCAAACTCCTGAGTGTACTATGCTTGACATACAGTATATCAGTATGTAAGTATCATTTTTGTAATACAATCGTGAAACAAACAAGAAATGATTCAGCTTAATAAACCTGAAGGAGCTTAGAATGGACAAGTTTTCAGATTTTAGAAGTGATACGGTAACAAAGCCTACCGCAGAGATGCGAAAGGCTATGGCGGAAGCTGAGGTGGGTGATGATGTTTTAGGAGATGACCCTACTGTAAATAAACTGGAAGAACTTGCAGCTGCTGTAACGGGAAAAGAAGCGGCATTATTTGTGCCATCCGGAACAATGGGGAATTCCATTGCAGTCAAATGCTGGACTCAGGAACTGGATGAAGTGATAATCGAGGCCAGATCCCATATTTACAATATGGAGTCTACCCATATGACGTTTATTTCAAGGGTCACTCCCAGGCCTCTGGCATCAAAAAGAGGAGCAATGGACCCTGAAGAGATTGAGAAAAACATAAAAATACCGTCTGTTCATCTGCCGCGCACTTCACTTATTTGCGTAGAGAATACCCACAATAACTGGGGGGGAGCTGTTGTTCCATTGGCTAATTTAAAGGCTGTAAAAAAAGTTGCTGACCGGCATGAAATAAAAATCCATTTTGATGGGGCTCGTATTTTCAATGCCAGTATTGCCTCCGGTATTCCGGTCAAAGAGTATGCAGCAGTTGCAGATTCATTGATGTTTTGCCTTTCCAAGGGGTTAGCAGCACCGGTAGGATCAATGCTTGTCGGCCCGGGTGATTTTATTAATTACGGCCGCAGAGTGCGAAAGGCTCTGGGTGGTGGAATGCGGCAGGCCGGGATCCTGGCTGCTGCCGGAATAATAGCGATTACAAAGATGGCTGACAGGTTAAAAGAGGATCATATAAAAGCAAAACGCCTGGCAAAATCCATTTCTGAATTACAGGCTGTCAAACTCGACCCGGATGATGTTGAAACTGATATAGTTATATTTGGTTTTAAACACCCTGAAATTTCTGTTTCTGACTTTTTGGATAGATTAAAGTCCAAAGGAATTTTGGCCCTAACTGTGCCTCAGGGAATCCGGATGGTTACAAATAAAGAAGTAGATGATTGTGATGTTGAGCGGGCAATAGCTGCTTTTCAAGAAATTCTTTCTTAATTCTTGTCATTAATTCGAGGGACAGCACACTTAATTCTGAATTATGTAAACGACTTGTGAATAATCCAGGTTAATTAAGTATGATATCCCCATATCTATATTCTTTTTGAGCATCACTAAGCCCAATTTTATGATATTCTCTCTTTCTTGCGGATTTTTTATTGACTGGACTTGTTTTTTATTTGTATTAGGGGTGATGGAGACTCAGAGGATGGAAATTTGATGAATCGGTCATAGTTATTAAAACCATTTGCTGAGGGGAGTTAGTAGAAAATCTGCAATTGGAATACCTTGAGCACCTACCAAAAGCTTCCTTTTCGTTTGGAATTCCTTTGAAAACATCTCTATACCTGGCAGAGTAACTTTTCTGTGTCCGGTTTTCACTTCGAGTGCCACAACATCTTTGCCCTTGGATAAGACAAAGTCTACTTCACGATTCCGGCCTAACCAATAGAATAGCTCAATATTCTCGCTTTTAATAGAGTTCAACAAGCTGGCTCCTATACATGATTCTACCAGTCGTCCCCAGAACGCATGGTTCTGTTTTGCTGCCTCTAAACTCAGCTGGGATTGTGCTGTTATCAGGGCTGTATTAAAGACCTGAAGTTTAGGGCTGGAGGCTCTTTGACGAAATCTCTGACTGGCATATTTTGATATACCAGCCAGGAGTCCGGCATCCTCCAGCAATCTTAAATAATGAGCGAGAGTTGTGGTATTGCCGACATCCTGAAGCTGGCCGAGCATCTTCTGGTAGGAAAGAATTTGGCCTGAATAGGAGCAGCCGAGTTCAAAAAGACGGTGTAAAAGCGCTGGCTTGTCAACGCGCGTCATAAGGAAGATATCCCTTGAAATTGTTGTTTCTATAAGGGAGTTCTTGATATAGTCAGACCATCTTTTTTGATCCTGAATGAGTTCTGCGGCTCCCGGGTATCCACCATAGAATATATACTCATCAACACTCCAACCGAAAGCAGTCTTAATTTCGTTAAAAGACCAATGGGTGATAGGGATTGTCTCAAATCGTCCGGCAAGACTTTCTGTTAACCCTCTCCGTACCAATAAAGGCGAAGAGCCCAGGAGCAGAACATGGAGGGGAAGATCGTTTTTTGAATCTTCATCCCACAGTCTTTTAACAGTCTCAGACCAGCCCTCGATTTTATGGGCTTCGTCGAGGACAAACAGTCCGGATTTTGCAGCCTTGATCTTTAAACGAGCAATTTCCCACTGTTGTTCGATCCAGATACGATGCTTTAGTAAAGGTTCATCTGCAGATGCATAGTGACTGGGAATATTCAGGTCAGCTATTACCTGGAGTGCCAGGGTAGTTTTTCCTGTTTGTCTGGGTCCAGAGAGTACCTGGATAAATCGCCTGGGTTCAGACAACCTCTGCTTAATCACGCTGTAAACAGGTCGTTTAAACATTCCATTTTCCTTGTGATAACGAATTACTCAATATTATGAGTAATTTTACTCATAAACATGAGTAATTGTCAATGAAAAATATGAGATTCTCTCTTTCTTGCGGATTTTTTACTGATGTTCACCTGCAGCAGGAAAAAAATGCAGTCGCTGCCTTCGACAAAGCCATTCAAAAGATAAACCAGCTACAGCCGGATTTTGTAATCTCTGGGGGGGCGGTTTGTGCGAATTGGTGGGATGGACCACATCAAGGGATAGAAGAAGGATTCTTGCTGGTTTCAGTTGAGGAAAATAATTTTACCTGGGAATACATCGATTACGGCTGGGACGCAGACAAAAACTGAAACTATTCCAATTCGATTTTTACAATAATGCCGGACACTATTGGGACATCATACTTAATTCTGAATTATGTAAACGACTTGTGAATAATCCAGGTTAATTAAGGATGATGTCCCCATATCTCTTGAAAAAATGGGGGAACTCCAACTGACTTTGGCTTGACGATAGGTCGCCTTCTGATATATCTTGGAATATTAAGAGTGAGAAAGGAGTGAGAAATGAAAATAAGCAATGTAGAAGAAATGAGAAACCTGGATAAATCCGCTATAGAAAATTTTGGCATTACTCAGGAATTGCTCATGGAGAATGCCGGAGGAGCGGTTTTCTTTACCATCCTCAAGGAACATGGCATAGAAAATAAAAAGTTTGCAGTTTTCTGTGGCATAGGCAATAACGGAGGAGACGGACTGGTAGTGGCAAGAAAAATCCATTCAACAGGTGGGGATGTGCAGGTTTTTCTTCTGGGAGATGAAAAAAAGTTTAAAGGTTCAGCTAAAAAAAACTTTGAAATTGTCTCCGGACTTCCCCTTGAAATCATCCGTATGGATTCCATAGAATCCATAAAAGATGAAGTAGCAGCATGTGATGCCATTGTAGATGCTCTTTTTGGAACAGGACTTACGCGGGCTGTAGAAGGTTTGTATAAGGAGGTCATCCGCTTGATCAATCAGAGCGGAAAACCGGTTTTTAGTGTAGATATTCCCTCAGGGATAAGTGGAAACACCGGCCTTATCATGGGAGAAGCTGTAAGGGCAGATTTCACAATTACCTTTGGTCTTCCTAAGATAGGAAATATGCTTTACCCGGGATTTAAAAATTGCGGGAAACTGTATGTAACTCATATTTCATTTCCTCCCTTGCTTTACAATAAAGAATCTCTGAATGTGGCAATCAGTCAGCCTCCAGAGCTTCCTCCAAGAGATGAAAATGGGCATAAAGGAAGTTTTGGGGATGTCCTTTTTATTGCAGGTGCATCCGGTTATTTGGGGGCTCCCTATTTTTCAGCCTTTTCTTTTCTAAAAGCAGGGGGTGGATACTCTCGTTTGGCTTCTCCTTCTTCCATTGCTCCCTTTATAGCCACTAAAGGCAGCGAAATAGTTTTTATTCCTCTCGAGGAGACTTCTTCAAAGAGTATTGCTTTGAAAAATAAAGAAAAGCTTCTGGAAATTTCAGAACAAGTAGATATGGTGGTCATGGGACCGGGGCTTTCTTTAAATGAGGAAACACAAGAGTTGGTAAGACAACTGGCAAGAGAAATCAAGAAACCGCTTCTTATCGATGGTGACGGGATTACGGCTGTCTCAGATGAGATAAAATGGATAAAAGAACGGCAGCATCCGACAATCCTTACACCCCATCTTGGAGAAATGGCTCGGATAGCCGAAATATCCATCAAAGAAGTTTTGGAAAATAAAATCTCCTTAGTACAAAAGGAAGCCAAAAACCTGAACGCCTATATTGTGCTAAAAGGAGCTCATTCTTTGCTTGGATACCCGGATGAGATGGTCTTTGTCAATATGAGCGGGAACTCAGGAATGGCCTCAGCAGGTTCGGGCGATGTTCTTACAGGGACCATTGCTGCTATGTTAGGTCTGGGTCTGGGTATAGAGGACGCGCTAAGAACTGGAGTTTTTCTGCACGGTTTCTCAGGAGACCTGGCTGCTGAGGAAAAAGGAGAAGATGGCATCACTGCCCAGGATATTCTGGATTATCTTCCTTGGGCATTAAAACGCTACAGAGAAGAATATGCTGAAATTGTGGATCATTTTTATAAAAGTCTATATATCGTTTAGAGGGGGACATGAAAGCTTGGATTTTAGAAAAACAGTCAAATATAGATGAGAAGCCGTTAAAATTAACTGATGTGCCCTTGCCTGTTCCGGATAAGCGGGAGGTCAGAATCAAAGTTCTGGCAGGTGGAATATGCAGAACTGATATCCATATTGCGGAAGGGGATTTAGCCTTGAAAAAATCTCCCTTGATTTTGGGGCATGAAATAGTCGGTGTGGTCGAAAAAACAGGAGAAGGAGTAAAAAATCTTAGAATCGGAGAAACGGTCGGCATTTCCTGGCTTTACAGCACCTGCGGGAGATGCGAATTCTGCCTGCAAGGAAAGGATAATTACTGCCCTGATTTTAAATGCACAGGCTGGGATGTAGATGGTGGCTTTGCAGAATACATCACTATCAAGGAAGACTTTGCTCTTTCCCTGCAGGGAATAAATATGGAGCCGGAGGATATAGCCCCGCTTATGTGCCCCGGCATTGCCGGCTATTGTGCTCTCAAACTGACAGGGGCAGCGCCAGGAGATAAGGTGGGCCTCTTTGGTTTTGGTCCGACCGCTTATTATGTTTTAAAGGCTGCAAATTATCTGGGAATTAAAGTTTATGTCAGCACAAGGTCTTCAATCAATAAAGAAGAAGCAAGAAAAAACGGAGCTGCCTGGGTGGGAAATGTAAGGGAGGAAAAACTTCCTACTCGTCTTGATTCAGCCATCCTCTTTCCGCCGGCAGGCGCCCTGGTAGAGCCTGTTCTTGACCAGGTGGAGATAGGGGGGACTTTGGTCCTTGCCCCTGTAAGTATGTCTCTTATTGAGATAAAGAACTATTCAGATAACTTGTGGGGGAGAGATATTAAAACTTTGTATAATATAAATAAAGCGGAAGCAGAGGAATTTTTAAAGATTGCCGGAGAGACTGATATGAGCATGGCAAGACGAATTTTTCCCTTTAAAGAGTTACAGGAAGCAATGATTCAGGTAAAAAAAGGGAAAATCAAAGAACCCAACGCAGTTATCAGCATTTCACCGCAATAATTGGGATTTAATGTCTATTATTTTAAAAAAATATAGTAAAGAGATTAATGTCGAGAACCATCCCGGTAAAACCATCCTCGATCTTGCTAGGAATAAAGGGATATTTATAACTTCGAGCTGTGGTGGACAGGGAAAATGTGGACGGTGTCTGGTCGATCTGATTGAAGGCCGCTTTCTCAGCGGTGATAAGGAGATTGTTGCATCAGGATCCCGCCCTCATAAAGCGCTGGCATGCAGAACCAGAGTGAAGGGAAAACATGCGGTTATCGAGATACCTCAGAAATCTTTAATTGAATTATCCGGTAAGATCATCGACGATTTTACGCTCAAATATTGCGATTATGATCCGCCGACAAAAAAGTATTGTCTTTGTGTCCCCCAAGCCGTACTTGAGAATCAGGCGTCGGATCGCCAAAGGATGGAAGAGGAGATTATGAAGCGGGCTTCTATCAAGAACATAAGGATCCCCTTGCCGGTTTTGCAAAAATTACCAGCTGCGCTGGCACAGGGTGATCAAACCATCACTGTAACGCTGGGTTGTATTGATGATTATTGGTTAATGATCGAGATAGAGCCTGGGGATACGACCCAGACCCTTTATTGTATTGCTGTGGATATCGGCACTACTACTGTTGTGGGCGGATTGATCGATTTAAATAGGGAGGAGATCATAGGCAGAGCCTCTTTGTATAATCAGCAGATGACTGTGGCAGAAGATGTGATTTCACGGATATCGTCAATCACGTCTCATAAAGAACTCGACTTGTTAAAATCTTTAGTGATCGACGAAACTGTCAATCCCATTATAAAATATCTCGGCAGCACATACAGGGTCAAAAGAAAAGATATCAGCCGGATAGCCCTTTCTGGAAATACGGTTATGATCCATTTGCTCTTAGGCCTTGATCCGCAAAGCATTGGAAAAGTGCCATTTCAGCCAGTCATAAAAACACCCGGTTCATTTCTGGCGACAGACATTGGTTTAGAAATTGCCGCCAACGGCATTGTGGACATCATGCCTTCTGTGTCTGGCTACATCGGAGGTGATATCACCTCCGATATCTATGTATCGAAGCTGCACGAAGAAAAGGAGCTTTCTGTCTTAATCGATATCGGCACAAATGGCGAGATAGTAATGTGTGAGAATGGCAATATGGTTGCCTGTTCTACTGCGGCAGGGCCTGCTTTCGAGGGCTATGGTTTATATCATGGATGTAGAGCGACTAAAGGAGCCATTGAGAAAATAGTCTTTGATAAAGAGAAAAATATTGAGATAAAAGTTATTGGCGATGACAAAGCTTCGGGAATATGCGGTACAGGCGTGATTGATTTTATGGCCGAGGGATTGAGAATCGGACTTCTTAATCAAGCGGGCAGGTTAAATGAGGAATTACTAAAAGAGCTTCAATTAGGCTATCTAATTAAAGATAATGGAAGAAATATAAAGGCCTGTATTATAGCAAGAAATGAGTACTCATCTCTCAAGGAACCGATTGTTGTTTCTGAGGTAGATATTTCAAAAATACTGCAGGCAAAGGCAGCAGTATACGCCGGCATTAAGGTATTGTTAGAAATGCAGAATAAGACATGGCGCGATATAAATAAGCTCGTTTTGACAGGAGGCTTTGGAAAACATATCAATCCCGGTAATGCTGTTTCAATCGGTCTGCTTCCCCCTGTCCCTGTAGAACGGGTAGAAGTAATTGGAAACGGATCGCTTGGGGGGGCTTTTCTTGCCCTTATTGAGTCAGACGCTATAAATTCGATGAATGAGATTTCAGCGAAAATTGATGTTATTGAATTGAATATGCAGGAAAATTTTCAAGAGCATTATATCGATGCTATATTTTTACCCAATAGGAATAAAGAAGACTTTTGATCATACCACGCCTCAAAATACCCACGAGAGTTTGGCAAATAGTGTTCTGCCCTGACCTTCCTCATCTGTATATCTAGTGCTCCCTTCCTGATAAGCAAGCTGCAGGGCGCCAAAGGGGGGCAAAAATCGCCAGACAAATACGATCTGTACAGTATTTCTAAGTAGTTCAAATTCAGGATTTGTCCATTTGTGGAGGAACCTGTATTTTGATTGATAAAAGAACTTAAAATATAGATCCTTGTTTATATAATAAGTTGTCCTGATGTAATGTATCCAGCTGTTGTCATCAGGATCGGCTGGACTGAACCAGTGTTTATCAAAGTGGTAGCTAAGATTCCAGCCATCAAGAATTTTAAGATCGATTCCAGCAGAGACTTTTTCTAAGTCTCTGTCATAATTATGTCCGATTGTGTAGGCAAATGATAGAGACATCCCTTTTTTATTATCAAATCCCAGTTTATTTGTTAGCTGATGATTATTGAAATCCTTTTCAAAAAAGGGATCATACTCTGCCTTAAATTCATCCATATAGCTGAAGCTGTACTCCCATTTTTTTAAAAATTTGGCTTGTACACTATAATGGCTGTTAAAACTTCTGAGCATACCCTCCTGGCTCCAGTAGCGGTTGTAATTAAAGCTGGGACGCAGAGATTCCAGGCCATACCGGTTGATCCAAAATGTATGCCTTATATTTGTATCAAACTCTTTTTTATCATCATCCCGGATGAAACCTGTAGAATTTAGATTTTCCATCACTCCTTCACCGCAATGTGAGTAACGAAAGTGAAAATGGCTGAACTGGGAGTCATAAGAAGGGCGGATAAAACCAGTCCAGGTGCCGTAGTCTGCTGGGCCGTGAGTCTTGACAAGCTGTGACGTCATTCCCAGAACATCAGTAAAAAAAAGAGTAGCAGTAAGTCCTAAAGAACCACTGTTTTCTTCCTGATACATCCTGTTTGTTCCAATGATACCGATATTAGACCCATTTTTGAATTCTCGATTAACTCTAAACACAGAAAAAATTGCTTTTTTACCAGCTTCCACATCAGCAGCTGCTGTGGCAGGATCGGATTGCGTCACAAGTCCGTTTACTTTCCATTTGCCCAATTTTCCGGATACTTTAGCTCCCCAGGGGATCTCCCCGATACGCCGGGAATAAAACTGACGGATCCTGGTGGAGTAATTCTCTGCTCCTTCCAAGAAAAAAGGCCGCTTTTCCGGGTATCTCATCTCGTAACGTGTCAGATTTACTTTTTCAACATCTGCTTCAATTGTGGCATAATCCGGATTTACTGTAGCTTCTACTCTCAGTTTGGTTGTCAGATCATAGCGCAGGTCAACCCCTGCATCTGCGCTTGCCTTTTCTCCTTTTTGAAATTGGCTCTGTAGGTAAGGAATAACAGTGTATCGTTTTGCTGAGATATCACTGAAATCCAGATTTGTTATCTTTCCGAATTGTGAAATACGATTAGGAGTAGTTATATTCCGGACTGAAAAGCTTTTTTCCAGTTTTCGGGCAATTCTTCTGGCTGCATTAAAACCCCAGCTTGATTGCTTTTTGTCGTATTTAAGCGATTTAAAAGGAATCTCGATTTCTGCTGTCCACCCCTTTTCATGGATCAAACACTCCGAATACCAGGTTTCATCCCAGTTGAAATCAGTAGTTCTTCCATTGTCAGCAATTTTTCCATCCTTTTGGGTGCCAAGAGGATTGACAGAAAATAGATAACAATTATTTTTATCAAAAAATGTATCCAACATTATTACAATACCATCATCTTTATTAAAATCGCCATCCCTTTTGGTGATTTTAGCAGTTATCAATTTAGGTTCCGGGTCTTCACACTCAAATCCGAAGTAGATCGAATGGTTGTCATATATAACTTTTACCGTGGTGGGAAAAGATGCTTTGTCACCATATTTTGGCTCAAATTGATAAAAATCCTTAAGAGGTATTGCTTTTTCCCAGACAGCCTCATTTAGCCTTCCATCGATCTTGATATTTTCTTGTGACTTATTTGCCGCAATATCTTGGGAGAAAACAGGTTTTCCCAAAGTAATTAGAAAAATAAAAAAGAGGGGGAGAATCGTTGACTTGAATTTAGCTATTTTATTCATTGTGTTTATTTTTTATTAATGTATAACAATATTATGAAGATCCCCCTCAAGTCAAGGTAGCCTGAAATATTCATAAAAAATTTCGATATGTATGAGGCATCTTTTCAAATCAACATTTTACGCTGATTCCTAAGACATAACGATTGACCATTTTGTTTTTGTTGTAATCTATATTTATAATCGACATTTCTTACCTTACAGGCGAGCCGATTTTACCGCATCTACTTTGTTGCAGCGGATTCGCGGTGAAGGACCACAGCTTCATCCCCTGCGCCTCGTATCTGCGGCAACCTCGACTCGTGAATAATCCAGGTTAGAAAGAGAAAAACTTGCAATTTTTTTACGATAGAGTTAATGTTTTAACGTCATGATCGAGGAAAACGTAAAGAAGATACTTGCCGAGCTTCCGCAAGGAGTACAGCTTGAAGCGGCAGCCAAGACTAGAACTCCTGATGATATAAAGCGTGCTATAGATGCAGGAGTTGAAATAATCGGTCAAAATTATATCCAGGAAGCAGAGCTTTTATTCTCAGCAGTAGGTTCCCTAGCTAAATGGCACTTTATCGGACATCTGCAAAGGAACAAAGTCAATAAAGCAGTCCCCATTTTTGATATGATAGAAACCGTAGATTCTGTCCGGCTCGCCAGAGAGATCGATAAACGGGCCTTACAGCAGGGAAAAGTCATGTCTGTGCTGATTGAAATAAACAGTGGCAAAGAAGAACAGAAATTTGGAGTGATGCCTGATAAAGCTGAAGGATTAATAAGAGAAATATCAGGATTTAAGGGTATAAAGATAGAGGGGCTTATGACGATGGGCCCCTTTTCCGGGGACCCGGAAGATGCCCGGCCTTATTTTATAATAACCCGTAAGCTTTTTGAGCAGATCAAAGCTCTTAAACTACCGGGAGTAGAGATGAGATTCCTTTCGATGGGCATGACCAATTCCTATCAGGTGGCTCTGGAAGAAGGGGCAAATATTGTTCGTATCGGGACTAAGATCTTTGGACCGCGGTAGTTATTGCAGCAGGACAAAAAAACAGGTAATGTCAGGAGGAAAATATGGAAGATGAAAAAGAGTTGATACCGGAAATTTTTCCTTTAGAGAAAGAGCGCAAAGGGGGAGTGGCAAATTTGATATTTGCAGCACTTCTCCTGGAGGCTGCCCATATGGTAGATGAGGGGCTGAATTTAAATGATATTGAGGCGGCATCACAAGAGGCTTTTGGTATTAGGGTGGGATATCTGACCCAGATAGACAACATAGGGGCCCCGGTTGTATATGAGTTCTTAGCCTCATTGTCCAGCAAACTTGACTCTGCCCACCCACTTAAAGGAAGATATGACAATTTTTTTACTCCTCCAGGCAGTTTAGAGAAAAAAGATAGCCTTATAGCACCCGGTAGGGGAGAAGATACTGCAGACCTGATGCTTTTGGATATTCTCAAGAATAGATTTTTAGGGGTGGCATTTATGGTTTCTGTAGAGGTGGTAGAGGCCGGACTCCTTAAGCTGCAGGATATGGATACATTGTGCAAACAGGCATTTAAATGGGAAGAGGGCCCCTTTGCCCTGATGAACCGGCTTGGTCTCGAGGAAGTTATGCGTATAGTAACCGAGAAGATGGAGATGTCACACCGAAAGGAAATTAATTTTCCTGTTCCCAGGATGCTTATATCTCAGGTCCAAAAAAATGTTCCCTGGCCGCTTAACAGCGGAGCCGCCTAAATTGTTATAATAAAGATGACAGACTTTTCAATTCGCCATAAATTAGAACAACAGGAAAAAGAGACTCTTTCGCAAAAAGCCTGTCTCAGTTCTTTATCCCGGGGGAGGGAACGGGAAGAAAAGCTGCATCCCATGCGTACTGCTTTTCAGCGGGATAGAGACCGCATCATTCATTGTAAATCATTCCGGCGTCTCAAACATAAGACTCAGGTCTTCCTTACTCCCTTTGGCGATCATTATAGAACCCGCTTGACCCATACTCTGGAAGTTTCCCAGATAGCCCGTACTATTTCCAAAGCTTTAAGTCTTAATGAAGACCTGACTGAAGCTATCGCACTTGGACACGACCTGGGACACACACCTTTTGGGCATGCAGGGGAAGAAGCCCTGGCAGAGCTTTACCCTAAAGGTTTCATTCATAGTGCTCAGAGCCTGCGGGTGGTTGAAAAGCTTGAGTACCATGGAAAAGGATTAAACCTTACTTATGAAGTCAGAGACGGCATTGTCCATCATTCAAAAGGCAGGGGTAAAATCTTGGATGCTGATGGGGAGGATATGCCTTTAACACTCGAGGGGCAGGTAGTCAGGATTTCCGATGTGATCGCTTATGTAAATCATGATATTGATGATGCAACCCGTGCCGGGATCATTAAAAAAAGTGATATTCCTTCTCATTTGGTTGAGATATTAGGAAAATGGCATGCTAATCGGATAGATAAAATGGTAGAGGATGTAGTCGAATCAAGTATTAAAGCAGAGCTTGCCAAAATTGTTATGACTGAAAGGATTTATTCAAGCGTAATCGAGTTGCGGGAGTTTCTATATGATAAAGTATATTTCCACAAGCAAGCGCAACATATGTCCCGGCAGGTAAGAAAAATTCTTACTGACCTTTATGAGTATATTCTGCAAAATCCGGATGATTATATTAAAACTTACCCAAAAAATGACCCTGCAGAAAAAAGAGTCCGGGATTTTATCGCCGGCATGACAGATCTTTATGCTCTGCGTTTGTATGAGAAATTATTCTTTCCCCGAACCTGGCCAGTACTATAATGAAGTTCGATTTAGGCTGAGGAGAAAAGAGATGTTAGATAAAGCGAATCTGATCGGGGCAATCCTGGCTCAAATAATCTATACAATCATGATCCTCATTTTTATTTTGCGCCTGATGGATAAACCTAAGCTCGAACATGGGCTTGGCCTTGTCTTAATGCTCTCAGTGTTTCCCCTTGCTTATCTTTTGGTTACAGCATCTTCGCTGGAACGTCCGTCACTCTACTACATTCAGATTTGCCTGATGCTTGCCTTCCTGATTATCGAACTGCTCCTCGATTATATCTTGAAGCTTGATTTCAGAGAAATCCGCTGGATAGTTATTATATATGTGACGATATTCTTTGCTGGAACCGGAGGTATGATCGGCGTCGCATCCCATGCCGGCCGGGGTTGGACGATATCGGCAGTTTTACTATTCTTGGTTATGGCAGTCCTTTCATTCGTACAACGTGCGATTACCGGATTGTAAAATAATAATTAAAAAGGATGTATCATACATAGTGGCAATTTTTATGAATAATTCAGGCGTACCTGAATTATTCACGAGTCGAGGTTGCTGCAGATGTGGATAAAAGCGGGATTAGGGAAAAAGCGGAATTTTACACTGGGGACGCTGAGGACACGGATCTTCACGGATGGACGCGGATAAGAGTAATAAGCTTTTTATTTTTGGCTTGCACCCAAAAATAAAAAGCTATTTCCAATTGTGTGCCAAGAGCACAAAATGTAAACCTTTCACAATTTCTTTCTATTTTCCATTTACTATTCACTTTTTTCCGCTTTTAGCAGTATGTCAGTACAGCAGTATTTCTTAACAATGAAACAATGAAACAATTTACATTTTACTTAATATTATTTACATTGACATTTCTTATGAATAGTTCAGGCGTACCTGAATTATACACGAGTTGAGGTTGCCGCAGATACGAGGCGCAGGGGATGAAGCTGTGGTCCTTCACTGCGAATACCCTGTAACGAAGTAGATGCGGTAAGATCGGCTCGCCCAAAGGGTAAAAAGTGCTGCTGATAAAATAAGATATTGTTTTTTTTGAATAAAGCAGCGGCAATTTTTATGAATAATTCAGGCTAATGAATTGCTTCCACAGCATCAACTAAAATTCTATATTTTGCGCGGGTGATGTCTCTTATATCAATATAGGGGTCATTGAGACGTCTTTGATTTCGGTATATGATCCTGATCATGTTTATACTTTCCAAGTCTCCAAGGTCGAATTTTTCAGGACTTGTATTCCCTCCGCCTATTCCTAAGGAGATCCATTCATCTTCGTCTGTTTTTGTAAAAACCAGATAATGCATTGTCTCAGCTTGGGCGCCGACTTGCGGCCTCCTTGCATAGATCGCAATGTCATGCCCTTCGCCATTGGTTGCCTTTAATTCCAGGTCCAGGTATCCGAAAAGTTCGATTTCAGCGAAGTCCCCATCAGGTCTTTTTAAGGCTGATTTTGGCCGGTGGACAAGTTCCATTGAGGTTGAAGGCAGTACATTAGTGGCAAATTTAAGGCTCCCTCTAGTAAAGCCTTTTTGGTCCTGCTGCTGTGTATTTTGAGCTGAAAGATAAACTGTTAGAATCAAGGGGATAAACATAAGCAGAATCAATTTTTTGTAAGTATTCATAATTTTCTTCTCTATATTCAATATATCAGCTAACCTGAATTATTCATAAAAATTGCCGATATATATGAAACATCTTTTTTAATTAGTATTTTACACTGATTCTTATATAGATTCAATTTACTATTTCGTTCACAACGTAATCAATATTTATAATCGCCATTTTTTTATGAATAGGTCAGGTTAATAGTAAATGAAAAAGCATCTTCTTATGTTTCTAAAAAAAAAGACTTGACACTGTAACTAAAAATATATATATTTAGTTACAGATAGGAGGTATTAATAGAGATGCAAACCGTTGCAAATAATATTATAAATCGAATATATGGTCATGGAAGGGGTTGGTGCTTTACCTCTAAAAATTTTTATGACATAGGAAGCCCCGAAGCAATTCGTATTAACCTGCACCGATTAGAGAAAGAAGGCGTCATCCGCCGGCTCATTCGAGGTCTATATGAATATCCTAAAAAGCATCCGACCATCGGACTCCTGTCGCCGAACCCTCAAAAAATTGCTAAGGCTATAGCTTTACGTGATGCAGTGCGTATTCAGCCTTCAGGGGCTTTTGCAGCAAATATGTTAGGCTTATCTGAACAAGTCCCAGCGAAAATCATCTTTTTAACAGATGGCCCCAGCCGCCGCATTAAAATTGGGAGGCAGGAGATCCTGTTTAAAAAAACAACTCCTCGCAATTTGGCGATGAATGGGAAGTCCAGCGCAGCATTGATTCATGCATTAAGACACATAGGTAAAAGGCAAATTAAACAGCAGCATATCGAACATATAAAGAAGACAATGGACAGTAGAACAAAAGCGATCTTGAAAAAAGATAGAGTCTTTGCTCCTGAGTGGATGTACCCTGTAATTGATAGAATCGCGGGAGGTTCAAGTGCTTGAATTTGCTAAGCGTCCAATCCATGATCGCCTCGTATTTTTTGAGGAGGTTGCAACCAGGCAGAACACAGGCTATCTGAGTTAAAAACCGATTACAGAGAGATGCAAGAGATGTTTTACGAAACATACCCAAATTTTGATGAACTACTTGAGCAACTAAAAATCCTATAAGATAAAATTAATTCCAGTGTGATAAAATTTACTCGGGAGGCAATAAGGCAAAAAAATGGTTAACGTTCCCTATTTCAAACGTATTGCCGGAGAGCTCGGCATTCGAGATAACCAGGTAGTAGCTGTAGCTGCGTTGTTCAAGGAGGGATCCACCGTTCCTTTTATAGCGCGCTACCGCAAAGAGGCGACCGACTCTCTCGATGAGGTGGCTATCACCGCTATCCGTGACCGGCTCGAGCAACTGGCGCAGCTGGATAAACGGCGTGAGGCAGTTCTTAAATCTATGACCGAGCGGGAGATTCTGACAGCCGAGCTGGAAGCAGCAATTGGCGGGGCCGACATCCTCTCCGAGCTGGAAGACCTCTATCTCCCCTATCGTCCCAAGCGCTGCACCCGGGCCTCCATCGCCAGGGAGAAGGGGCTTGAACCCCTGGCAGCCATTCTCCTGGATCAGCGCGATAACTGCGATCCGGAGAAAGCAGCAGCCGCCTTTGCCAATGCAGAAAAAGAAGTCAACTCGTGCGAAGATGCTCTTGCCGGGGCCCGCGACATCATTGCCGAGAAAATCAATGAAGACAGCACAATTCGGGCCTGTATGCGTGATTGCTTTAATAATTCAGCGACAATCACTTCACGGGTAAAGAAGAAGAAAGCAGGCGAGGCAGGAAAGTTCCGTGATTGCTTCGAAAGGGAAGAGAAGGCCCTGGCCGCCCCCAGCCACCGGATTCTGGCGATGTTTCGCGGTGAGGCAGAAGGTTTTCTCAATCTTCAGGTTCGTCCTCCCGAGGCTGAAGCGCTCCAACTTATCCGCAGTCGCTATGTCAGAGAAACTAACTCCTCTTCCGATCAGGTCGCGCTCGCGGCAGAGGATGCTTACAGACGACTCCTTGCTCCCTCGCTGGAGAATGAAATTCGTCAAGTACTTAAAGAGGCAGCCGATACCGAAGCCATCCGCGTCTTCACCGAAAACATACGAGAACTTCTCATGGCCGCTCCTCTTGGACAGAAACGGATCCTGGCTATCGATCCCGGCTTCCGAACCGGCTGTAAAGTGGTCTGCCTGGATGCCCAGAGCAAGCTCCTTTATGACACTGTGATCTACCCGACCATGGCGAAGAATCGGGTCGAAGAGGCAAAGAGAATTCTCCTTAAGCTGGTGGACGAGTACCGGATTGAAGCCATTGCCATCGGCAATGGTACTGCCAGCCGCGAGACAGAGAGATTTGTCCAATCTTGTGGCTTACCAGCCGCCATCATTGTTGTTCAGGTAAACGAGAGTGGAGCATCCATCTACTCTGCGTCAGAGATCGCGCGTAAGGAATTCCCGAATCATGATGTGACAGTGCGCGGCGCGGTTTCCATCGGTCGCCGCCTGATGGACCCGCTGGCAGAACTGGTCAAGATTGACCCCAAGTCCATCGGAGTGGGGCAGTACCAGCATGATGTAGAACAAGGGCGACTTAAAACCGGCCTGGATGATACAGTCATGAGCTGCGTCAATAGGGTGGGAGTGGAAGTCAATACAGCCAGCCAGCAGCTTCTGACTTACGTCTCAGGGCTGGGCCCTGCGCGGGCAAAGAATATTGTCGAATACCGGGACGAGAAGGGAGCTTTCAAGAGCAAGGCTGAACTCAAAAAAGTCAAAGGCCTGGGAGCTAAGGCCTTTGAACAGGCTAGCGGGTTCCTGCGGATTCGTGGCGCAAAAAACCCTTTGGATGCGAGCGCTGTCCATCCTGTGCGCTATGCTCTGGTCAATCGTATATGCAAAGATCTTGGTATAACTGTGGCCGAGCTTGTAAGTAGCGAAGAGAAACGCCGGGAGGTCCGATTGCAATCCTATGTAAATAGGGATGTGGGACTCCCCACTCTCCAGGACATCATGAGTGAGCTGGCCAGACCGGGACGTGACCCTCGCAACCGTTTCGAGGTTTTCTCCTTTGCTGAAGGTATTGATAAGGTCGATGACCTTCAACCAGGAATGCGCTTGCCGGCGATCGTCACTAATGTCACAAACTTTGGCGCCTTTGTTGACATTGGTGTGCATCAGGACGGACTGGTCCACATCTCCCAACTTGCAGACGGATATGTCTCAGATCCAGCTAAGGTGGTTAAGGTGGGACAAAAGATCATGGTTACTGTTAAGGAAATCGATCAGAAGCGAAACCGGATCAGCCTCTCCATGAAGAGTGAGCCTGACAACGCCAAAAATGAAAATTCTACAGTCAGGCAACTGGCGTTAAAGCAAAAGTAAGCGGCACCTATTGTTAGAAATTGAACGAATTTTTTGAAGAGAAATTCAAATAAAAGGAGTCTAAGGATGAAAGGAATTGGGAAAATTCAATGCTTTTATCTCAAGTTTAGACCATATTCTCGGAAGCATTGATGCAGGAAGGGAACCGAAAAAAGAAAGCATAAAGATCGGGATAATTGGCACCATTTTTCCCATTGATCAACTAGTTGAAAAACTTAAACTCCAAGCAATGCTTAGAACAATTTTTATGAATAACTCAGGGTACCTGAGTTATTCACGAGTCGAGGTTGCCGCAGATACGAGGCGCAGAGGATGAAGCTGTGGTATTTCACCGCGAATCCGCTGCAACAAAGCAGATGCAGTGAGATCGGCTTGCCCGGAGGGTAAAAAGTGATGATAATAAAATAAGTTATTGTTTTTTAAATACTGTATCGGCAATTTTTATGAATAATTCAGAGTACCTGAGTTATTCACGAGTCGAGGTTGCCGCAGATACGAGGCGCAGAGGATGAAGCTGTGGTATTTCACTGCGAATACCCTGCAACAAAGCAGATGCGGTGAGATCGGCTTGCCCGGAGGGTAAAAAGTGATGATAATAAAATAAGTTATTGTTTTTTAAATACTGTATCGGCAATTTTTATGAATAACTCAGGTTAAGTATAGAAACTATAAATTAATCAATTTCTAACTCATCAATTCTAAGCAGTCTATGGCCTTCAAATACTGTTAAAATTTCAATTTTATCTTTTTTTATCCTATATATTATCCGATATTTTTTTACAATAATTTCCCTGATTTCTGGATTTAAAATACCGGGAACTGTTCTTCCAATTTTTGGATTCTGCGAGATTGATTCACCCCGTTCAATTAAATAATTAATGAATGTTTCGGCTCTTTCTGGATTATCCGTTCCAATGAATTCTTCAATTTCATTTAATTTTTCTAAGGCTTCTCTTGTCCAAATTACTGTCATTTAGAATTCCTTATGGCTCTTCTTTCTTTTAATTCTTCTTTCAACTCTTTTGTGCTATAAATATCACCTGATTCAATGTCAGATAATCCCCTATTTACAGAATTAAGAAATAATTTCTTATGTACAAGTTCATCATATTCAGAAGGTGAAATTAACACTCCAGCAGGTCTTCCATTTTGGGTGATTACTAAAGGATGACCAGTATTCTGAACATTCTTGAGACACTTAGACAGACTTATTTTAAATTCTCCTATTGGAATAATATCATTTGACACATTTAAATTGTTCATATTTCTACTCCATATTTAAACCTGTATTTAGGTCTAAATATAACATTCTTTTATGCATTTTTCAAGTACTTTATTAGCAGCTATACACGTTCATACACATTAGGGATGTCCATCCCCATCTAAAGAACCGGTGAAAGGCAAAAGACCACTTTTCACGCATCGAGAAATTATATTTTACACCAGCACTGTTAAAAGGTGAATTCCAAGCCAGCATAAATGGCTCTCGGTTTGGATGGTCCGTAGACATAACCTGCGTCCCGGTAGATACCTTTGTCCAGATCTTTCTGATAGGAGTTAAAAAGGTTATATGCGCCAAAAAAGAAGTTAATCGAGTTTTTGTCACCTAGGGAAACAGATTTTGTCATTTTGCCATTAAGTACCCAGAAAGGATCGGATGTCTCCAGGCGGTCTTCAGGAATATACCCAGCATAATGGGGCACCTTCATGCGGCCGGTGTATTCGAGTGAGAGGTCGATGTCCAAGAGCTTCTGATTTTCGTAGCTGAGGGTGATATAGCCGTAGGTGTTGGGCGTTCGGAATAGATCGGTTGATCCAAAGTCCGGCTCAGGCTCGTCTAAGTGACTGCGCTGAACGGTCCATCCCGTCATGAAGTTTATATACGTGGCAAGCTGGTATCCGAATTCAGCTGAGACTCCGTATACTTTTGAATTCGATCCATTTATTCTCTCGAACACCAATGCGTTTTCCCTAGGATCGAATTCCTTCTCTGTAAGAAGAAACGTGTCGGCAAGCAGTGTGTAAAAACCTTCCACGCTCATCTGGATGTTGTTTCCACCAAGCATGCGGCCAAAATCCAGTCCCGAGCTTATGCCGTAGGAAAACTCTTGTATCAGATCCGGTGAGTTTTCAATGATCATTCCTTCACCTCCGACTTGGGTGATGTGGAGGTCTTCGTCAAAAACTTGAGGGGCACGGAAGCCTGTTGAAAGTGTGGTCCTCCAGCTGAGGTCTTTGGCCATATTGAGCAGTAGGCTCAAGCGAGGATTGAATATGAGGTCTGAGACGAGAGAGTGTTTGCTCAGCCTTAAGCCTGCGAGTAGCGAAACTGTGGAGTTGAATTTGACATCATCCTGCATGAATAAGCCAAACTCGCGGTAGATGTCGTTGATCTCTCGACCGTAACCGAGAGCCTTGTCTTCGATTTTTTCTCCCTTGAACTGGATTCCCCCAGAGAGCAGGTGTTTCCCCGCTTGATAGTTCATCTGGCCGTTTAGAAAAACCACGGGATTTTTAGACGATCCATAGGCGTTCAGATCTTGTTCGGATCCGTAATAGGTTTCACGCTTCGCCTCAATAAAGGAGATACCAAGGTTGTAGAAAAGGTGACTGGATAGATAGTGGTTCCATTCTCCTGTGAGGCCGTTGAGATCTGTATCTATGGATTCTGTGATATCGGTTTCGTGAGGAGGCAGATCGAATTTGTTCCCGCCGCGCCGATTTTCAGTAATCCGGTAGAAGCTCAACTTTAGTTTTCCGTCTATGCCTGGGAAGTAGTTAAAGAAATTTAACCCGAAATTCGTGCTCTGCATCTTCCCGACTTCAGAAAAGCCGTCACCGTCAACGTCCACAGGCTGCCGTCTTTTATAGTTAGTAAAAAGAAATCCTTTGGTGTTGCCATCATTTGTGATGAGGCTAGTCCGGAATCCTGCGTTGGTGAAAGGCTCACCGGATATGGCTTCCTGATGAAGATTAAGGGTAGAACCATTTTCCATAGGCTCTTTGGTTTGGACATTGATGACACCGGCGACAGCGTTCCCACCGTACAATGCCGAACCTCCACCTTTGACAATCTCGATCCGGTTGAGCATCTCTGCTGGAATCTGTTCCAAGCCGTAAACACCGATCATGGAACTAAATACAGGAGAGTTATCGATGAGAATCTGCGAATACTTTCCTCCCATGCCATTGATGCGCACTTGGGTGAAATTGCAGTTTTGGCAGTTGTTTTCAACTCTCACCCCTGTGGTGAGGGCGATGGCCTCAGCCAACTGGGTAGCCTGTTTTTGATCGATCTGTCGCGCGGAGATAACCAGCGTTTTAACCGGAACCTCCATATAAAGCTTAGGGGTGCGGGTGGCAGTAACTACGATCTCTTCGGAGAGTTTCTTTATAAGAGTGATGGCAAAGGTCCTGCTGTTTTCTTTGAGTTCAAAGATTTCGGATCTGTAATCCATATATCCGGTGGCAAAGACTTTGAGGTGGTATTTTCCCGGAGGAATACCCAATAACTCAAAGAATCCTTTTTCATCACTTTCTGAAGTTTTGCTTAGCTCAGGAATAAGAATTGTGGCTTTGCGTATCAGCGCACCGTCGTATCCCCTGATGATACCAGAGAGTTTTAGGTCTGTAACCTTTCTGGAAAAATCCCTATGGTTGGGCTCTATGTCAGCTCGTATTTGCTGACAGGGTATGAATATAAACATTCCAAGAATAATAATGACTGTTAAGGTTTTATGCATAATTTTCTCCTTAAAAATTGCTTGCGTCCTCTGAATAAGTGGTTAGGATACACTCTCGCTTTCCAGGCGGATTGCGAGATAAAATTGAGGAAATTATGCAGAAGGCGGGGAACGGGAAGATGGAATGATGATAGTGTTTGAGGTATATATGAAAGAATATGAGCTTTCAAGCAAACCTGTGCTTGATGGCGGGGGCAGATGGAAAAAATTTATCTGGCTGGTTGTAGAGGTGGAATTCAGAAAATGGCAGGCTGGGCAGTCATTATCATCTTGTGTATTGTCTTGGGTATTATTGGGACTGGGAAGATTTTGGTTTGTTTCATAGTCATAAAAGACCTGGATGTGGTCCTCAGTATGGAAAAAATTGATGAACAGAGTAACACAAAGGAATGTTAACAGAAAAAACAAATTTAATCCTAATCTGTCTTTTTTCATCTTGAGTTCACCAATTTAATGAAGTTTTATTCTAAAGAGATGACCAGGGATTGTCAAGCATGATTTTGTCATCTTTTCCTATAAAGAGAAGTTGTCGTTTTATCCTCAGAAAGTAAACAGCAGTTTGCAACTTATTACTTTAGCCTAATATCGAGTTTAGTAGCTTACAGGTGGAAATAAAGAGCTCTTTTTATGAATAATTAAGGCTAAACAATTGAGAGCACTTCTTATTTTCCTGGGTATGAGTTTTTTCTAAAAAAAAAATAAAATATTACTTGACATAGTGATAACTTAACACTATTATTAATTTGTAAATATAATTAAATTTACATTAATAATAAAATGTTATTACTTAGGCAGAGACATACTGACCATAAAAGGCAGAATTTTTTCGGGAGGAGGTCATCACATTGAACTTTATTAGCGATGCCAATAAAAAGTTTCAAAAGGAGTTGAACTCGGGTACAGCTTCTCTCGTTCTATTAAGTGTGCTCGATCGGGCCAAGGAACCCATGTATGGATATCAAATCGCTAAACTCATTGAAGCTCAGGATGAGAGTGTTCAGATGATGAAGCAAGGAGCCCTCTACCCTGTGCTGCGATCCCTAGAAAACAGTGGGTTACTGGAAAGCTATGTCGACCCTTCCATTACAGGTCCGCCGCGGCGGTACTATAAGGTCACCAAGTCCGGTCAGGAAACACTGGATGCTTGGGCCAAGATATGGAATCAGACAAAAGCATTTGTCGATACTCTTTTAGAGGAAAACGAACATGTTTAAAGACGTCCATGAATACTTGAGTCAACTTAAAAGAGAACTCAAAGGCAGCGATCCCGCTCTCACCCAGGATGCCCTCGCTGATGCCGAAGAGCACCTAAGAACCGCCCTCGACAATGCCAAAAAAGAGGCTCCCCACATTTCAGAGACTGAGGCATTGGATGCGATTCTAGAAAAGTATGGAGAGCCTAACGAGGTCGCATCCGCTTACAAAGAAATTGAAGATCAAATTTCCTCATTCCTCTATCCTCCTCAGCCGTCAAAAACTCGATCTCGCCTGGCTAAATTCTTTAGTATTTATGGAGATTCCCAAGCATGGGCTGCAGTCTTATATATGCTATTTTCTCTCGTTACAGGCATCCTTTTCGGTTTATGGGCCTTATTCGGAATGCCTCTGTCTTTGATATCACTTATTTTCATTATCGGACTTCCGCTGATAGGCTTGTTTCTCCTTTCCCTCAGAGGAATAGCCCTTATTGAAGGCCGTATTGTTGAAGCCCTGCTCGGTATCCGCATGCCACGAAAGCCTGTGTTTGTGAGTCAAGGGCTCGGGCCTTGGGAAAAATTTAAATCCCTCATAAAGGACCCCGACACCTGGAAATCTCTTGCCTACCTGATACTTTTATTCCCTTTTGGATGGATCTATTTCGGGCTGAGTGGATTTGCCCTTGCTTGTGCTCTATCATTCATTTTCGCGCCTGTTCTGGAATTGATCTTTCACCTTCCTTTGGAACTTTACGGTACATCTGCTTTCACACCTATAGGCATGCTCCATTTTGTCTCTATAGGGGGGATTCTATTGTTGTTTTTAATTTTACATATGGCGAAATTCGTCGGAAGGATACATGGTCGATATGCAAAATTTATGCTTGTTAGAAAATAACCTACAGCCGGCGTGGGAAATATCAACATCAACTCGCCCTATGCTTTGTACTATCTCATAACTGTAATGTCTCATTTCGGTCTTCTGATCACAGCCGCATTTTTCGGGAATGCCGCCTACAGAGATTTTAAAGAGAATACATATGGTGGGGGAAATTTTCTCCTCAGCCGATTGTTATGGATAGTTCAGGTTAATAATGATACCTTACCTGGGCAATCATTATTCTCTTTTTTTCAATCTTATATACCAAACGATGTTCTACGTTAATACGGCGGGACCAGTATCCTGATAGATTGTGTTTAAGCGGTTCGGGTTTTCCTATTCCTTCATATTTGTTTCTTTGTATATCTTTGATCAGTTTATTAATGCGTTTTAATATTTTTTTATCAGTATTTTGCCAATATAGGTAATCTTCCCAGGCGTTATCTGAAAAGATAAGCTTCATTCAATCAAATCCCGTTCTTTTCCTCTGCTTGCTTCAAGTTCTTCTATCGACTCTATCAAGCGCATTGCATTCTTGGGATTTTGTAAAAGATAAGCTGTCTCATTCAAGGATTCATAGTCTTCTAATGAGATCATTACAACTGCTTCATTGCTTTTGCGGGTAATTATGACTGGATCATGATCTTCAGAGACTTTTTTCATAGTTTTTGCTAAATTAGCTCTTGCTGCAGTGTAAGATATTGCTTTCATTTATGTAATTTCCTTAATTAATGACAAATATGTACTTAATATTGTACATGTACAGTAATCTTTGTCAAGCCATAATTTACTTCTTCAGTAATATCTTTTCAAAAAATTTAAGTGCTTCCTGGTCGCCGTCCTGGGCTGATTTAACTTGAGCTTGTTCGTCCATTTTTTGTTCAGTTCTTCTTTCCTGACATTTTTAAAATATCACATATCATATATAAAAACGTGTGTACTGCCATTTTGGTTGACAGGAAGATTAATGCGGAAACGGGAATTGCAATTTCTTCGGCCTACCATGACGCTTGCAGCAGTTGAGGAAAGATCTGTGTTTAAGTGGACAGGGCATTGATCAATTTGTCAAGCGCTTTCTTATGCTTTGCTAAGTCCATTTTACGTATGTTAATGAGCTTCCATTTAATAGCCGGCATTTGAGCCAAATGCTCGATTCCCAAGCGATTCCACTCTGGCTTGCCTTTTTTTATGGATATGAGAAATTGTTTCTCATCATCATTGAGGGAATGAACAAGTGTCTCAGCCAAGCCCCGCTGTATCTGCAGCAAGTCATCGAGAGATACTATGCTTTGGAGCATTCCTTTGAACTGATTCTCGTACAATCCTCTGATATCTTGGAATTTAGGGACTAAAAGTTCGCTCATTGGTCGGTTGTGTCCGGCAAGATATACGACAAAGGCCTGCCGGATCTCAGGAGTGATACCCGTGTCGTCAAGTAGAAGCTTTACGTCGAACAGGTCCCTCGGATGCTGTCTATCAAGGGCTGCACAGAGCTTACTGCCATACAAGTCAGCTGTGGACAGTGTTTGAATGCTTACAAAGGCTTCGAAATGCTCCTGTGCAGTAAGGCAAAGGTCACGGCTCTGAGATGAATGTAAGGATCCCCGGAAAATCAGATTGGGCTCGATTTTAATCACTGCATCGACTGTAGTTATGAAAATTTTTATAACATAGTCTTTAATCCGGCTCTCACGAACTCGAATATTATGCACATGTTGCTCAAGATCGTTCTTTATCGATAAAAGTGTGTTATGAATTTCCTGCAGTGCCTCTTGGCGTGGCTTTAAAGGAAGATAGGTCAGGTCGATGTCCACAGATATACGGGGCAACTCACGTATAAAAAAGTTGATGGCAGTGCCGCCCTTTAGAGCAAAACAGGAATGCCGACCAATCTCGGGAAGGCAGCGGAGCATCAGTCTAGCTTGTGGCTCGTAACGGGGATCAAACACCCGGCAGCTCCTTGCGCTGTGGAACGGATATCTGGTATTTTTTGTTAAACTGACCGCCTTTGTAGATTTGGCGTTTTCCTTTTCCGAGATCGACTCGTGATGATTCCAGGCGCTCGAACCAGGCATGTCCAGCCGTTTCCGCGCTCCAGAGGAAAAATCGTTTTACTTTGATAGAGCGACAGTTCCCTAAAAGCTTCTGGACTAGGTCAGGCCGGAGTGTGCTGAGTCCTTCCATCAACTGGTACGCATGCATTATGTCGGCATTATCCCTGGCCTTACGTATTTGTTCCATAATGGCTCTTTCAGCACTAGACATAATGACTTTGAAGCCTCCACAGTCCAGCTTAGTGATAGCCTTATCAGGAATTTGTTTAAAAAGGGATAAGCAACTATGTCCCAAGTCAGCCTCCCATTTGTGATTCCGAAACCATGCCGGCAGCTGCTCCGGCTGATCACTTATTAACATGACTCTCTTCTCTCTCCCAAGAGGAACGAAGTGGGAGCGGCCATGCAGCTCCAATGCGGTACGTGCCCCAACATGTATGCTCATACCGAGTTGGGTCTGCAGAGTGTAAAGACCTCCCAACCAATCAATTCTGTCGCCTGCTTGTGCAAAAGCCCTTGCACCAAAACGCACCAACCATCCGGATTTTACATGCCAGTTAGCCAGCCTGCTGGAGACCTGCATTTGGTTGAGCCATTCCTGAGTCGCAACTGTACCTCTCGGCCACTTTTGAAGCACCTGGTTTATTTTTGTTGGCTTTCGACTAGTCATCCTTGACATTCTCATGTAATTCTAAACTCATGGCTAAAGTTAGTTTGCTTTTCTATCTAAGTATATAGTAATACTAGTTATTTGTCAAGTAAATTAAACTATCATTGATTAGTTATTAATGAGATTGGTTTTGATTATAGAAAAGGAGCAGTCCGGGAAATATTTTTAGCGCTGCTGTCTGCTTCTTTCAAACACCTGGTACAAGATCGGTATGACAATCAATGAAAGAAATACAGAACCAACCAGCCCGCTGATCACGGCCACAGCAAATGGTTGTAAAATTTCTCCACCTGAGCCTAGCTGCAAGGCCAGAGGTAAAAAACCGGCAATTGTTGTCGTATTTGTCATTAGAATAGGACGAAGACGGACTCTGCCAGCCAGAAGCAAAGCTTCTATTTGTGATTTGCCAGCCTGCCGATACCGGACAGCAAAATCTATGAGTAATATTCCATTATTAACCACGATTCCTAAGACAGTAATGGCTCCCATAAAGGATGAAATATCAAAATGAGAGCCGGTGATCCAGAGTCCCAGAATGACAAAGGTGAATGAAAAAATTGTGCCGATGAATATAGCCAGGGCAGTCCAAAAGCGGTTGAACTCAAAAAGTAGAACCACAAAAACTAATAAGCCAGCAACCGCCAAGGCAAAAAGTAATTGTTTATTGGATGGTGGCTATAAGTTCTCCCTTTTTAACCCGATCCCCCTCTGATAAATTAAGATCTAAAATTCTTCCTTTGAATTGACTGCTGAGTAATGTTTCCTGTTTCGGAGACAATTTTCCGTAGATTACAATTTTTTCTTGGATAGACCCCATCTTGGCTAAGGCTATCCGGACAGGGACTTTGTAGTCCGATACGCTTTTTTCAAGATGAATTCGAGCCCCAATTTCTCCTGCGCTCTGACTCTTGGCTTTACAGGAGTGAAATAGGAAAGGAGCAGAAATTAGCATTATAAACATTACCAACCAATTTTTCATGGCTTAACTCCTATTTTCCCGATTAATAACTCTATTTCTGCCTGAATTTGGCGAATAATTAGTGCCGCTTTTTCCTTAGACACCTTAGCAGCGATAAGAGTTTTTTGGGCCAAGAGCACTTCGGTGACCTAGTCTTATAGCTATAATTTATAAGGAGGAGGATCATGAACAAAACAAGAAATTCCTACATCCTGAGTCTTTCTAAAGAAGCATGCTTATCCGATTATTTGGGAAATTATGGAAGTACTTGACATGCCCAAATATTTTGACTATACTCCAAATAAATACATAATATATTGGAATAGAGTCCAATGAGAGAAACTTTTATTGCCACGTATCGACGGCTATTAACAAATATGAACTATAAGACTCATCGATATTTGTTTGATTCTTTTAATATAAAAAGTCGAATGACAGGACTTGTTGGCCCTCGAGGAACAGGAAAAACAACGCTTCTTCTTCAGTATATTAAAGAAAAAATCCAAGATAAGAATGTATGTATTTATCTATCACTGGATCATATATATTTTACCCAAATAAAATTGATTGATTTTGTAAGGGATTTATATGAGATAGACGGCATTCGATATTATTTTTTAGATGAAGTTCACAAATATCCTAATTGGAATCAAGAATTGAAAAATATTTATGATTCATATCCAGATATCAAAGTTATTTATTCTGGAAGTTCCAGTATGGATTTAATAAGAGGTGCTTATGATTTATCACGAAGAAGTGCAATATTTAAAATTGGAGGAATGTCATTTAGAGAATATTTAGTATTCCGTTTAAATATAAATCTAAATAGTTTTAACTTTGATCAGATAGTAAAGAAAACTGATGCGGCAGTTGATTATCTATCTGATATTGATAGATTAAAAGGTTATTTTATAGAGTATTTAGATTATGGATATTATCCATTTATTTTTGAAGATAAAGAGAACTATCACCAAAAATTATTAAATATTATAGATAAGACAATCTACGAAGACATATCAAACTACTACAAATTAAAGACGGAAAATTTAATTAGTTTCAAAAAGATAATGTCATATTTAGCAACAATACCTCCGGGAAGCTTAAACCGTAATAATATATCTAATAACATTGGACTTGATTTCAAAACCGTAGATAATTATCTGAACATATTAAATGAGACTGGATTGGTATGTTTGGTAAAAGAAAATAAAGCAGGAAGTGGTTTATTAAAAGGTACAGATAAAATATATTTGGATAATTCCAATTTATATCGAGCGGTTATTAATGAGATTGGTTTTGATTATAGAAAAGGAACAGTCCGGGAAATATTTTTCATTAAAATGATAAAAAATTATGGGGAGAAAATTTATTATAGTAAGATTGGAGATTTTCAGGTAAAAAGTACATATTTTGAGATAGGAGGTAAAAGCAAAACTAAAAAACAAATTAAAGATAATTTAAGGAATTCCTACTTAGTTAAAGATGGAATCATTTATCCAAGTAGAAATGTCATCCCTTTATATTTATTTGGTTTTTTGTATTAGCCTGACCTATTCATAAAAAAATGGCGATGTTTTTATTATTATTTTCTTTTCAATGATATGCAAGATTTTTTCAAGAATGATTATTGAAACTTTTTTCTTGTTTTTATTTTTAATTTTAATCGCCATTTTTTTACT
>JAUVXM010000129.1 GCA_030603565.1 Candidatus Aminicenantota bacterium
GAGATGATAGCTTTTATGACTCCGTCCTCATAGGATGAGGCTAGTTCAAAGGCATTTTGGGCTTCATACAGAGGAAATGTGTGGGTGGCCATAAAATCCACTTCAACTGATCCATTTTTTATCATATCGATAGCTGTCTGAAAGCATTGATTTTGACGGCGTATATTTTGGATGCTGATCTCTTTGCGGCGTAATCTGCTGATATTGAATGAAATGCGATCTATTTCCGGGATACCGAGAATTAATAGCATTCCCCCGGGGTTAAGAAGCTCTACGGCCTGGTCAAGTGCTGCCTGGTCGCCGCAGCATTCAAAGACAACATCCAATCCTGATGTTTGATTATGGATAGCCCCTACAATATCTGATTCATCAGGATTGCCGCCCCATATGGCACCAGAATTAATAGCGGTTTCAATTCTGGACTGAATCTTGTCAGTTATGTAGATCGCAGGGATATCTGTTTTCTTTGCGGCCAGTAATACACTAAGCCCGATGGGGCCGCTACCTAGAATCCCAATCTTATCAGCTTTAATGTCTTTCAAATGGTTTACAGCATAAACCCCGATGGAAAGAGGTTCCACCAGAACTCCCTGGGTAAATGTTATGGATTTCTCAAACGGGTAGCAATTTTGTTCAGGAATTACTATGTATTCAGATAAACAGCCCTCTAATTGGCTTGGACATCCCAGGAAACTGAGTTTGCGGCAGGTATGGGGGCGGCCCCTCAGGCATTGGTCGCATCGGCCGCAGGATACAGCCGGATCAACGGCTACTCTATCTCCAGGTTTCAATTGGGTTACTTTTTGTCCGGTTTTTTCCACTACAGCCGCACATTCATGTCCGGGGGTGAAAGGATAATCTATAACCTGGTCTCCGATCCTGCCATTTAGAAAATAGTGAAGATCAGAACCGCATATTCCGACTGAAATTATTTTAAGCAGAACATCAGTGTCGGAACTTATTTCAGGTTTCACTACCTCCCGAATAGTAATTTTTCCGGTTTTTGTTAAAGATGCGGTTTTCATCTAGCTAAAAGGATTTTCATTTTGGTATAGCATTGCTCTTGGCTGATTGTGTGATATATCATTGACCCCGAGCATCCTTAGTGCTGAGAACAAGGTTTTTCCGGTATGTTTAAATGCTACCGCTGTGTGATGGGGGAATCTTTTTTCAATAAGAACGTGGCGGTAAAAGCGACCCATTTCTTTTACAGCAAATACTCCTATACTGCCGAACGAGCGGGGAGGGATGTCGAGCACTTCACCTTCAGCCGCATAGGCACAGAGATTGGCTCCTGCAGTCGACTGCAGCCTGAAAAGAGTGATCTCTCCCGGTCTGATCTGTCCTTCCAGAGTGCCTCTGGTTATATCCGGTTTTTTCCCTGATTCAAGCAGGCGGTTCATTATAAGTTGGTACTTCATTGCCGGATCTTTCAGGCAGGATGACGGAGTGTTACCACAATGAAACCCCATAAACAGGTCACTAAGTTTATAATCTCCGGTTTTGTTCTTTGCACCTATAAACATATCAGCCGGGACTGTATTGTTTATGTCAAGAAGGGTAGGGGGGAGTTCTGTAGCGCATAAGACCATGTATTCACTCAGGGCTCCGTAGATATCAACCTCACAGGCTACGGGAATACCGCGTGAAGCCAGGCGTGAATTGATATAGCAGGGGACAAATCCAAAGTAATTTTCAAAGGCCGGCCAGCATTTATTGGCGAATATTCCATACTCTGAGGCGCCCAGGTTTTCCTCCATCCATTTTACCAGAGCGACTTCATATTGAGCCAATTTTTCCAGCAGACCGGGATAGGTATTTCCTTTTCCCAGTTCTGTGGCCATATCCTGAGCTACAGCTTTGATCCCGGAATCATTTTCGACAGCCTTAAAGGCATCGTAAAGGTCAAGTTCACTGTTTTCCATAATTTCTACACCGATATCATAAAGAGGTTTAATGGGTGCGTTGCAAGCGAGAAAATCCTGAGGGCGGGGGCCGAAAGTAAATATTTTTAGCTTTTTTATTCCGCCTACAATCCTGGCAGCCGGAAGAAAATCGTGTATCATTTCGGCAATTTCAGCTGCAGTCCCTACCGGATATTCTGGGATGTAAGGTAAAAGATGCCTTAAGCCTGCATTGTAGGAGGTATTAAGCATTCCGCAGAATGCATCGCCCCGTCCTCCTACCAGATCTTTTCCTGTTTCTTCTGCAGCTGCGGCAAACATTACCGGCCCTTCGAATTTCTGGGCCAGAAGAGTTGTCGGCCCTTCCGGGCCAAAATTCCCCAGAAAGATCACTAGAGCATTGACATTTTCTTGCTGGGCCTCTTTTATTGCTTTAAGAGAATCTTTTTCATTTTCGACAATGGTTTTGATCTCGGTGATGGGGATATCCCGGTTCAAACATTCTTCTACTACTCTTAGTTTCCTTTTGCGGGAAAGTTCTACCGGAAAGCAGTCCCTGCTTACGGCCACGATCCCCAATTTGATCTCTGGAATATTTTTCATTTTTAATTCTCCTGTTTTTCAGTCCAGAATGCATTATGTCACAATCAGTATTACCATCACAAGCCTGAAAATTTCACATGTTTTTTTAATGCTTTTCCGATTCCCTTTTTTTGATAATTCCCAACTCCCTTGTTTTTATATCCATGAACCCAGATACAAAGGATAAAATAGAGATCCTTGCCTTCAATATATGAGTGTTCAATAGGGATGTATTGGATCATGCCAACGGGTTTACTCTCCTCATTGAGGGCTAATTTGACGCCCAGTCCCTAAAAAATAGGGACACATCCCATTTATTGTTGCTGTATGAAAGAATATTTGATAAAATCCAAGCATGCCACGAGTTGCGAGAATAGTTGTTAAAGAATATCCTCATCATATAGTACAAAGAGGAAATAATAGGCAAGATGTATTTTTTGATGACAAAGATAAAAAATATTATCTTGATATGTTGAATAAGTACAGTAAAGAGTGTGAGTGTAAAATAAAAGCCTATTGTCTAATGACCAACCATATTCATATCTTGATGGTTCCCCAACAAGACAACTCCTTAGCTAAAACAATGCAAAAAGTAAGTCTTAGGTATACTCAATATATTAACAAAAAATTCAAAAGAACAGGCAGGCTTTGGGAATGTCGATTCCATTCCGCTGTTGTTGACTCTGAATCGTATTTATGGACAGTATGCCGTTACATAGAACGAAATCCTGTTCGTGCCAAAATGGTTGAAAAGCCCAAGGACTATATATGGTCAAGCGCAAGATTTCAAGTAACTGATAATAAAAATGGATTTCTAGAACCGGTGTGGAAAGATTCTGCAGAGAGGGAAGAGTATGAGAAGTTTCTAAATGCCTCAGGCAAAAAAGAAGAAAATGACATGGTGAAGAAACGTACTTATGCAGGAAAGCCGATCGGGTCGGGAAAATTTACGGAAAAAATAGTTGAGATGCTCGGGGTTGTCATTAACACTAGGCCAAAGGGAAGGCCACGAAAGCATTTAAAATAGGATGTGTCCCTATTTATTTTATTAAAATAGGATGTGTCCCTATTTATTTGTCCCTATTTATTTTATTTTATTTTAAGGGGTGGTTATGAAGAAAATAATTGTAATTGTATTAGTATTTGTTTTTGGAGGATTATGTTTAGGAAGTAGTAACAATAGTTGGCCGATTCTAAAACACTATGATTTAGAACATACATCAAAAATTCGCCTGCCAATAGGTGGAATTGGAACAGGAACAGTGTCATTAACAGGACGAGGAGAACTGAGAGATTGGGAAATAATGAACCAGCCCGCTAAGGGTTTTGTGGGAACTCCAGAAGGAAACAGGGCGCCATTTTTTGCCATTTTCACAAAGTCCGGGAACAAAATAGCAACAAAAGGTCTGATGGGACCAATTGAATATTATAAATATGAAAGTATGGAAGGTCGCGGGAAAAATAATCATGGCTTGCCAAGATTTCGTGAGTGCAGTTTTGACGCTGCTTATCCATTTGGAATAGTAAATCTGTCTGATCCTAATATGGATATAAGCGTACGAATCAAAGGTTTCAATCCCTTGATTCCGGGTGATGAAGAGGCAAGTGGATTGCCGGTTGCAGTTTTGCGATATGAAGTAAAAAACAAGTCCGACAAAAATATGGAAGTTTCAGTTTGTGGTTCAATGGAGAATTATATTGGAATTGATGGACGAAAATATACACGTGACTGGAAATGGGATATCATTCCAACCGGAGCAAAAAATAACAAAAATGAATTCCGAGAATCTGATAATCTGCGCGGTATTTTTATGTATAGTGAGGGAGTTGACAAAACTGCTGAGCAATGGGGAACTATTGCGCTTACAACACCTGACAAAGGAGAAATGTCCTACAGAACTTCTGTTTCTCAAGGTGGCTGGGGTGGTGGCTTACTGGATTTCTGGGATGATTTTAGTGCTGACGGATTATTGACGGAAAGGAAATTTACAGGTGGGAATACTCCTCGTGCTTCACTTGCATTGAAAAAAAATATACCTGCCGGAGAAACCAGAGAATTTACATTTTACCTGACCTGGCATTTTCCGAATCGGATTTCCTGGGCGACTGAAACTGTTGGAAATTATTATACAATATTATATAAAGATGCCTGGGACGCGGCTGAAAAAATTGCTCCCCAAATCAAACCATTGGAAAAGAAAACAGTTGAGTTTGTTAAAGCTTTTTGTGAATCAGATTTGCCCATGGAAGTCAAGGAATCTGCTCTTTTTAATTTGAGCACCTTGCGATCACAAACTTGTTTCCGTACAGAGGATGGAAGATTTTTTGGTTGGGAAGGTATAATGGACATGACGGGTTCCTGTAGGGGGTCTTGTACTCATGTCTGGAATTATGAATTAGCGACACATTTTGTTTTTGGCAATTTGGCAAAAATGATGAGGGAAGTGGAATTCAATCATGCAACAAGCGATAATGGATTAATGAGTTTTCGAGTTGGGCTTCCTCTCGACAAAGAAGCAAAAAACTGGAAAATGGCGGCTGCTGACGGACAAATGGGAACAATCATGAAAATGTATAATGATTGGCAATTGTCCGGCGATGATGAAATGCTGAAAAATTTGTGGCCAAATGTCAAGAAAGCGCTTGCCTTTGCTTGGATTGAAGGCGGCTGGGATGGTGATACTGACGGAGTTATGGAAGGTTGTCAGCACAATACTATGGATGTGGAATATTTTGGGCCCAATCCGCAAATGCAATTTTGGTATCTTGGAGCATTACGGGCTGCCGGAGAAATGGCGGAATATCTGGGCGAAGATAGATTTGCGAAAAAGTGTAACGCTTTATTTTCGCAAGGAAGCAAATGGACAGAGGAAAATTTGTTTAATGGCGAATATTTCAAACATATTATTCAGATTGTGAAATCCTCTGGCGAGATAGCTGATGGATTAATGGCTGGAATGGGAGCCGATGACTTGTCAAATCCTGATTTTCAGTTGGGAAATGGTTGTCTTATTGATCAATTGGTTGGTCAGTACATGGCGCATATTTGCGGACTTGGCTATCTGGGAAATAAAGAGCAAATCACTAAAAGTCTGCAAAGCATTATGAAATATAATTATCGTTCTTCCGCTTATGAGCATTTCAATAATATGCGTTCATATTTTCTTGGAGATGAGGCTGCTTTATTGATGGCCAGTTATCCTTATGATCGTCCTGAAAGTCCATTTTCTTATTTTTCCGAAGTGATGACAGGTTTTGAATATACTGCTGCAATTGGAATGTTATTTGAAGGTTTGACTGAGGATGGTTTGAAATGTATTAAAAATATTCGTGACCGATATGATGGAAAAAAACGTAGTCCTTTCAACGAAGCGGAATGCGGGAATCATTATTCCAGAGCTATGGCAAGTTGGGCAAGTATAATTGCCTTGACAGGTTTTGAATATTCTGCAGTTGAGAAATCCATGCTGTTCGATCAGTTAAAGGGCAAACATTTCTGGTCAACAGGTTATGCTTATGGTACTGCTGAATTTTCTTCAGGATTATTTGGTAAAGAAAAAGTGGAATTGAAAGTTCTAGGTGGAGAAATTGATCTGAAAACTTTTGGTTTGAGAGAATTTGGAAAAGTCGAATTCAAGAATAATCTAAAAATGAAAGCGGGAGATGTCAAAACGATTTCAGTGAAAAATAATGATAACAATATTGGTAAGCGAGTCATTTCAGTTTTTGACGAATCGGTAAAATAATAAAAGCACCTGATATTCGATCTTCGGTAGGCAAATTTTATAAAATTACAGGCTATAAACTTTTTGATTGAGATATAACCGAATCTTGTGTATGAAAGGAAAAAGCGTATCCTATGTTGAGAATCAAAATTCAACAAGGACCTGGATGGGTCCGAAGGATACGCTCATGAACAATGTTACTGCAAAAAAGGAAAAAAATCGAATGAT
>JAUVXM010000033.1 GCA_030603565.1 Candidatus Aminicenantota bacterium
AGAACTTCTAAGTAAATATGATTATTAATACCAAAGGGAATCCCATTTTCTTGGATAAAATGAAACTTCTCAACCCCGTTGTTTTCAGTGCCCTTAAAATAATCGATCAATATCGATGTATCTACCAAGATCATCGTGTTCTCAGTTTTTTGTAATTGTAATCATCAGCAAATTCAACTTTACCTCTGAGTTCTTTTAAATCCCTTCGCTTTCTATTCCGGACAAATTCCTCCAGCGCCCTATTAATTAACTCTTTTTTCGTTTTAATTTCTGAGATTTTTAAAGCTTCTTCAATCAAATGGTCATCAATAACAACATTCGTGCGCATCTTTATACACCTCCTTATGCACATTATTATATGTTTTTTAACGTCTGTCAATCAAAATATGAACATTTCCAAATCTGTGATAGGTAGAGAAATCATGGATTGCAGGTACAGAATACACCTTAAAGGAACCTGTTTTTTGTCCAGCTAATGAGAAAACCCTCAGTCTGTATTTTGTGTTTACATAGTAAGCTATTACGGTATAGTATTATATGCAAATCGTGAAATATCTTACTTAAGGAGGCATAAGATGAATCGGAGAGACTTCGTTAAATTTGGGCTAGGCGGAGGCGGATTGGCGGCCGGAGGCGGTTTCGTCTTAAGAAACGAACAAAAACCGTCAGCAACCTTTTCTAAAAAATTTGGTCATCCCTGGTGGGTTAAAGAGATCGATAAGCCTAAATTGGCTGTCGATAATAACTCGTACACACGGTTTAATTCCATGAATAATGTTTTTGGCTCCATGTCCAAGTATTACGGAATGGAAAAACTGAAGGAACTGAGGAAAAGAAGCAGAGAAAAAACGGCCCAATATTTCCGGGAGGAACGTCCTGGCTTCAGGCTTGAAGACCGGGCTCTTTCGGATGCTGCCTGGGTCATTTCTCGCCTGGGGGGATTGAACCGGGGGACCAGGGCCTGGACCAGTGAAAATGTCAGGACTCCGGAAGAAAGGGGAGTGGAAAAATATTCCGCCAGTCCGGAAGAGGTAGCAAGGGTGATAAAGGCGGCTGCCCGTTATTTCGGCGCCGCCACCGTGGGCGTAACAGTGTATGACCGGCGCCACATCAACGCCACAGAAAGAAGAAAAAATATCGTATTTGAGGCCGTGGATGAGCCTTATGAAGAGGATGAAAAGCTGGTTATACCCGATAAATGTAAGTACGCTATTGCTCTTACAGTCCAGATGTCTCTGGATAATATTGCCTGTTCACCTTCCGCAATCAGCGGCGCCGGCTCCTCTTTGGGGTACAGTCGTTGTGAATTCCTGGTGGCAGGCCTGGCGCATTTTATCCGGGGATTAGGTTATGTTGCCATTCCCAGCGTCAATGATCTCGGTTCGAGCGTTGGCATTGCAGTGGACGCCGGCTTAGGGGAACTGGGGCGGACCAACCGCCTGATCACACCGGAATTCGGGCCCATGGTCCGCCTGTGTAAGGTCATTACCGACCTTCCTATGGCCGTTGACAAGCCGATTGATTTCGGCCTTATGGAGTTCTGTAAAGTATGCAAACGGTGTGCCGAAGCTTGCCCGCCAAATTGCCTTTCTTTTGACGATGAGCCCAGTTTTAAAATAAAAGGCCCCTGGAATAACCCTGGCCACCAAGCTTGGTATGAGGACTCTCCCAAGTGCCTGGCTTACTGGTCGGAATCAACGGCAGGCTGTAGTGTGTGCTTGGCTGTCTGTCCTTGGACGAAGAAAGACAAAACCATGATTCACGACATAGTCAAGGCTACAAGCGCCAAGATTCCAGCCCTGGATAGATTCTTTACTTCCATGGATGAAGCTTTCGGTTATGGCCGTCAGAAAAGCGTCGAACAATGGTGGCATCTCGATCTGCCGGAGTACGGGATCGATACGATGCAAGGAAAGGGGTAAGCCATGGACAAAAAAACCATGTATGCGGTATTAAAAATAAGGAAAAGACCGTGTTATATTTGGATCTTGCGTCTAATTTGGCTGGCCTGGTTGTTATTCTGGGTCGAGGTGGCTATTGGATCAGGACAAGAGCTGGAACCCAGAGCCTTCAATATTTCCATGTTGATATTCTTGGTGAGTCTGGTTATCGGTTTATTCTTATGGTTTAAGGGAATTAGAAAGAACAGATAGCGCTTTATTTCCCCTGTTAACTGCTAAGCTCGATTTCAGGTGTTTAGAGTCAGTTGCACAGGTCTAATCCTATTTAAATTTTGTTTATTAACCTGGATTATTCACGAGTCGAGGTTGCTGTAGATACGAGGCACAGGGTATGAAGCTGTGGTCCTTCACCGCGAATGCCCTGTAACGAAGCAGATGCGGTGAGATCGGCTCGTGAATAATCCAGGTTAATAGTACTTTATAATTATTTTAGTATATTACAGGTATATGCTCAATACAGATTATACAGAGATTTGTAATCGGTGACAGTTCTATTTACTCGATGAGCGCTTGCTGCGTACGCGGATGGTGGAGCTGATGGGATTTGAACCCACGACCTCTTGACTGCCAGTCAAGCGTTCTCCCAGCTGAACTACAGCCCCACAACTTGGTTATTCATATTACAAAAAGATCGGCAAACAGTCAATACCTTAAATGTTTGCTGAATTGTCTTATTTCTATACAAATTAAAGGAAACATGTTAAACTGTAGCCAGTAAAGGAATTACTAATGGCACAAAAGAAAAAACCAGAAAAAGCATATAAAAACATTCTTTTTTGGATGGCAACCGGGGCAATTATTATTATTCTTTGGAGCCTATGGCAGCCTTCCAGCACTTCAGACAAAGAAATCACCTTCAGTCAATTTATGACTGCAGTGGAAAAGAATGAAGTCCAGGAAGTAACCATAACCGGATCTCAACTGGAAGGGAAATTCATAAGCGGCGATCCCTTTAAAAGTGTATCTCCTGACCAATATAATGACCTAGTAAAAATTCTCAGAGAACATAATGTCATTATTACTGTCAAGGACAGCTCGCGCAGTCCCTGGTACTCTTATCTGTTTACTTGGTTCCCTATTATCCTGCTTATCCTTTTCTGGGTCTTTTTTATGCGCCAGATGCAGTCTGGGGGCAATAAGGCACTTTCTTTCGGTAAAAGCCGGGCCAAACTTTTCTCAGGTCTTCAGAAAAAAGTTACTTTTAAGGATGTCGCCGGAGTCGAAGAAGCAAAAGAAGAACTCAGAGAGATAATCGGCTTTTTAAAAGACCCAAAAAAATTCCAAAAATTAGGAGGGCGCATCCCCAAAGGTGTCCTCCTGGTCGGAGCTCCAGGGACTGGAAAAACACTGCTTGCCCGCGCAGTTGCGGGAGAAGCCGACGTATCTTTCTTTTCTATCAGCGGCTCTGACTTTGTGGAAATGTTTGTCGGAGTCGGTGCTTCCCGGGTACGGGACCTCTTCGATCAGGGGAAAAAGAAGGCGCCGTGTTTGATATTTATTGATGAGATAGATGCTGTAGGCAGGCATCGGGGAGCCGGGCTGGGAGGCGGTCACGACGAACGCGAACAGACCCTAAATCAACTCCTGGTCGAAATGGACGGCTTTGATGCCAATGAAGGAATTATCCTGATTGCAGCCACCAACCGTCCAGATATATTGGATAATGCTCTTTTAAGGCCGGGCAGGTTCGACCGGAGGATTGTAGTAAACATGCCCGATGTCAAAGGAAGAGAAGAAATCCTAAAAGTCCACATAAAGAATATCCCCCTTGATAAAAATGTAGACTTAAAAGTCTTAGCGCGCTCTACCCCAGGTTTTTCCGGAGCAGACCTTGCAAACTTGATAAATGAGGCCGCTCTGCTGGCAGCCCGCTTCAGTAAGACTAAAGTAAACATGAAAGATCTCGAGTCATCCAAAGATAAAGTCCTTATGGGAGTCGAGCGGAAAAGCATGATCATAAGTGATGAGGAAAAAAAGAGCACGGCTTATCACGAAGCAGGTCATGCTTTAGTCGCTGCCCTTATCCCTGAGGCCGATCCTATCCATAAGGTCACTATTATCCCCAGGGGAATGGCTCTGGGGCTTACTCAGCAGCTTCCCATTGATGACCGCTATACTTATTCCAGCAAACATCTGGAAGCCCAACTTTCTGTACTTATGGCGGGCCGCGTAGCTGAAATAATTGCCTTGGATAAAATCACAACAGGCGCTGCCAATGATTTTGAAAAAGCCACGGATATTGCCCACAACATGGTCTGCCAATACGGGATGTCCGACTTAGGGCCTCTATCATATGGGGATAATAATGAAATGGTTTTTTTGGGAAGAGAGCTTACAACTCAAAAAAACTTCAGCGAGAAAACAGCTGAACAGATAGATAATGAAGTAAAAAAGATAGTTACCAGAAATTATGAAAGATCCGAGTATCTTCTAAAGAAATACAGCGCAGAATTGAGAAAAACAGCAGAGGCTCTCCTTGAAAAAGAAGTCCTTTCTTCTGATGATATCGATGCCCTTATCAACGGCAAAGACCTTCCCAAAAAAAAAGCCGCCAAGAGCCCAAAGTCAAAAAGCAAAAAGACCTATACAAAAAAAACAAAAGACAGCTCCCCTAAAAAACAAGCAGCACCAAAAAAGAAGCCAACCCAAACAAAAAAGTGAAAAACAAATTTGTTCTTCAAGTTAATGGCAATGAATATGATTTAGGCCGGCAGACCTGGATTATGGGTGTACTAAATGTCACTCCGGATTCATTTTCAGACGGGGGACTATTCCTTAGTAAAGACAAAGCGGTCGAACAAGGATTAAAACTGATAGCTGACGGTGCAGATATCCTGGATATCGGAGGTGAAAGCACCCGTCCAGGTTCAGAAGCTGTAACTGCAAAAGAAGAATTGAAGCGGGTTATTCCTGTTATCTCAGCACTAAGAAAGCAGACAGACATTCTTATTTCAATTGACTCAACAAAATCACAAATCTCCCGGGCTGCCCTGGATGAGGGAGCAGATATTATCAATGATATAAGTTCCTTTCGTTTTGACCCGGAGATGATACCTCTTGCTGCTGAAAGACAAGTACCTGTCATAATCATGCATATGCTAGGCACGCCAAAAAACATGCAGAACGATCCCCATTACGAAAATCTGCTTTATGAGGTAAAGTTATTCCTAAAGGAAAGAATCAAGGCAGCTGTATCAGGGGGAATAAAAAAAGAAAATATAATTATCGACCCAGGCATAGGCTTCGGCAAAAGACAGGAAGATAACCTATGTTTGTTAAAAAATCTAAACTTTCTCGAAGAACTCGGGCAACCAATACTGGTCGGGCCCTCCCGCAAAGCCTTCCTCGGGAATATTCTTAATCTTCCGCCTCAAGATCGGATCGAAGGTACCATCGCTTCAGCACTTATCAGCCTCCTCCATGGAGCTAACATCCTACGTATACATGATGTAGCAGCAGTAAAACGTGCTGCCAAGGTAGCCGACTCTATAATGAACAAAGGGAGTTATGCTTAATCCTATTTTAGCTGATATTGCCAATGCCTTAAAGGCATTTACCCTGGGAGACTTCCTGGATATTCTGCTGGTTTCTTTTATCCTCTATTCATTTTTCCGGTTGATCAAAGATACCAAAGCTTATCAAATGGCAATAGGATTGGGTATAGTGCTTCTTCTCTTTCTCGTCTCCCAATGGGCAAACCTTATTGTTACTCAACGGATTATCAGAAGCTTTATTACTTATCTGATTATTGCAGTTATCATCCTCTTTCAGGGAGAGCTGCGCAGATTCCTGACTTCTATCGGCTCCCGGTCGTTTAGAAAACATCCTTCTTTTAAATCCCTGATCGAAAAATCCGAAGATGTCCTTCTTGCAATAGAATATCTTTCAACAAAAAAAATAGGCGCGTTGATAGCGTTCGAAAAAGAAGTGTCTCTGAATAGCTATGCAAAACGGGGAACTGAAATAGATGCAGTCCTTTCCAAAGACTTGTTAGTCAGTCTTTTTTATCCAAATTCACCTCTTCATGATGGAGCAGTTATTATCCGGGAAAACAAAATTAAAGCTGCAGGCTGTCTATTACCCCTGCCGGCAGCATACAAATTAGGTAAGCATTTCCAGACCCGAACCCGCCATCTCGCTGCCTTGGGGCTTTCCCAGGAGACGGATGCAGCTGTTATTATCGTCTCTGAAGAAACAGGGACGATCTCTATTGCAACCGAGGGAAACCTGGAAAGAGGATTGGATAAAAAACGACTAAAAGAATATATGCTTGATTACCTGAAATAAAATGCATGGAAAAATAAAATCCTACTTAACTGATAACTGGATACTTAAACTGGTTTCTCTTTTTATAGCTCTTATCCTCTGGTTTACCCTCATCCCGGAAGAAAAAACCTTCCAGGAAAAAACTCTGAGAGTCCGTCTGGAAATCCACAATATTCCTTCTCACTTGGAATTAATAGAAAGACCCCCTCAGTTTATTAATGTAACTGTTAGAGCTCCCAACCGGCTAATTCCTCAGATCTCCTCAGCCAATGTATACGGGATACTGGATTTACAACGCGCCAGTGTTGCCCAGAGCTTATATTCTCTAAACAGAAATATGGTAAATATCCCGGAAGGAGCTGAAGTAAAAAGCCTTTCTCCCAGCCAGGTTAATCTCAAGTTTGAAAGGACAAAACAGGTCATGCTTGAAGTCGAAGCAACTCTGATAGGAACCCTTCCGGAAGGATATTTATTATCTAAAGTTGAGGTCCTCCCTCTTCAAGTTGCAGTCAAAGGTCCTGAAAGTAAAGTACAAGAAAACATCAAGGTGCAGACAAGCCCTATTGATATATCTAAACTTACTCAATCAACAGAGGTGGAAGCAGAGCTTATTCTTCCTGACTCCGCTCTGCATCTGGCTTCATTTGAGACGGTTGTCAGGGTTAAATTGCTCATCCAAGAAGAAAAAGAAATAAAATGAAAAGATTATTCGGTACTGATGGGATGAGAGGAGTGGCCGGACAATTTCCCCTCGAATATTCATCAATCTATGTGCTTGGCAGGGCCCTTACATCCATCCTGATTAGAGAGGGATATTCTCCCAGGATTCTTATCGGGCGTGACACCCGCGAATCCGGAACCTGGATTGAAAAAGCCCTGTTCCAAGGAATCCTTGACAGCAAGGGGGAGCCGACTTCAGCCGGAATTATCCCTACCTCAGCCATATCATTTTTAACATTAAAATATTCCTTCTCTGCCGGAATCGTAATATCAGCATCACATAATCCCTATCAAGACAACGGCATCAAGATATTTTCTGCTAATGGAATAAAAATCTCAGACACCATGGAAAAAAAGCTGGAAAAGGCAATATTATCCTCAAAGGCTACGATCCAAGAACAAGATACCGCCATATCTCCGGATCATTCCCTCAGCCAGGACTATATTGAATTTATGATCAGCCGTTTTTCTCCCGGACCCTTCTCTTGTAAGAAAAAAGTCGTATTGGACAGCTCAAATGGATCCAGTTCCTCTTTTGCTGCCAAGATTTTCTCAAAGCTCGGGGTTGAAGTGATCCCTATCCATGATATCCCGGACGGAAAAAATATCAACGCAAACTGCGGCTCCCTTTATCCGCAAAACTTAGCCAAAAAAGTCCTTGAAACCGGAGCTGATCTTGGGGTGGCTTATGATGGGGATGCAGACCGGGCCTTATGGATAAACGAAAAAGGAATGCTCCTGAATGGTGACCATACCCTTTATATATTGGCCCGATACATGCAGAGACAGGGAAGCCTGAAATCAAATACCATTGTAGCTACGATCATGAGTAATATCGGCCTGGAAAGAGCCCTGTATAAAATGGGCCTAAAGCTTTTCCGGGCACCGGTCGGAGACAGATACGTACTGGAACAGATGCTCAAAATAAAATCCAACTTGGGAGGAGAGCAATCAGGCCATACGATCCTTCTGGATGACTGCCCCACCGGAGACGGGATCCTGACCAGCATAAAAATACTTGAGGCAATGACCGTGGAAAACTCGTCTCTATCAGAACTTGTGGAAAATTACCGGGTATATCCTCAAACTCTGAAAAATGTCAAAGTTGCCCGTAAAGAAAATTTTTCTCAATTCCCGGAAATCATAAACATCATAGAAAAAGTCAAGGGCCGGCTGGGAGACTCAGGCCGGATCAATGTCAGGTACTCCGGCACAGAACCTCTAGCCAGGGTTATGATCGAAGGACAGGTCCAAACAGAGATAGGAGAATATGCCCAGCAAATAGCTGATGTTATTACAAAGCACTTAACCTGAGCTATTCATAAAAAAAATAAGGAGGTCAATAATATGAGACTTGCTGTAAATATCGACCATTTTGCCACTTTAAGAGAAGCAAGAAAGAGCAATGAGCCCGAACCTGTTCTTGCCGCCCTTTTAGCTGAACAGGCTGGAGCAGAGGGCATTGTATGCCATATAAGGAGTGACAGGAGGCACATTAAAGAACGAGACTTGATGCTACTGCGTCAATCCATCAAGACCAAACTTATTGTAGAAATGGCCGCAACCAAAGAGATGGAAGAGATCGCCCTCGAGATTAAACCGGATATCGTTTCCTTAGTGCCGGAAAAACCGGAAGAATTGACGACAGAGGGCGGACTGGATATTATCGCCAACAAAGACTATCTGCTCTCTCATATTAAGAGCTTGCAGGAAGCAGGTATTAAAGTAAGTATTTTTGTCGATCCCAATACCGATCAGATAGAAGCATGTAAACAGTTAAACTGCAATATGATAGAGATCAATACCGGGCTCTATGCTGACCTCTCCCCAGGAAAAGAGCAGCAAAAAGCCTTGGATGCAGTCATCAATGCAGCAAAATTCGGCTTTGAATCAGGCTTAAAAATTCATGCAGGACACGGATTGGATTACAAAAATATCCATCCTATTGCCGCCATACCTGAAATCGAAGAATTTAGTATCGGATTTTCAATCGTAGCCCGAGCCGCAATTGCAGGAATCGAAATAGCAGTAAGAGACATGCTTGCTCTTATCGAATAAAAATGAAGATTAAAATCAACTTTGAGCGCCTTAAAAACGAGATAATTGAACTTTCCCAAATCGGCAAAGACCCCAGGGGAGGGATCAGCCGCCCCTCTTTCAGTAAACCCGATCTTAAAGCCCGGGAATGGTTCAAAGATAAAATCTCTATAGCCGGACTCTCTCTCAGACAGGACGGCGCCGGTAATATTTTCGGCCGTTTAGAAGGTGAAGGCAAGACAATTATGGCCGGCTCTCATCTTGACTCAGTTATAAACGGAGGTATATTTGACGGGCCCGCCGGAGTATTGTCAGCTCTGGAAAGTCTGCGTGCTATCAAAGAAAACAGCCTAAAACTTAATAAACCATTGGAAGTGGCGGCCTTCACGGATGAAGAAGGAAATTTAGTAGGTGATTTCCTCGGTGTAAGGGCCTTTACCGGTTCGCTCAGGCGGGAGGTTTTAGAAAACGGCCTTACTCAATTCGGGAAGCCGTTAAAAGACATCCTCCAGGATACGGAATTTTCCATCGATAGCATCATGCAGGCAGACAAACAAAGGCCTGATATCGATGCTTTCCTCGAACTTCATATTGAGCAGGGTCAAGTGCTCGAAACAGAGGAAAAATCGATCGGTATTGTTGACTGCATAGCCGGCAAGAACTATTGGGTATGCTCTTTCTCAGGGAGAGCCAGCCATGCCGGCACAACTCCCATCGAACTGAGGCAAGACGCCTTTTTAGGCCTGGCAGATTTTGCCTTAAAAGCCACCCAGTATGTTGCCACTCAGCATTATGGAAGCAAAGTGACTATAGGTAAAGCCCATATTTTCCCCGGCGCATTCAGCATAGTTTCCGGCCGGGCGGATTTTTCCCTCGACTTCAGAAGCACATCGGAAGAATCGCTGCAGGCAATGGAAATATTCTTCCTGTCCCTGGCTGAGGATATTTCCTCAACCCGGGGCTTAAAATTCAGGTATAAATCTATTGACAAAACAAAACCAGTTACCACCCCGCCCCGATTGACTAATCTTCTGCAAGAAATATGCGAAAAGGAGGATTATTCCCACATGATTCTCCCCAGCGGCGCCGGACACGATGCCCAGATAATGGCATCAATTACAGATTCCGCCATGATATTTATCCCCTGCACAGATGGGATCAGTCACTCTCCCGAAGAAAATATTAAATGGGAAGACCTGGAAATAGGGGCAAATCTACTCCTTCAATCCCTGATAAAACTAGCAAGTTAAGTTAATTCATTATCGCGACAAGCTATTATACTTTAGCAACGATAGGTACAGGTTTCCTGACTTTCCATTTTCCTCGCGTAAAATCAGGACACTGTACGGAAGAGTTGCCGGCAGCAATTGATCTTTCACTGAGGGTGACGACAGAATTCATGGAAGCGCCGTCATATACATCGCTGTCCATAGGCTCGCCATTACGCAGGCAATAGATCAGGCGATAATCTTCAATAAAATCCATACCACCGTGGCCGGCACCTTGAGATTTTTCTCTGAGTGCTTTTTTAAGAGGGTGATCATATTTCTCTTTCATTTCTTCAAGGTCTTGCCATTTGTGGCCGGAAGAATATTTTTCATCCGGGTACTTACGGGCCAAGCCCTTTGTTCCCTGGATAAGGATTCTGCGGCTATATGGTCTGGGAGAGTTGGTATCATGGGTGACAAGGATCGTCTGTCCCCTGTAGGTTTTGATCATAGTATTGACAACATCACCAAGGGCATAGTCAGTTTTTGCAAGGGGATGATCTTTGCCATAACGTTTAACAGCTTCGAGTTTCAGACCTCTTGATTGAGTTGAGAAAGAGGTCAGGTGTTCGAATTTGTTACCTCTGGTAATATCCATCCACTGAGATACCGGTCCCAGGCCGTGGGTCGGGTAAAGGTCGCCATTACGTCTGATCGAATGTTGCAGACGCCAATCATGAGGATAATAGGCTTCCCCGAATTTCCAACCACGCAGATCATGCAGATAACCGCATTCAGCATGCAGCAATTCACCAAAAACTCCTTGGCGGACCATATTTAACAATAACAGTTCAGTGCTGTCATAATTGCAGTTTTCCATAGTGATACAGTGTTTTTTGTATTTCTCAGCATATTCGACTGTTTTCCAGCATTCTTCAATAGTTATAGAACCTGGAATTTCGGTAGCAGCATGAGATCCGGTTTTCATTGCGTAGATACAAATTGGTGTATGGAATTCCCAGGGAGTGGCATTGTATACCAGATCCATTATATTTTCATCACACATACGTTTGAAATCTTCTATACCTTTTTGACCATAAGCTTTCGGGGCAGGCCGGCCGGCTTTTTCGACCATTTTAACAGCTCTATCACGATGGCCATCATGAATATCGCAAACAGCCACCAGCTCAACGCCTTCAAGTCTAAGAAGATTGCGGAGATGGCCGCTGCCCTGATTCCCAATCCCAACAAAACCAATACGAACTCTGTCAATAGGTTTGTTAATAAAGTGGCCGTCCTGAGGAGTCGCAGTATTTATGGGGCTTTTAGCGCTTGCTTTTTTCAAAGCCATGCCGCCGATTGCTAAGCCAATGCCCGCAGCCCCGCTGTGTTTTAAGAAATCCCTGCGATCATATTTTTTAGTCATATTGTTATTCTCCTTTTTCCTGAACTATTTATAAAAAATGTAACTGGAGTTCCCTCAATAATCGTCAAAATCAGGCTTGAATGAACGAGTCTTTTTTTTATCAGCTTGTTTCTTCTTTTCTGTCAGCATTTTCTCTTTTGCCCGCTTTGAGCGTTTCCTTTTCTGTCGGCGTATCTTTGCAATGCTCTGCTGTTCTTTACTTTTTTTACCGAGAATCTTGGCTTCAATTTTATCCGCTAACCTCCTCCTAGCCAAAAAACGGTTGAGCGTCTGAGAGCGCTCGCTCTGGCATTTAACTTCGATGCCATAAGGTATGTGTTTCAGGTAGACACAGGTAGAGACTTTATTTACATGCTGGCCGCCCTTTCCACTCGAACGTATGAATTTCTCTTCAATGTCTTTTTCAAAGATTTTGAACTTTTCCATCTTTTTATAAAGAGCATTTTCCTTTCGCTTACTGACACCGAATGAAATTGTTTTTACCATCCAGGTTATCCCGAACTATTCATATAAATGATGAAGGATATAAAATTCCAGATTAAAGTTATTCTTTTTTTGTAGCTACCAGGAATTTTCCACAGTTTTCACATACATAGATATCATTACTTCCTTCTATAGCAGAACCCATACCTGTAGCCACATTAATATAACACCCCTGGCAGGCTCCGTCCTCTACCTCTGCTACTGCAAAACCATATCTTTCCATAAGCCTATCAAATCTATCCAACAAAGTTGTGTCCAATTCAGCCCTGATTAATTCAGACTGTTGCATAAGCTCTGTCTTTTTACCCTTCTTGGCCTTCTTTTTCTGAATTTCGATCTCCTGGAGTTTCCAAAGGAGACCGGCTCTGTGCATAATTTTATCCAATTGGAGAGGAATCTTCAGCTCGATCTCAGAAAAGACTTGATACAACTCTTTTTTCGATTTTGCTTCAATGAGTCGGGCCCGAAATTTCGGCTTCATCAAGAATTTGGCAAGCCCGGCAAAAAGATGATTAAAAAGGCCGGGGATTGTTGGATTCCAGATTATTAAAACAATAATCTTGACCTTTTTCCCATCGATTGCTTCAAATTCAATACCTTTTTCTGATATTCCTGCTACTACCGCGATGTCATGCCCGGCATTTATGCGTGCATGAGGCAGTGCTATACAATGACCTATCCCGGTTGACTCCAAGCGTTCTCTGTCGATTATTCTCGTCAATATCGGCTTTTTATTCTTGATCAGCTTTTGCTTTTCCAAGATATCCAGCAGCTCTTCCAGTGCTTCGACCTTGTTATTGGCCTTAAGGTCAAGAACTACCTGGGATGGTTCTATGTAATCGGAAAAATGAGTGCTTTTGAGATGTTTCGTTTCCATTGTGGCTTATTCTACCATATTTTTATTTTTGCAAAAAGATATTTTTTTAGGAATAGAAGATTTCTCCCTTTCCCTTACATAACCTGCCCGGGAGCATACAGAATTAAAATTTTTACTCAATGAAGATTTTGTAATTTTTATGTGAAGATCGTGTGAAGATAAGAAAGAATTTATTTTAATGAAAAATAGACTTCCTTCCTGTGGCCTATTCTTACAATAACAATTATGAGCTGCTTCTCTTTCTTATTGAAGATAACTCTATAGCTGCCCACTCTCAGTCTGTAATAATTACCCTTTGTTCCTTTTAATTTCTTGATATTGTTCTTAAGCACCTGGGGATTCTCTGTGAGCATAAGCAATTTTTCTTTAATAATTATTTGATGAGCTCTATCTATTTTTTTTAAGTCATCCAGAGCTTTCCCCAGAAATTTAAGTTTATACATCTCTAGATGCCCAAATCTTTCCAAACCTCCTCGGCATCAATTAGCTTATCGCGTCCCTCCTCCAGGTCCTTTATTCTTTTATTGGCTAATTTATGATCGAGAAGATCAAAATAAACAGTAAGAGCTTTTTCAATAATTTTACTCTTTTTCTCTCCCAGTTCCTTTGCCATTGTATCGAGTTCCTTTGAAACATCTTCATCCAGTGTTATATTATGTCTTACTTGCATGTCTAACCTCCTTGGGCAACAAACTATACACATATTATACACCTATTATATGTATAATCCATATAAATTTCTATTATAAATCTTTAGCTCAGCTTAACATGGCAGCTGAGGAAAGAGTAGAATATATATGAAAGTCCAAACTCCTGGATCAGGGATTAAGGGTGATTTCTACTTTGATAACGTTTTATTCAGGCCAAGTCAGTGAAATTTCCCCTTTCCTGCATGTTTTTAATTGACTTATATGTTAACTCAAGGAGATTATTAGTTATCAGAGTTAGAAGAAGAAAGTTGATGTTTTGTACAAAAGCCATACAATTTTCTTGGGTAGTTTGGAGTGTATCTATTAACATTGAGTGAGAAGTCAAAGATGACTGTCTCTTTACTTCGATAAATCAATGTGACGGGTGCGTAACTGAAGAATGAAGTGTTAGAAAAGAAAATATATAAATCCAGAATATTGGATAAAAAATAGGAGAAATATTATGAATCGTTTTAAAGTTTTTTTATTTATTGCTATCTCCATCGTTATTACAGGCACAATTTATGCTCAGGATGCTACAGCTAAAGAAGACATTGCTCAACTCATTATTGGAAAATGGGAAATAGCATCAAACAAACGCGCAATGAGTGGAACTATCGTGTTTGATAAGAACGGTAACTATGACATGAATGAGAAGTTCCATGACGGATCAGGAGTGGGTAAAAAGGGTGAATATAAACTCAACTGCAATGTTTCACCTTTAACAATAGACATCTGTTTGGGTGAGTGCGGCAGACCCGGATCTGAGTGGACAACTCTTTTTGGGATTGTAAGATTTTTACCGGATAATAAATTGGAGATCTATACTTCACCTGATAGTAATTATCCCACCAGTTTCCCAGAATATAAAACTAGTGAGTATACAATGATGCTTACCAGGGTTGAATAAATTTCAAAATAAGAGCCGCATTCAGTTTTCTCCACTACCCGCACTCTAAAGCAGGTCCCTATTATACTTTTAACTGTGATCCATTCTCCCACTTCAATATCTTTACGGGATATATGGATAGCAGCCCAATATCATCTTCAGATAAATTCCTATCGGTTGAAGATTCTGCTTTCCGCATCTTCGCCTGTGGGCTGCGCACCATTAGCCGAGACTTGCAGGCGCTGGCCGAGCAAGGCATCGTCTTGCCTCTGCACTCCCAGCTGATCTCATTTTATTAGAATCTTAAAGGAGAATGTCCGGCCACAACTACTCAAGAGATATATTCCCGTTTAAAATTTTCAATTCATCTCTTTTCCAGTAAAGAGAAGCGGATTCTGCCCGTCTTGTCATGTTTTCTTACAGTCCCTGAAATTCTTATAAATAAAGTTAAACACGCTAATCCTCAGCTATATCAAAGAAGCAGCAAGTCGAGGGATAACATCGAGAGGAATGACAGAGATCTTTGCGTCGATGGCATATTTTTGACGGCCGGGATAAACCACCCACAGGTGCTCAAGGCCTAAGTCCGCAATAGCAATGTGCATGGAACGACTTGAGCCCGGGGCATCAGCGTATTTGAATTCGAAACCATACCGTTTACCAGCGATCATCACCAGCAAATCCAGTTCAGCACCCGCATGGGTTGCCCAGAAGTAAGCATCGCGAGATTGCAGCACTCCAATAACATACTCCAGGGAAAAGCCCTCCCAAGATGAACCGAGTTTCGGATGCCCCTGCAGGTCTGCCAAGGTGGGTATTTGAAGCAGTGTATGCATGATACCACTGTCTCTGATGTAGATTTTGGGAGCTTTTACCTGTCGTTTACGGATGTTCTCGAACCAGGGAGGAAGGATTCTGACCATGTAGGCTCCAGCAAGAATATCAAGATAGCGGCGAGCCGTTCTCTCCGATGTGCCGAGCGAGCGGGCAAAATGAGCTGCATTCCAGACCTGTCCATGGTAATGAGAAATCATGATCCAGAAACGTCTCAAGGTTTCAGCGGGAATTGTGATGCCCAGCTGAGGAATATCACGTTCAAGGAATGTACGGACAAAACCCTCACGCCATGCCATGCTGGCAGGTTCATCCTCTGCTAAAAAGGATCTGGGGAATCCACCGCGTATCCAGAGGCGAGAACGCTTTTCTATGCCGACTTCCCGGAGGTCGAATCCTGAAAGATCTATGAACCCGATGCGCCCGGCAAGAGATTCAGCCCCCTGCCTGACCAAACCTGGAGAGGCGGAGCCTAGGATCAAAAAGCGGGCCGGATTATGGGGGCGATCAACCAGAACTCTAAGCAATTCGAAAAGGTCAGGTCGTCGCTGAATTTCGTCGATGACTACCAATCCGGAAAGCTCTTCTAAGACACTTATAGGGGCAGACAACCGGCGGACATCAACAGGATTTTCAAGATCAAAATAGGTGCATGGTTCGCGTTCAGCTATCATTTTGGCAAGGGTGGTCTTTCCGCATTGACGCGGACCCAGGAGGGCCGCGACCGGATGAACCCTAAAAACGGTGGAGATTCGGTCTAAAGCAAGAGGACGTGGAATCATAATCCCATTATATCATTGATAATCAGGATGTCAAGTAAGGTATTTCAAGGAATCAGTAACAGAAAAGCCAAATTACTATCTATTTAAAGCTCGACGGACTATCAGAATAGTATAACTTAATAAACCTCTCCTGGACATTAAAGGACCAGTGGACATCCCGAATAAAGTCAGCCGCCTTCAAATATTTTTTTGCTGATATAAATTCCACAATCTGCTGATGCTCTTTAATGGAGGACTGCTCCCATTCCTTTACATATCCTGCCCGGCGGGGAAAATCATATAGGCGTTTTTTTAAAACATCTGCTGTTTTTCGGAGCATATTATTTCCGGACAACTCCAAAAATACATCATGGAATTTTAAATTCTTTTTATAATAATCGCTGAAATCATCTTTCTCTATCGCTTTCTTCATCCCTTCATTTAACTTTTTCAGCTTGTCCACTTCCCCCTTTCTTATAATCCCGGAAGCAGCGATTATCGCCGTGCTTTCCAATGCTCCGAGAATTTGATATATCTCTCTGATATCCTCAACTGTCAGGATATTCACAACCACTCCCTTACGAGCCATAATATTTACAAAACCCTCCATCTCCAACCGAATAAGGGCATCTCTTAAAGGAGTCTTGCTCACCTCTAATTTTTGACTTGTTACATTCATATCAATGACATCACCAGGCATAAGCTCTCCCTCTCTCATCTGAGACCTAAGATATTCATAAACCTGATCTTTAAGGGAAGCTAAGTTTAATATGTATTTTTTAGTCATTTTAAATTTCTATACCTCAATCAACGAAAAATAAAACCCTTGCGCAACGGATCATTAGGATCAAATAAGAATTGATTCCTGCCGGTGTATCCATTTTTAAGACCGGACTGTCCCCTTTCCTGGTTACCATACCGGTATCCAGAGTCACATAGGCCAGCGCGATTATGGCATGCCCGCACATGGTACTGTATCCCTCATTATGCAGAAAAAAAACTCCGAAATCTCCATCCGGAGTTACCGGGTCCGTGATCACAGCCCCGTACATATCAGCATGCCCTCTGGGCTCCCACATCAATCCTGTACGTAAAAAATCCAGATTATCCCGGAAATAACGCTGCTTTGCCAGGATAGTATCCCCTGGAATCTCCGGCAATCCGCTAGTGATCAAACGCAGCGGCTCGCCCGCTGTATGGGCATCCAGAGTAGTGATGACCCGCCAATCATTCGGTGGTTTCCAATTTGACCACACCATCCCTCCTTTCTTATATTTCAACTTCTGTTCCTAATCCCAGCTGCTTCGCCCTCCGGAAAATAAACTCAGAAACGACAATATCAAACAAAGCCATGCCGACTGACTTGAACAGACTAGTGCCGTTTTTTCCCGGCTCATCTTTGATTTGACCGGTAATAAGTTTTCCTAGAGAAAATACCTGTTCTTTCTTTATCCAGTTTTTTTCCACCGGAGTGATAAGATCACCTGATTCTTCCCTGGCAGTGTCTGTGTCAATATACATCCGTTTCAGGAGCTTAAAAAGCGACTTGGGAAACTCCCTCATTTCCGGTTTATAGGAGCCGATACCTATAAAATACTTCCCTTCCAGTAATTTTTCTTTGTCAGGTAGAACAGGCTTTAAAGAAGTAGTCGTCGTTATCACCACCTGGGATTCCCTTAGCAGATGCTCTGCCGATTTTACCTGAATGACATTTATTTCCGGAAGAGCCGTAGATAGTTTTCTGCAAAAAGAAGCCATCCTTTCAGGGGCTGTATCAAGAACATAAACTGAAGAAAATTTTCTTTGGGAGCACGCAGTCAAAGCCTGACTGAATCCCTGAACTCCGGCACCCACAACTCCAAGAGTATTAACTGTATAAGGAGTCAGATGGCGTATGCCGACACTTCCTACTGCTCCTGTGCGCAAAGCTGTCAAGGCCGAACCATTCAAAACTGCCAGCGGTTCGCCTGTTTCTCCGCTGTTAAGTAGCATCAATCCGTAAAGGACAGGGACATTTTTCTCAGCATTTTCCGGAAACAAGGTGACAAGTTTTGTCCCCAGACAATGGCGGGCAAAACAAGGCATTAGCAAAAGTGTGTTCCCACAGTAATCCACTTGCGTCCGGTCAGGCATAAAAAAATCCTTCTTCTCATACAGGACCATAGCTGCCTCGACTTCATCCACTACTTCCTTGGGAGCAGCAGCTTCTATAATATCTTTCCCGCTCAGATATAACATTAGATCTCTCGTATCTCGTTTTTATGATAAAATTCGCTTTTAGCCTTTACTATATCAAAAGAAATATGTTTTTGGGAACATTTTTTTTTGAAAGCATATTGACACTAGGCTTCCTCTCTGATATATTAGATATCAGAAAAATGAGAATAAAAGACGGAATCATATTTGATATAAAGAAATACGCTATTCATGACGGCCCCGGTATACGCACGACTGTTTTTCTAAAAGGATGTCCTTTACAGTGCTTTTGGTGCCATAATCCAGAGGGAATCAACTCCGATCCCGAACTTATCTATCAAGAAAACCGCTGTTTGGAAGACTGCAGCGATTGTATCAGTGTATGTCCAAACAAAGCACTTACTCAACAAAATGAATCTATTTTTATTGACAGAAAAAAGTGTGCTCTATCCGGCAAATGTGCTGATATCTGCCCTACCGAAGCTCTTAGGATAATCGGCCGAAAGATCTCAGTTTTAGAATTAATCCGGGAGATCGAAAAAGATAGGATTTTTTTTGACCGGTCAAACGGCGGCGTGACAATTTCAGGAGGAGAGCCACTTATGCAGCCGGAATTCCTCTTCGCTCTGCTTGAAGAATGCCAGAAGCGAAACATTCACACAGTAGTTGACACCTGCGGGTACACTCCTTTTAAAAATCTTGCTAAAATAAAAGACAAAGTCGATTTGTTTTTATATGATTTAAAAATTATGGATGAGAAAAAACATAAGGATATCACAGGAGTTTCTAACCGTCTCATATTGGATAATCTTAAAAATCTTTCCCAACTGAAAAATAAAATCCATATCCGCATTCCGCTTATTGCCAACCTAAACGACACCGAAAAAAACACAATACAAACAGCTGAATTTTTAAAGCCTCTCGGGAATATCAAAGACATCAGCCTTTTGCCCTACCATAAGATCGGAACCGGGAAATATAAAAACCTCAAGAGAAAAGCCTACGAGCCAGAGATCAAGACCCCTCTTTATGAAAAAATCAATAAAATCAAAATAAGGTTTGCGAATTACGGATTCAATGTTAAAATCGGAGGATAAAAATGAATAAACGGATCCAGAAACTAAGAGAAAAAAGTATAAATACTCATCCGTCCATTTCGGCGGAAAGAGCAAAGCTGCTCACGGATTTTTATCAAAGTGATGCCGCCAAAGGACTTTCAAACCCGGTTAAACGCGCTTTGGCTTTTAAATATATAATGGAAAACAAATTTATCTGTTTTAATGAAGGAGAACTTATTGTAGGCGAGAGAGGTCCGTCTCCCAAAGCTACCCCCACCTACCCTGAGATCACTGTACACAGTCTTAAGGATCTAAACATTCTGGACAGCAGAGATAAGACCTCATATTCTTTAGATAATAAAACCGGGGATATTTATAAGCAGGAGATAATTCCTTTCTGGAAGGGCCGTTCTATCAGAGAAATATTATTTCATGAAGTCTCAAATGAATGGAAAAACGCTTTTGAAGCTGGCGTATTTACAGAGTTTATGGAACAGAGGGCCCCGGGTCACACCGTACTAGGCGGTAAAATTTATAGGAAAGGATTCCTTGTCTTCAAAGAAGAGATTAAAAAAAGCATAAAAAACCTGGATTTTTTAAATGACCCGGAGGCATATCAAAAAAGAGAAGAACTCAAAGCAATGGATATTGCAGCGGATGCGCTAATAATATATGCAAAACGCCACAGCAAAAAAGCAAGGGAATTGGCCCGCCGGGAAACTTCTGCAGAAAGAAAAAAAGAGCTGGAAAAGATCGCAAAAGTCTGCTCCCGCGTACCTGCCCATGCCCCCCGGGATTTCTGGGAAGCTCTGCAGTATTACTGGTTTGTCCATGTGGGCGTTATCACCGAACTAAACGGGTGGGACTCATTTAATCCCGGTAGACTGGACCAGCACCTTTATCCTTTCTATAAAAAGGGACTGGAAAACGGAAATCTCAACCTGGAAAAAGCCAAAGAACTTTTAGAGGCATTCTGGATTAAATTCAACAATCAACCCGCACCCCCCAAGGTAGGTGTTACAGCAGAAGAAAGTGGCACATATACCGATTTTGCCCTTATCAATTCCGGAGGAGTTAAACCCGACGGTTCAGATGGGGTGAATGACCTGTCTTACATCATTTTAGACGTTATTGAAGAAATGCGGATAGTCCAACCCAGCTCTATGGTACAGATCAGTAAAAAAGGACCGGACCGCTTTTTAAAAAGAGCCTTAAAGATCATTAAAACCGGTTTCGGACAACCGTCTATTTTTAACACTGATGTTATCGTGCAGGAATTGGTCCGCCAGGGAAAATCCCTAGAAGATGCCCGCTGCGGAGGCGCTTCCGGTTGTGTTGAGACCGGAGCTTTTGGCAAGGAAAATTACACTCTTTCCGGCTATTTTAATCTGGTTAAAATACTGGAAATAACCCTGCATAACGGCTTGGATCCCAGAACCGGCAAAAATATCGGAATTGAAACTGGAAACCCGGCCGACTTTGACTCTTTTGATGAACTCTTTCAAGCTTTTTCCCGGCAGGTCAATCACTTTATCAACATAAAGATCACAGGCAACAATATCATAGAAAGACTGTATGCAGAATATATTCCGGCTCCATTCCTCTCCCTGCTCATTGACGATTGTATCTTAAAAGGAAAAGACTATCATAACGGCGGAGCCCGCTATAACACAACCTATATTCAGGGAGTAGGTACAGGGACCATCACAGACACTCTTGCTTCCATCAAACATAATGTATTCGATAAAAAACATATCACAATGAAAGAATTGCTGGAGACTCTCTCTCAAAACTTTAAGGGAAAAGAAAACCTGCGCCAGAGATTTCTGAACAAAACCCCAAAATACGGAAATGATGATGATTACGCCGATGATATTATGAGAGCAGTATTCGAGGTTTATTATCAAGCTGTAAACGGCCGGCCAAACACTAAAGGCGGTACCTACAGGATCAACCTCCTTCCCACAACAGTACATATATACTTCGGGCGGGTTACGGGAGCAACAGCAGATGGACGAAAAGCCTCACAACCTTTATCCGAAGGCATATCCCCGGTACAAGGGGCAGACCGTAACGGCCCTACTGCAGTGATAAAATCCGCAGCTAAAATGGACCATGTCCGTACCGGTGGAACCCTGCTTAATCAAAAATTTACCCCCAGCCTTTTAGAAGATGAGGAGGGAATTGACAAGGTCGCCCACCTGGTCCGGGCCTATTTCAGTCTGGACGGCCATCATATCCAGATGAACGTGGTTACAGCCGCTACTCTGCTTGCTGCCCAGAAAGAGCCGGAAAAATATAGGGACCTGATCGTCCGGGTAGCCGGGTACAGTGATTATTTCTGCGACCTGAATGAAGATCTGCAGAATGAGATCATCAAACGAACAGAACATGAAGCGGCCTGATATTGAAATTCCAGCAAATAGGATAACCCAATTGGCAGTCAACAGTAATTCTAACAATGAAGCGATGATTCTTTAATAATGAAAGAAGTAATCTTTAATTTCGGAAGAAAGAGTTTCCCAATTCAAGTTCCGCAACATGCCGAAATCTTAAAAATGGGAACGCCGACTAAAATCAGGGAGCCGGAATATGAAATCCGCCAGGCATTAAGAGCTCCCATAAACAGCCCTCCCTTGCAGCAGATAGTAAAAAACAAGCTTTCTGCAGAGCCAAACGCCAATGCCGTTATCGTCATATCCGACAATACCAGGCCTGTCCCCTATTCGGGAAAATCAGGCATCCTCTTTCCTTTAGTAAACGAATTGATCAAGGCCGGGCTCTCTGTTTCGCAAATTTCTATTCTGGTTGCAACCGGAACTCACCATCCTATGAACGAAAAAGCCCTCAGGGATATACTTGACCCCAGAATATTTTCTCTCGGCATCAAAATAATCAATCACGATTGCAGAGACAAAGCATCTCTTGTATGTATTGGAGAAACGGAGTTCGGAGGGAAGATATTTTTAAACCGTTTTTATATTGAGAGTGATATTAAAATACTAACCGGTCTGGTTGAAAGCCATTTTATGGCCGGAGTTTCAGGCGGGAGAAAATCTATTTGCCCTGGTCTTCTGGCGGAGGATTCGACCTATCTCCTGCATGGAGGTCAGATCCTTTCTTCTCCTCAAGCAAAAGATCTAAACCTAATAAACAACCCGGTACACAAAGAAGCGCTCGCAGTGGCTAAGATGGCCGGTTGTGATATGATCATCAATGTCACCCTCGATTCCAACTACCAACTTACCGGAATATTTGCCGGAGCTCTGGAATCAGCTCACATAAAAGCTTATAATAAGCTAAAATCATATGCTGCTATCCCGGTTTCAAAAAAATACGACCTGGTCATAACCCATGCCGGGTTCGTAGGGATCAACCATTACCAGGCGGCCAAAGGTGCCCTGATATGTTTACCTCTAATTCATAGTGAAAGCATATGTCTTTTAGCAGCATCTCATCCGGATACCGACCCTATCGGGGGAGATAATTATAAGGCTATGGTAAGGCTGCTTAACGCCTTAGGGACGGAAAAGTACCTGAGAAAAATCCTCGCTCCTGAATGGACCTTTGTCCCTGAGCAGTGGGAGGCTCAGATGTGGAGCCGACTTTTCAAAATAATCCCTCCGGAAAACCTCATCTACTCCACATTGGATATTCCTATAGACGATTTTTCCCAACTTCCCGGACAGGATGCCAGGGCAATCACCTCAACTAAAGATAACTTGCAGCAACTCACCAATGAATCCATTAAATGGGCGGTTGAAAAACTGCACCTGGAACTTAAGCAACAGCCGCTTATAGCAGTCCTCCCGGACGGCCCCTATGGAATTCCGGTTTCAACTTGACAGTTGACGGCAAAGGCAGTTTTTATTATTATTAAATTAGATTTATCCTGTGGCAAAGGAGAACATTATGAAAAAAATCCAGACAGCTGCTGTAATTTTCCTGAGTTTTCTTATTATATCCGGGGTTTCATGGTTAAACGCAGCTGAAAACGATGGACCAAAAGCCGACCTGCCGGTAATTGTTTCCTCTTGCGGGCAAAGCCCCGGACCTGCTCTTTTAAAAGTCCTTTTTATGAAAATGAAGCTCGAACACAAACCCAAAGCATATGAAATAAATCCCCTTGCTACCGCAGATGACTTAATTAAAATGAAAGAAGCGGGAACTCCATATAGAACTCTCATCATAGTCATGGGAGCCAGTCTCAAAGGAATGGGAGCAGCAGGAATTTCTATAGACGACGAACTTGTCAGAACTAAAAAATTAATCGAAGAAGCCCGGAATCAGAGTATTACCCTTATCGGCGCCCATATTGAAGGAATGAAAAGACGTGCCCAAGGAGCGTCTGCAGGCGACAATACAGATGAATTAAGCATTGATGCTGTTGCCCCGGCCTCTGATTTTCTGATCATTAATAAAGCCGGAGACGAGGACGGACGCTTTACAACTATAGCGAACGAAAAAAATATACCCATGGTCTCTGTTGAAAAAAACCTGGAGCTCCTGGAGGAACTGAAAAAAATCTTTACAAAATAATGGATATTATATTTATTAACCTGGATTATGCACGAGCCGAAGTTGCCGCAGATACAAGGCGCAGGGGATGAAGCTGTGGTCCTTCACCGCGAATCCGCTGCAACAAAGTAGATGGGGTAAAATCGGCTCGCCTGAAAGGTAAAAAATGTCGATTATAAATATAAATAACATCGAAAACAGAATGGTCATTTGTAATGCCATAGGAATCATTGTAAAATATTAAATAAAAAGAGGAAGCATAAATATCGACATTTTTTATGAATAGTTCAGGCTAGAAGCTATGGAGAAATACCTACATTTAATTTCCTTATCCGATATTGTCGGAATACTTCTTATTTTTTCTTTATTCTGGTTAGTTAAAGTTCTCGCAAAAAAAGAAAATGAAAATATTTTTAAGGCAATAATTCTTCTTCTGTTTTTTTTAGCGATATTCCTTTACCTTAACCAAAGCGATTCAAATAAATTGACGATATCAGATTTAAAAAACAACTTCTTTCCAAGCAAAACAATTGAAATCAAATACAGGGTTGTACGAGGGGTTGCAAACCGCAACGAATATATTAAATATGTATTTAATAAGCCTTACCCTACTTTATCTGTTAAAATGGATAAAAGCGGCTCCTATTTCAATATAGTTAATCCGGAATCAGTAAATAAAGTTTTGAGATATTTAGACCTGCCAGAAGTAAAAGAAGGAGTTCCTGAACTATCCTCAGTAACAGGTTCAGCATATGACACCTCCCAGTACCGCTGGGAAAAATACCCCAGAGGAATTCTTATTCTGGAAAAGACTTTATGCAGAAGTGGAGATTCTCTCACAGTGAGTCATTGTATTTTGGTAATAACTATCCACTTGCGCTATTAATCAGCCGCAAATTATTTCGGTTGATTTTATTCCTTATTTTGCATAAAGTAAAAAATCAACTACGCTCCCATGAATATGTTTACATCTACTCAAATAATTCTGGCAGTTATGGTTGCGGTTTATATTGTCGCAAAAGTCTTTAAGATCTCAACCGAACTCTCCTTGTTTTTAGCCGCAATCTCCGGTGCCCTTGCCGGAGGAGCCGGAATACCTGCCAGGCATATCGTCGAAGGAGCTTTTACCTATCTGGACATATGTCTAATATTTATAACTGCTACTCTTTTTATGAATCTTTTTAAGGAATCTGGCGGAGTGGCATTTGTAATTCGTGGTATCCTCACAAAATTTTACCGGCACAAATCCATTCTTTTTATTCTGATAACTTTTCTTCTCTTGCTTCCCGGAGCACTAACGGGAGCCGGCAGTGTGACTGTTTTGATAACCGGAGGTATGATCGCGGTTGTCCTGAATTATATGGGGATTCCAAAACCAAAGACAGCCGCAATAATCTTTATTCTGGCCGGATTAAGCGCAGCAGCTCCGCCTGTCAGCCTCTGGGCCATGCTGACAGCAGCTGGAGTTAATATGCCTTATGTAGGTTTTTTTCTACCGCTCCTTATTCCCTGTATTCTCCTGGCTTTGCTGACTATTTTTATTTTAGGCTGGAAAGCCAAACCTGCAAACCTGGAAAAAGCTCTCCAGGAACTACCGGCCTCACCTCGAGGCATGAACTGGCTTAAAATAATTCTTCCTTTTTCCGTCTTTTTCTTCTTAGTAGTCGCCGGAAGGATATGGCCTTTTTCCTTTCCCATTTTAGGCCTTCCTTTAATGTTTATAATCTCGGCTACAGTAACAATCATCATCTCACCTGCAAAACTTAATATATTAAAAATCTCTCGGGAAACTGTCGAGCAACTACTTCCGTTGATCGGGACTTTGACCTGCGTCGGTATACTAGTCCAGATAATGACCCTAACCGGCGTAAGGGGCCTGATCGCTATTACGGTTGTAACCCTGCCTTTGACCGCAGTTATCCTGAGTATGTCAGTGGTTCTACCAGTCTCTGAAGCAGTTCTTATGTGGGGAGCTGCTCCGGTATTGGGAGTGCCACTTGTGCTGCTGTTTAATACCATCGGCTTGAATCCTATTATAGCCCTGGCCGGAATGAGCATTATCTGGCCCCTGGGAGATGCTCTGCCCCCCACAGCTATAATCGGACGCCTGACCAAAGATACTATCGGCATGAAGGAGCCTTATTCACAGATGCTCAAATACTGCATTATCCCGGCAATCCTTATCATCATTGCCGGAATATGTATGGTCCTATTCAGTAAGGAACTGAGCTTTCTAACTATGTTATAAAAGAGTCAAATGAATAAAGAGGAGAATAATTTCCAATGATAATATCCATCCTCTATTATCTTTTAACCGGATACATCGCACTTCTGATAATCTGGAACCTGGTCAAGAGCAAAAAATGGCAGGAGGAAATCCTCTATATTATTATCCTCATGCCGTTTTTATTAAGATTATTCCGGTTAAAATAGAAGGTTATTATGGCCTATGTAAAACTAACAACTTTAAGAAAAATAGTCTTCAGCCTGGCCGGAGTTGCCCTTATGCTTTTTGCTGGAATCAGCTTCTACCGGATCCGCCACCTTAAAGAACCGGTAGTGCTGGGACAGGGTGTTACTCAAGTTAAAAAATTAAGTGACTATTTCAAGGGCATAAAAGGCACGATAAACGACTCCTACGTATATATGCTGGAAGGAGAAGAGGCGGGTGGAACCGTACTTGTAATCGGCGGCACTCATCCGGAAGAACCGGCCGCAAGGCTTGCTGCTTGGATTTTTACTGAAAATGCTCTTCTTGAACAGGGAAAACTTCTGGTAATATTATCCGCTAACCGCAGCGCAACAACCGTAACCCGCCTGGGGGGAGCTTATCCCCCCGATTATACCATTGAGACGCCCTGGGGAGGACAGAAGTTCAGGATGGGAGACCGTTGGTCAAATCCTTTAGACCAGTGGCCGGACCCGGAAGTCTATATCCATTATCCCAGCCGCCAGGAGCTGGCATATATTGATATCCGCAACCTTAACCGTACCTGGCCCGGCCGGCCCAACGGCACCCTGACAGAGAAAACCTGCTTTGCTATAATCCAGCTCATTAAAGAAGAAAATGTCGACATTGCCATTGACCTGCACGAGGCAGAACTGCAGTATCCGGTCATAAGTACAATAGTGGCCCATCAGAACGGCCAGGACCTGGCAGCCATGGCCTCGATGATGATTTCAGGAATGGAAGGGTTTGACATCGGCATGGAAAACTCCCCCGAAGCTTTGCACGGCCTTTCCCACCGCGAGATCGGCGACCATACCGATGCAATTTCTCTCTTACTGGAAGCACCTGAGCCAATGCTGGATGCTACCAGAGGCAGAACCGACCGCGCCCTTCTTTTGGAAGGAAAAGATGAATTTATAGTCAAAGCCGGAAAGCACGGACTCTTATTTGAAAAAATGGATGAAAACGGCTGGCCGATAGATAAAAGAGTAGGCCGGCACTGCTCCACCATATTGCAGATAATAGAACTCTGGTCAGAAGAACATCAGGAAAAAGCTTTAATCATTAAAAATGTCCCCCGCTACAAAGAAATCATTGCCAAGGGAACCGGCGCATTCCTGCATAATCCCGCCACCGCCGCCTCCAACCGCATAAAATATGAATAATGCTCGGGGGGCTTATGGACCGCGGTCCATCCCCACGTGTGTGGGGAAAATCATCTCCATGAGCTCGGTAATCCGAGCCTGTACGGTCCATCCCCACACGCGTGGGGAAAATAGAGTCCTTCCTGTGTCATCCGAAACCAGAGCCGGTCCATCCCCACACGCGTGGGGAAAATAAAAAATTTGGAATCAGAAGGAAGTTCGGCCACGGTCCATCCCCACACGCGTGGGGAAAATTATTTCACATTACGAGTGTCAAAGTCTATAACCGGTCCAGCCCCACACGCTTGGGGAAAATTCTATCTGATCATATTTTCCATAAACATCTACGGTCCATCCCCACACGCGTGGGGAAAATGCCCCTTCCTCCAATATTCCATTCTGCAAAAACGGTCCATCCCCACACGCGTGGGGAAAATTGCGGGGAATCCGGTTGATAATCAAGTAATTGCGGTCCATCCCCACACGCGTGGGGAAAATCATTATAACTTCTGTCAGGCTTCTACGTCTAACGGTCCATCCCCACACGCGTGGGGAAAATGCGGTTCAGGGAAAACTCCAGGCATTATATCCCGGTCCATCCCCACACGCGTGGGGAAAATTTATCATCTTCCGTTCTCTGATCCGTGATGAGCGGTCCATCCCCACACGCGTGGGGAAAATCTGAGACCTGTCATGACAAAATTACCATAGTACGGTCCATCCCCACACGCGTGGGGAAAATTATTAAAGAGGGGGACGTTTATACGCCCCCCCCGGTCCATCCCCACACGCGTGGGGAAAATACTCTCGCTGAGCTTAATGAACGGGTCGTCGGCGGTCCATCC
>JAUVXM010000128.1 GCA_030603565.1 Candidatus Aminicenantota bacterium
TTCGGTAATATCTCAATTTTATTATCGGCCTTTTTTACCCTCCGGGCAAGCCGATCTGCTATGTTGCGGCGCATTCGCAGTATATGAATACGGCTTCATGCGCCACGCCGTGCATATCGACCCGTGAATAATCCAGGCTAATAAAGAGTGTTGAGGAGGAGGCCATAGAACATTATTTACCAGGAGATCCCGATCTTTTCTTCCGCAGCCGCGGTATCCACATTGGCACTTCCTGCATGTATTGTTCATACTCCTCACTAAAACGGGCAAACAGCTGCCTTTCTTCGTAGCGCGAAATGGAGTGCAAGAACAAGATAGCGATGATCCATACCACTGCAGCAGCCAGTGATATACTCAGCATCAGAAGACCAAGATAAAGCAGGATCTCGCTCAGGTATATTGGATGCCGTGTGATATTAAACACGCCTTTCCTAATTACGCAAGGTTTTTCTCTCTTTTCACCGAACACAATAGACAGACCTGTTTTTGCCAGATAACCCGACAGGATTAATAAAACAACTCCAATAGGTATTTTGATGACGAGTGGTACATAGTGATTCAGGAAAATTGTGTATTTTAGAAAGAATGAGTCGAGTATCCATATCGCCGTAAAAAGGATGGCTAGTACCATCTGTCCGGCATCGCCAGCTGCATGTTCTCCAATAAGATCATCTCTGTGTTGATGTCTTTTCTTCTGCGTATTGGGTTGAGTCATGTTATCTCCTTTTTTGCCTTCTGTTTCTTGATTGAAGGTTTGTGGTTGCCGCAGATACGAGGCGTAGTGTAATTAATACACATAGCCCTTTCGGCTCGTTGGGATATGCCCGGATAGATCCTCCATGGTCTTCGATAATCTTTTTTGCAATAGGCAGGCCCAGACCTGTTCCGCTATCTTTGGAGGAAAAATATGGTTCAAAAATTCTGGTCAGCATTTCTTTTTCAATTCCAATGCCAGTGTCTGTTATTTTGAGTTCAATTTTACCGGATAAGGATTTGGCGAATATTTTGATTTTTCCATGCCCTGTGATTGATTCGATTGCGTTGGTCAGGATATTCCTTAGAATGATTTTAATTTTGTCTTTATCCCCCCAAAAAATAAAGTCTTCTCCTGAAAAAGACTCGGTTATTTCAATTCTTTCCGCCAGAGTATTCTGGTAGGGGCTGATAGTTTCCTGAATTATTGCTTTGAGATCCACCTTTTTTTTCTGTAGAGAAACTTCTTTAGAAGTTTCCAGAAACTGCTGTGCTATTTTTCTAAGGTTTTCCACTTCATTGACGATATAGGAGGTTGATTCTTTTAGAGCATCTTCGAAGTTATCAGGTTTGTCGCTGTAAATGCGCAGGAGATGTTCAGCGGACAATTGAATGGGCGTTAGAGGGTTCTTAATTTCATGGGCGACTTTACGGGCCATTTCAGCCCAAGCGACCTTTTTACTTAGATCAGCCACTTCCTGTTGATGTTTTTTCAGGCTTTTAACCATAGTGTTAAAGCCGTTGATCAGAGTCTTCATCTCATCCTTATGCTTATGGGGAATTGAGATTTCAAGGTTTCCTATGCTGACTTCTTTTATGCCGGTCAGCAATTTTTTTATAGGTGTAATGATCATACCTCCGATGCCGCGTGCTAAGAGAAGAACTACTGCTATGAAGATAAATGAGATAAAGAAAAGAAATTCAAGTAATTCGGATGAAGTCTTGGTGATCTCCTGCTGCTCTTGGGGAAAAGGGAGAGAAATCAGTAGAATTGATTCCTGGAATGAGTAGGGGATAGTAAGAGTATGAAAAGAGTAATCTCCGATCGTTTGGGTTTGCATGTAGAAAGGATTGTTTTCGAATTGTATTTTATAATAAATTTCACCATCGATAAGCTCAGGAAGAAGCCCGGAATCAAAAAATTCTCGGCGGCTTGATGAGATTAGTTTGCCGTCAACATATAAATTTACGTCATTGGATATGGTCGTGCTTATCCAAATGACCATATTATCAGGAGGAATAGTCAACGAGATTCTTTCCTCCTGTTGAAGTGAAATAAATTCTTCCATAACCCGGCGGGCATAATTTGCCTGAGCTTCTGCTTCTTCGGTAATTTTCTGTGTGAAAATATTTGCAAAGAAGCTGCGTGTTGAAAAAGTAAAAACAAGAAGTGGTATTAAGGCAACAATTGTAAATGCGATGTAAACCCGATTTGAGAATGACCAAAAAGGGTTTTTCCATTTTTTCCGGCTGGAGATAAGTGAGAACAGAAGGGAACCTGCGATAAAAAAGATCAGATAAAGAGAAATGAGCTTTAGATATTCAACTAAGTAGGTGAGAATACTTTTTATGGGGATAAATAGGGCATATATTTTGTCACTATTCTCAAAATAAAGACACTTGAATTTTTTGCCCTTATCTGAGAAAGTCGACCATATTGATTCTTTTGAATCTTTGATCTTTTGAAGAAGAGCAGGAGGAATTCCTGATGATACTTTGTTGGGATTATACGCCGGTTTTCCCTGCATATTAAAAACAGCGAATCCAAGATCAAGCTGGTTAAGAGAGGGGATCGAAGTGATTTTCACAAGCTCAAAGTAAGGATTAGCTAAATATAGAAACGGGAGTGTTTCATAATCGAAAACGAGATGGAGGATAGTTCTTCCTTGATATTTATCTGCTTCAAACCAGTCTTTGTAAGCAATAAGGAAATCTTTGTCCCTGACTAAGTAGGACAAATTTTGTTCCAGTATAACCCAGGTTGGGCTTAAAGGGAGATCAAGGTGAGGCTGGTAAGGTTCCGGTATATTAAGAGAAAAATGGGAAAGCGATTTTCCTTCCGGATCTATTATTTCCAAGCTTGAATACCAGTTAAATTTTGCCAGAAGAGTTTTATTCCAAAGAGAGTTTGCCAGGTCAGGGGGCTGAGAGCTAAAAAAAAGTGAAATTATTTCATCATTTCTTTTATCAATTTCTAAGACTGTCTGTTGCATAAGAAAATAACCCCAATTTTTCTGGGATTTGATCGAGTTCTGAAGAGAATTTTCCACCAGAGATGAGTGTTTCTCAATATTTGCTTTATTTACCGTTCCATGGACAAGCAACACGGAAAGAATAAAAATAATAGCCAGGATTTCTTTTTTTGCTTTCACTGTATAGAAATAAGCTGAGGCTGCTACTGCAGCAATCAGAGCTGTTTGGAATAAGGTAAGCAGGAATGATAGTTTTACTTGGGGAAGAAACTGTAATACAGTGAATCCTGATAGCAGAAGGATAATAAAAGTAAAAAAGCCGGAAGAATAAGTAGAAGCTAATTTAAATCCGGAATATATGAGAATTATTATAACTGTAAAAGTTAAAAGGATACTTATATGCAGGGAAAAAAAAGACAGATCATAGGAAATCTTAAGCAGATTAAAACTGGAATTGGCAGTCAGTTTAAAAAGGATTTTTTGAAAAAGCAGAAGAAGTGAGAATGAAAGTGCTGTAACAGCTGAACTAATAAAAAGCGAAAGCAGAAGAGAAGGATTGCTCTGTTTTGGCTTGAAAACATTTCTGAACCGATAAAATAGAAAGCTTATGATGAGAAAAAGAAAAAATGAAGTCAGGAATAAATCTGCCGGTGATTTTGCCAGGTCCCATAAGAATATGAAGCTGGCGGCTGAAGGAGAAAAAAGCGGTAGAGACTGTACTGCCTCAAGTTGACTTAGGGGGAAGAATAGAGCCCGCAGTCCTATTAATATTAAAACTATAAATAGGCTGTTCCACAGTTTGTGTGAATGAATGAAAGAGGGTGTTTTTAGAAAGAGATTAAGGAGGAATAATAGGCTCATTCCTAAAAGGATATAAAAAATAAGCATAAGATTTTCTCTTTGAGAAGAAAGTTTTACAGGAAGAGATAAAGAGCTTAGAGTAACGGTAGCTATTATCTTGTTTTCTTCGTTTCTTAAAGGGAAAAAAATTGTCTGAATTTCATTTTGAAGCCTTGGTTGGCCTATAAATTCATCGTTATGCTTAATGAATATTTTTTCAAATCCGCTGACATCTTCTCTATAATCCCAGAAGTCAATACTGCAGTTTTGCATCAGGTCTTCTTTTAAAAAGTGATATTCCTTCAGGTACTGAGCTTTGAATTGAGGAATAAAGGCTAAGAGCCGGTAAAAGATTATATAGCCTTTTTCTCCCAGGTTTTGGATTGAAATAAGGTAGAAAGAAGTTTTGTTATTAATTACAATCGATCCTTTTTGGGATATAAAAGGGGCGGATTTTTGTGTGAGGAGATTTTGAAGATCGATAACACGGCCGTTCCATAGTATAAGCTCTCCAAATCTATTGTAATATCCAATGCCGCTGTTTTTTGAGGAAGGGTTTAACTGTTTTAAAGTATTGAAAAGGTCGTTGATTTTTTCCGGGATCTTAATTTCTGCTGCCCTGGCTTTTTTTTTGGCTGTTTCGTTGAGTAGTTCATGGAATTTTAGTTTAATTGATTTTGATTTGGATCTTAGTTGTTTTAAACTTTTCTGATAATAATTTGAGGGGATCACATTTGGCCGCGTAATAGCCAGAATCAAAAAGAAAGAAGCGAGTAAGAGAGAAAGAGTAAAGCCGTACTTTGAGCTTTTTTTCATGACATGGCGCATATTCAGATTTAGATTTCTGCCGCCTTTAGTTCCGTTATTTGCCATTGATGCTTTCCAGGTTCATTGCTTGGGACTTCAAGCTTTGTTATATAAAAGAATACCTGAAAGACATATTGGTGACGGTTTTTTCTGTTACGAAAAGACCACCTGGTTTTTAGTATAAAACTATTTTCGTTTGCTGTTTTATAGGGAGGTTCAGAGTAAAATTCAAAAGTTGAAAAAGAGGAAAAAATATTTTTGAAAAGATAATAAGCTTGCTGGTTTGAGATCTGATCGGAAAATGAGATCGGATCAGGGAAAGAAATGTTGATATAACCGTTTTCTGGAAATAAAGCGAGCAGCATTTTTTCATTATTTTGCAGAAATGCTTTTTCAATATCACTGGAAAAAGGGGATATCTGGAGGGAGGTTAATAAGAGTAATGAAACAAGGAAATTGCTCACAAAAAAATTTTATCATAATTATGCAATAAGGTAAAATAATTGATGCTTGACAAGTAATGAGAATAGTTGTAATTTGTAATTTGATTACAAAAAATAGGAGGCTCGGAAAATGAAAGACAATAAAAAAGAAAATGAAGGCTCAGCTGAAAAGAAAAAAAAACGGAACCCTCTGGACGAATTTGGTGCTCATGTAGAAAAAATCGCCATGAAAACTGCTGAATCTTTAAGAAAAGTTGTGGATAAAGCTTTATCGTCGCGTAATACAGTACTGACGATCAGGGTGAATGATGAATGTAATGAGAAGTTGAATATGCTTGTAGAAGCAGGCCTTTTTAAAAGCCGTTCTGAAAGCGCTGCATTTCTTATTCAGGAAGGCATAGGAGTGCAGAAAGATATTTTCAATAAGATAACTGGAAAATTAAAAAAAATGGAAAAAATTAGAGAAGAGCTTAAAACAATTGTAATAAATGAAATGGATAAATCCGCTAAGGAGAGAAGCAAAAATACAACCGGTAAAAAGAAATAATTATTCTTTGTTTGGCTCTTCTTCAGTTTTTACTTCAGGCTCTTCTTCAAGTTTTTTTACTCTGGAAGCATCTTTTATACTGCTGATCCCGGCAAGGAAGGCGATCATACCTCCGAAAAATAGAACAAGAGGGATACAAGCAAGTACGAAATTAAGGACCAAAGGCCCCCATACAAATAGTACCAGCAAAACTCCGCCGGCCATTGAAACTAACCCGAAAAAAACAGCTAAGAATTTTTCCATTAGAAGTTCTCCTTTTTATGTATCATAAACCTTTTGATAAATTATATCAAATCTGCTTACCATTTTCCATTTTCCTTTTACTATTGTATGATTCTATTGAAATGAAACAACAGACATCATTAAAAATGAAGATTAAATTAATTATTTTTGACATGGATGGTACTATTGTAGATGTTCCGTATGATTGGAAAAAAATCAAATCTGACCTGAATACCGGAGGAAAGCCGATCCTGCCTTATCTTAAAGGACTAAAAGAACCGGAAAAAACAAAAAAATGGGAGGTCCTTAAGAAATATGAGCAGATAGCGACACAGAGGGCTGAGCTTAAGGATGGAATAAAGGATTTTTTGGAATTTGTCCAGGAACGGAAGATAAAAACATCTCTTGTTACTAATAATTCCAGGAAAAATGTTGTTTTCCTTTTGGAAAAATTCAAGTTGAGTTTTGATCTGGTCATGTCCAGGGAAAGCGGGCTCTGGAAGCCCTCTGCTGATCCTTTTCTTGAGGTCTTAAAAAGGTTTGGTTTTGTGAACACTGAATGCTGTGTGGTGGGGGATTCTTTTTTTGATATTCTTGCAGCTGAGGCTGCCGGAATTGATAAAGTTTTTATTTTAGGGAACAAAGAAGAGCAAATCGAATCAAATGCTGCAGAAAGAGTTGATTCATATAAAGAGCTAAAGCAAAAAATAATCCCATTAATAATTAATGGTTGAATGTCATATGAAATCAGAGATTCTTTTTTTGGATCTTTTATTAATCTTGAACGATTGTTTCTTAACCAATTCAAGTTTTTGCTCCTTCTCAAAATGAATGTAGAGCAACTCCTCATTAAGATTCCATTCACCTA
>JAUVXM010000054.1 GCA_030603565.1 Candidatus Aminicenantota bacterium
ATTTTAAACATTCTTCCTTTCTCTTATGGCTCATCCTCTGAAATTAGTGCGAAAACTTCTCCGCCTTCTTGTTTGATCCTCTCTTTCCGCTTAACCTGTGTTCAAAAGATGCCGCAGCCTCCTCTAGTGTCTGAACTGCAACCTGGGCCTAACTCTACTTGACAAAGCCATAAATATTGTTTCTAATATCTACTGCTAAAATAAGATGCATGATAAATCCTGCCTTATCGTCTGATATGGAAAAAATCGAACACCCCTATGCCAGTAACTCTGCCTTCTTCGGAGTTCTGGACAAAAACATTAAAAAACTTGAAAAAAGACTGGGGATATCCCTATCCATCCGGGGCAACAGCATAATACTCGACGGACCCGAGGAAAAAGTAGAATTCGCCAAAAATTATTTTGACCAGCTGGAACACTTTAAGAACAAAGGCCGCCCCTTTCAGTCAGAGGACTTCCATATCGCCCTAGACCTGCTTGAAAATGGACAGACCGATAATCTGGGGGATTTTACTCTTCCCAAGCCGCTCAATCTCTCGCGTAAATCAGTCAGGCCGAAATCTCTCAATCAGCACAACTACATCCAGGCTATTAAATCCAGTGACCTGGTATTCGGCATCGGACCTGCTGGAACTGGAAAGACCTATCTCGCTATGGCCTCAGCACTTTCATCACTTCAAAATAAAGAGATCAACCGTATAATCCTGACCCGACCGGCAGTTGAAGCCGGAGAAAAACTTGGATTTTTGCCAGGAGACCTTCAGCAAAAGGTCAACCCTTACCTGCGCCCCCTCTATGATGCCCTCTATGACCTTGCCCCCTCAGAGCAAGCAACCAATCTTCTTGAAAAAGGAATAATTGAAATCGCACCGCTTGCATTCATGCGGGGAAGAACTTTAAACAGCGCCTTTATCATTCTTGACGAAGCTCAGAACACCACAAAAGAACAGATGAAGATGATTCTTACAAGAACTGGATTCGACTCCAAACTTATAATAACTGCTGATATAACCCAGATCGATCTTCCTCAACCTCACAAGTCAGGAGTTTTACAGGCTTTAAAAATCCTGTCCGGCATCAAGGAAATCGCTTTCATTAATTTCAATGAAAAAGATGTCGTTAGACACCCTTTAGTTCAAAAAATCATCAAAGCCTATGAAAAAGCTGAAAATAAACCAAAAAAAAAGAAATGACTCCTTTCTCCTTTAGAAAAATAAAATTTTTTCACAGCAAGGAAACCCCTGTAAGAAAAGCAAAAAACAATGGTTCCTCAATCGAAAACAAGGAAGCCTCAAGTTTCTGGAAAAAACTGATAAACAATCCTTTTTTCTACCTGATTATTTTTTCTGCAGCTATTGCCTATCTAATTTCATATCTCCCTTCAAAATCTTTGCCCCAGCTTTCAGTCGGCGATATCGCCCCTACAGATATCACAGCCCCTTCTGATCTTACCATTATTGATGAGGATACATTTATAAAAAGGCAGCAAGAAGCAGTAGATGCAGTAGTTCCGGTATATACGCTCGACCAGAATGTCTTTTTAAAAACAGAAGACAAAATCCGTGATTTTTTTAAAACAGGCAGAGAATTCTCTCAAGAAGAAACAACCGCAAAAAAGATCGACGAATTCACGCGCATTGTATCCGAAACATATGGAGTCAAAATTCCTCCTAAAGACCTCCGCTTTCTTACCCAGCTCAAATTCCCGGCAAGTTTGGAGGAAAATCTTATTAACCTCATCGGGAAAGTCTCATCCAAAGGTATTCTTCTGACTAAAGATCTATTCCTCCATGATGAACAGAATAAAGGATTGGTAATATTCATAAATTCTGAGAAGGAAATAGCTTATCAAGTATCAGACATCCAGGATGTTAAAGAAAGCAAAATAAAATTATCAGAAGAAATCAATACATTAGAGCTCCCCCAAAATGAAAAATCTCTGCTTATTCTACTTTCCCACCTCTTCGTCTCCTCCAATATAACTTTCAGCCCCTTTAAAACTTCGGAACACGAAGAATCCGCACGCCAGAATATTGAAACAATCTTTTATACAATTAAAAAGGGTAAAGTCATAATCCGCAAAGGGGATGAAGTCAATAAAGATACTATTAAGCAGGTCAGCATTATCAACCAGAATCTTAGTGCTAAACCAAGCTGGCTTATTAATTTTTCCGGTTTTTTTCTTTTATTCATCATCCTGTTAGGTGTTTTACTCTACGATCTAGAAACCAGGTCGGGTGTAGAGGAGCCTTTAAAAAAATTCATTATGACCGGAATCCTCTTGGCAATAAGCCTTATCTTATATAAGTTTTTTAACTTCTTGGCAGGCCTCCTCAGCCAGAATACCAGGATATCTTTTTTTTCGCATACAGAAAGCTACATGTATTTATTACCTCTCCAGATGGGAACACTTCTTATAGCATTCCTGTCAGGAACTCTCTTCGCATTAATATTCACGATAATCAACAGCATTATAGTCGGATATCTATTAAAATCCAGTTTTCACATAATACTTTTCTGCACTATCGGCAGTTTAGCTGCTATCTTTGGAACTAAATACTTTGGCAAACAAAGCAGGACTACAACTTTTCGGGCTGCTTTATTCATGGTTGCTCCTGTAAACACCCTATTAATAATAATATTTCACCTAGTAAGAGAAAAAATCGGCCCTATCGACCTTTTTATTAGCGAATTTATTATGGCACTTATAGGCGGGCTTATAAGCGGAGCTTTAGCCTTTCTCTTACTTCCTTTATTTGAGTCTCTCTTCGGAATAATAACTCAGTCCCATCTGCTTGAGCTAACCAACTCAGATCTGCCTATTTTCAGGAAAATGGCTATGGAAGCCCCAGGATCATATCACCATTCCTTGATCGTCTCTTCCCTGGCAGAGAACGCTGCTGAAGATATTGGACTTGACCCCTTACTTGTAAAAGCCGGGGCTCTCTATCATGATATCGGCAAAATTAAAAGGCCTGAGTATTTTATTGAAAATAGAAGACGTAATGCCGATATGCATAAAGACTTGAAACCAAGCATGAGTACCCTAGTTATTATCAACCATGTAAAAGAAGGGGTAGAACGCGCAAGAAAGTTGAAGCTTCCTAAAAAAATCAGGGATATAATTGAACAGCACCACGGAAATTCCCTAGTTAGATATTTTTTCGAAAAAGCCAAAGAGGAATACGACCCTGAAATGAACAAAATAGGTGAAGAAAGCTACCGTTATGCCGGCCCTACCCCAAAAAGCAAGGAAGCTGCCCTGGTAATGCTTTCGGATTCCATTGAAGCTGCCTCCCGCAGCATAAAAAGCCCCACTAAATCAATCTTAAAAAGGGCTATAACAGAAATATTCAACAACTATCTGCAGGACGGACAGCTGGATGACAGCAATCTGTCTCTAAAAGAGATGAAATCCATTGCCGAGTCTTTCCTCTCGACATTATACACCATATATCATCACAGAATAGAATACCCCGGGTTCGATTTTGAAGGAAAAAAGAATAAAATGGGAAAACCAAAAACAAAAAATGATCGAAATTCTAAACCAGCAAAAAAGACACAGAATAAATAAAGACAAGTTTAAATCTCTGCTCCATAAACTGTGTTCCCATTACAAAATCCAAAATGCTGAGATAACATTAGCATTTGTGACAAATCAAGTCATAAGAGACCTTAACCGCAAATTTCTCAATAAAAATACTTTCACCGATGTATTAAGTTTCCCTATCAGAGAAAAAGGAGCTGACGGGAAATTTTATCTGGGAGATATAATCATTTCTGCACCCCAGGCATTCAGACAGTGCTCCCGCGAAAAACACGGCTTAGAAAGAGAACTTGAATATTTAACTATCCATGGCTTTCTCCACCTCAATGAATATGAACATTTCAAGGGATTAGAAGAGGAAGAAGGAGAAATAAGAAAACTTTTATTCAGAAAAAAACCTTAAAACGCGAAATGGGAAGCTGGGGAGGAAACTCCCATTTATCATTTACTATTTACCATTTTCTAAGTATTATCTATATAGCCTGAATTATTCATAAAAAAATGACTTCTAACAATAAATTTAATGTCGGCTATGTAGCTTTGATCGGAAGACCGAACACAGGGAAATCCACACTTCTCAATAATATACTCGGGCAGAAGGTCGCCATTGTCTCTGATAAGCCCCAGACAACCAGGACCAGTATTATCGGAATAAAAACTACCTCAAAAGGACAAATCATATTCATTGATAATCCAGGCATCCACAAACCCCTGCATAAACTGAACAAACGTATGATGCACTTTGTCTACTCCTCCCTTGAAACAGCTGATGTATTATGCCTGCTCATCGATGTCACTTTAAAGTTCGGACAAGGAGATCAATTTGTTATTGATAGGCTCAAAAAAATATCAACTCCTATATTTTTACTAATAAACAAAGTTGATATAATAAAAAAGGACAAGATCCTGCTTGTTATCGACAAATATAAAGACCTATTGCCTTTTGCTGAGATTATTCCCATATCCGCCTTAAAGGGGACAAACATCAAGGAGCTGGAAAATTCTATTTTCAAATATCTACCGATAGCGGAGAAAATCTACTCAGATAATGAAATATCCGATCAATCCCAACAATTTTTATTCGCAGAGATCATAAGAGAAAAAATGTTAGCTCGGGTCAGACAGGAGCTTCCTTTTGTAACCGCAGTTCTTATTGATGGAATTGAGGACAGATTCCCCCGCCCCTCCCATAACCAAGAAAAACCAAAAAAATACATAAAAGCACGAATATTTGTAGAAAAAGACACTCATCGTAAAATTATCATCGGAAAGCAAGGCTCTCTCATCAAGGCTATCGGTACCGACGCACGCCATGATATTGAAAAGATCCTTGATGCTAAAATATATCTTGAACTCCAGGTCAAGGTCAAAAAAGGCTGGCGCGACTCAGCCAATGTACTTGAGCTGATCCAAGGGCGATAAATCTTGACATTACTGCCTTTTGATGCGAAAATCCTGAAACCCAAGATTTGGTGAGCGTAGCTCAACAGGTTAGAGCACCGGATTGTGGATCCGGAGGTTGGGGGTTCGAAACCCCTCGTTCACCCCACCCCCAATCTCACCCACAAAATCACCTCAAAGGGTGATTGATTATTTAGAGGAGTAGCCTAAAATATAGATAAACATTAAATGGATTAAGGTATATGAGGAAAAAATAATGGCTCTCAATAAGAATCAAGAAGAACTTTATAAAAAAACCATGGACGAAGCAAAAGCTCAACTTGAAACTATTGATGAAGAAATGGAAAAAGTTATTCAAAATGCCAGAGAAAAATTAGCCGGGCTTCAGGAATCAAAAAGGTCCTTTAAGCAGCTCTATGAAGGCGCTTCACGTCTCCTGGGCATAAGAATCGAAATCGAAGAAGAACAGCAAGAAGAGCCGAAAGAAAAAATCAAAGAACAAGTACAGCCTGATAATTCATTAGAAAAAGAGGATGAGCCAGAAGAGGAAATAGCCTAAAAAGACTGACCCAAACTATTCGCGATGGTATTATTACTTCTTCACTGAAAGTTGAACATCCACCCAAAAGTCATGTTCTTTAGGACCGTATCTTCTTATAGATGATAAGGAACCTGAAAGCCCTCCTCCCCCTCCTCTTTCGCTTGCTATTCCGGATTGGCTTCCACTTCCTGCTCTTCCCCGAGAACTTTGCGCTGTGGCTCGTTTCAATCTCTGTTCCTTCATCTCCTTTGTCATCCCGCCCCATTTAAAGCCGATCATAATTTGTTTTCCAGGCTCTGTTCCGATTCCAGGGGCCATTTCAGCTTCCTTTTTCAAAGGAATGGCAAACTCATATATAAAGGCGTCCTTGCCTTTCTGAGATTTAAAAACAGCAGGCTTTGTCCCTTCCTTAACCTCAGCAGCCAAAGATTTGCTTTTATTGTTTATCACAGTATTATCATTCAGAACAATAAAACGCTGTGCTCGTAAGGTCTTTTTCTGTTCCTCAGTCAATACCTGCCCCCTCTTTTCCATGACACTGATATATGCATCTGCAGCAACTTGTTTCCCCTTAAAGTTTATCCCGTAATACTTTTTCTTTTTACCCTCAAGATTATAATAAACAGTCATTCCTGTAGCAGTTACAGAGCTTACATATTCTGGGTCATTAAATCTAAACAAAATATAAAGATAATCAGCATCGTTTTTAAATGCATAATCAACCTTGACTTTCTTATTATAAATGAGAGTATCCGCTGCCCAATCGTTCATTTCTCCATCAATCCGCTGCTGGCCGCTTGCCCAGGTGCTATCAATAACTATCTTCTTGGAAAAAACCGGAAGACAAAGAAAAAATATCAAAATAGAAAAAAAACTTATTCTCATTAGTTTGGCTTTATTCATAATAACCTCCTTAAATCGATTCGCATTATAACGTATATAATCTCTTTTTTCAAAATATTTTATTGTACTTTTTAGCTGAATTAAGAATAATATCATTATAATGAAAAAAACAATACTTTGGATATTATCCTTTTTAATTACGGCATTTATCCTTGTATACCAGAGGACAACAGGCCCTACATATCCTTTAAGGGGAAACGCCAATCTTGGCGGCATAGAAATATCATATAAATTGCTTCGCAGTCATGAAACAACCCAAGATTATGAGATCAATATAAACGCGAAGAACCCGGATATCACAGGCTATGTTCTCTACAAAAGATTTAATACTCAGGATGCTTTGATCCGAAAGCCTCTACAGAGGAAAAAAGACAACCTTATCTCAGTCCTTCCCAAGCAGCCTTCTGCCGGCAAACTGGAATACCGCGTCATCTTAAGACATCTTGGAGCTGAATTAGACCTGTCCGGAAAAAATCCCATTATAATAAGGTTTAAGGACCCTGTACCTACTCTAATAATAATCGTACATATTCTGGTTATGTTTTTAGCCCTGCTTTTTTCAACCCGGACAGGCTTCGAAGCACTGCGTGCAGACACTAACCCAAGAAAACTTACTCTCTGGACATTCATATTCCTTGTCCTAGGCGGCTTGATCTTCGGCCCTCTGATGCAAAAATTTGCCTTTGGAGCTTTCTGGACCGGATTTCCTTTTGGTACTGACCTTACTGACAACAAAACATTAATAGCTCTAATAGGATGGCTCATTGCCCTAATCGCTGTCTTTCGCAAAGATAAACCCGCCCGCGGCTGGGTATTGGGTGCATCCATATTAATGATTGCAATATTCCTGATCCCCCACTCACTCCTTGGATCTGAACTGGATTACTCAACATTGGAAAAGCAGGAAACTCAGGTAATACAAGAATCAGGTCAGTTAAATCAACATTTTTTATGAATATTAAGGAGGGAATGCTATGAAAAGAACCAACATCTTATCAGCACTTGTTTTATGTCTATTTCTGACCATACCAGTGTATTCTGCCCAGGCGGATACAATAGAGCAGGTAAAGCCAAAAGCAATCGAAGCTGTATCCGATATAATGGCCTGGAAAAGCATAAGAGCATCTGTTTTGTCCAATAACGGAGAATGGTTTGCCTACATTTTAGCTCCTCAAGAAGGAGACGGTGAGGTCATTATCCGGCAGACAAAAGGGGAAAAAGAGTTCCGTTTTCCCATAGGTGAAGCCCCAAGATACGGCGGTTCCGGCCTGATTTCTTTTTCTGAAGATTCTTTATGGGCCGCATATACTATCTTTCCTAAAAGAGAGGAAGCCAGAAAGCTGCAGAAGCAGAAAAAAAAATTATACAATGATGCCAAAGCGATCAACCTAAAATCAAGTAAAGAATATGAATTTGAAAAAGTGAAAAAATTCTCATTTTCCCGGGAAAATCCGGGGTGGCTCGCATTACACAAATATCCATCTGAAGCCCAGTCCAAATCTGAAGATAAATGGAGCGGTTCTGATCTGCTTCTTGTTGACCTTAAAACCGCCGAACCGCTCAATATTGGAAATGTCTCTGAATTTGCCTTCAACAAAAAGGGCGATTGGCTGGCCTGGGTCATCGATGCTCAGGGAAAAAGCGGAAACGGAGTCCAGCTGAGAAACACAAGCTCAGGAGTTATTGTTCCTGTTGAAAACGACAAAGCTGAATACAAAAAATTAACCTGGACGGAAAAAGGAGACGGACTGACAGTACTTAAAGGTAAAGATGATGAAGGTTTTGAAAACAAATTATTCAGTGTTATAGGCTTTTATAATTTTTCTTCCTCCGGACCGCAGAAAATCAGTTATATTCCTGGAAAAGATAAAAGCTTCCCAGAAAAAATGACTATCAGCCCCAACCGAAATCCTGTGTGGACTGATGATCTATCCGGCATTCTTTTCGGTATTCACGAGCTTAAAGAAAAAAAGGATGAAAAGAAAAAACCTGAAGATACGCCCAAAACAGAAGAAAAAAAAGGCAAAGATAAAACAGAAAAACCAGAAGATAAAACAGAAAAAACCAAAGAAAAATCTGAAAAAGATATTGACAAACAAGACCTTCCCGGACTTGTAATCTGGCACTGGCTTGATAAAAGAATCCAGCCCATGCAGCAGGTCCAGGAAAAGAGGGATAAAAATTTCAGTTATCTTTGTATTTACCGAGTAAAGGAAAGCAAATTCCTGCGCCTGGCTGATGACAAAGTAAGAGATGTCACAGCTGCCCCCAAGCACTTATGGGCCATCGGGCAGGACAATGGTCAATATGAACTGGACGGAAATCTCAATGGGCGCCGTTACAATGATATCTATGTGATCGATCTAAAAACCGGAGAACGAAAGCTATCCCTTAAAAAATGCCGCTGGTTCTTTTCTCCTTCCCCAGACGGCAGCCACTTTCTTTATTACAAGGAGGGTGATTTCCACACTTATGAAATGGCAACCGGAAAGACATATAATATCACCGAAGAAGTCCCCACATCTTTTATCGATACAGAAGATGACAATAATGTAATAGATCCGCCTATCTATCCCAGATTGGGTTGGACCAAAGGAGGAGAATCAGTTCTTCTATATGACAATTGGGATGTGTGGAATATCCCAGTCCATGACGGAAAGGGTGCTAACCTGACTGTAAACGGTAAAAAAGAACAAATCCGCTTTCAGAGGCGCTTCCGGCTGGACCCGGAGGAGAAAGGAATAGACCTATCCAAACCGCTTTACTTAAGCGCCTATGGTGAATGGACGAAAAAAAGCGGCATCGCCCGCATCGACAATGGCAAACCAGGCGTAAAAATGCTGTGCTGGGACGATGCAGTATATTCCCTGCTCAAAGCCAAAAAAGCAGAAATCTATCTTTACACAAGGCAGACATATAAAGACTATCCGGACTACTATGTATCCGGCCGGTCATTAAAGAAAGGCAAAAGAATAACAGAAGCCAATCCCCAGCAGAAAAATTACCTCTGGTCAGATGGATGCAGACTGGTCGATTACACAAGTGACAAGGGTGACAAACTCCAGGCAGCTTTATTCCTGCCGGCAAACTATGAAAAAGGCAAAAGTTATCCCACGATTGTCTATTACTATGAAAAACTCTCCCAGCGGATGAATAATTATTCTGCGCCAGCAGCCAGAGGCTTTAATAAATCGGTTTACACCAGCCGTGGATATGCAGTGCTGATGCCGGATATCATTTATCAGATCAATGATCCGGGAATGTCCGCAGTCTGGTGTGTGCTCCCAGCTGTTAAGGCTGCTGCAGATACCGGTGTGGTAGACATTAACCGGGTCGGAATACACGGCCATTCCTGGGGTGGTTACCAGACTGCATTTCTTATAACCCAGACCGATATGTTCAAAGCCGCAATTGCCGGCGCTCCGCTTACTAATATGATAAGCATGTACAGCTCTGTATACTGGAACTCCGGCTCTGCCAACCAACCGATATTTGAATCGAGCCAGGGGCGTTTCAAAGGCAACTACCTGGATAATCTTGACGCCTATACTCGTAATTCTCCCGTCTATTATGCAAATAAAGTAAATACCCCCCTGATAATCCTCCACAATGACAAAGACGGAGCTGTGGATTGGAACCAGGGAATTGAATATTACAACACCCTGCGCCAGCTTAAGAAACCCGTTATTATGCTGCAGTACAAAGGCGAAAATCATGGCCTGCGCAAACAACCCAATATGAAAGACTATTACATCAGGATGCGTGAATTTTTCGACCACCACCTCATGGGAAAACCGGCCCCCAAATGGTTAAAGCAAGGCATATCACACCTTGACCTTGAAAAACACCTCAAGGACCGCACCAAAGCTATTTTGAAGAAGAAAAAGGACGAGAAGAAGAAATAGAAAAGAAATTATTTGCATTTGCGCTCCGAGACTTTTATGCGTTAGAGTTATATTAGAATTATATAGGAGTCAAGTGAAGGGATTTTTATTTCTATAAAAATAATGTTTTCCGACTTCAGAGGAGAATACCTATGAAAAAATTTTTAATATTCCCAATCCTTATTCTGGTAATTTTTATCAATACAGGGGCAACTTCTCCCAGCAAACACATTGTGGACTACCATATTAAGGCCAAGCTGTTGACCGAGGAAAAAATTGTGTTTGGGGAGGAAGCGCTTACTTGGCTGAACACCGGAGATGTTCCTGTATCGGAACTGCACTTTCATCTTTACCTCAACGCCTTCAAGAACAACCGATCCACCTTTATGAGGGAAAGTGGGGGAAGCCACCGGGGCTTTGCAGTGGACAAGGATCGGTGGGGTTATATCGACGTCTCCAGGATTGGAATCCAGGACGGGGCCGATCTTACCCCGACCATAACCTACATCCAGCCGGACGACCAGAATCCCGACGATCAAACAGTTATGCAGGTACTTCTGCCTGAACCGCTACCTCCGGGAGAGACCATAATCTTGGAAATTATCTTCCAGTCCAAGCTTCCCCAGGTCTTCGCCCGTTCAGGATATAAGGGAAATTTCTTCATGGTGGCCCAGTGGTTCCCCAAAATCGGTGTCTGGGAGAACGGAGCCTGGAACTGTCACCAGTATCACAGCTCATCCGAGTTTTACGCGGATTTTGGAATTTTCGAAGTGGACATCACGGTGCCAGAGGACTTTGTATTGGGAGCCACGGGCAAACGTATCAAGGAAGTTAAAAACAGTGACGAAACCATGACTTACACCCACTATCAGGAAAACATCCACGATTTCGCCTGGACCGCTTGTCCGGATTTTGTGGAGATCCACAAATCCTTCACCCTGCCTGATCCCCCGGTTCAAACCGAAATGATCTTTCTTATCCATAAGGCCCACCTCAAGCTAACGGATCGATACGAAGAATCCCTGCGGAACGGGCTAGAATTTTACAGCCAAAGCTACGGGGCCTATCCCTATGAGACCATCACCCTGGTGGATCCTCCTCTCAAGGCAATGGGCGCGGGAGGCATGGAGTATCCAACGCTGTTCACCAGCATGGGATCCTGGTTTTTTCCAAAAGGGCTGCGGCTGCCCGAGATGGTAACCATTCATGAATTCGGCCACGGCTACTGGTACGGCATGGTGGCCTCCAACGAGTTTGAAGAGGCCTGGCTGGATGAAGGTATCAACTCCTATTCTGAAATCAAGGCTATGGATCACTATTACGGCAAAGACAGGTCCATGTTGGATTTAGGCGCCATTAAGATGAGCGATTTGGTGAGGTCCCGGGTTTCCATCCTCGGCCTATCCAAACTGGATCCCATCATGACCAGAAGCTGGGAATTCTACAGTAAGGGAAGCTATGGGGCCAATGTTTACGCTAAAGCGGCATTAACGCTTCTCACTCTGGAAAGATACCTTGGTGAGGATGTCATGGCCGAGGTTATGAAAACCTATTTTAAACGCTGGAAATTCAAACATCCAAAATCTGCGGACTTTTTCGCCGTGGCCGAAGAAGTAAGCGGGCAGGATCTTGACTGGTTTTTCGATCAGTTTTTCAAAACCCCGGGCCAGCTGGACTACTCAGTGGGCCGCGTCCGGTCGGTTGAAATCAAAGATCCCCAAGGGATCTTCAAGGGAGAACTGGTGGAGCCGGATAAAACAAAGGACAGCCCCGAGGAAAAAATTTACAAAAACGAAGTGGTAATCCTCCGTAAGGGAGACCTTTTTTTCCCCCAGGAGATACTGATTGTTTTTGAGAACGGTGAGGAGATCCGGGAAACCTGGGAGGGTAAAGACCGCTGGAAGCGGTTCGAATACATCAAACCCAACAAGTTAAAGCTGGCCGAAATCGACCCGGAGTATAAAATACCCCTGGACATCAATCAAATGAATAACTCCAGACTACTGAAACCGAATAAAACCCCCATTCTTAAGCTTGCCCTGGGAATAACGCTCTACTTCCAAAAGCTACTGACCCTCTTACCCTTCTAAAGGAGTGAACCATGAAAGCACTAAAATACTATTTTCAAGGAATCAAAAAAGCGACATCCGAAGGAAAGCTGGTTTGGCTTCTGTGGCTGGTCAATGTCCTTTTCGCCAGTTTGATTTATTTTCAATTTTCCGATTACATGAACCAGGTTCTCTCCCGCAGTGCGGTAGCGGAAAATTTCCTAAAAACTTTCGATATGAACACATTTTTTGAACTGTTGACCCACAATGGTGAGAAACTCAACGTCATCGTCTCCCTTGCCATCTTCCTTCTGATCGGCTACATATTTGTCTCCGTCTTTCTCAACGGAGGAATCCTCTTCACCCTGATCCATCCCCGGAAAACCGATGAAAGAAGGCGTTTGGCCCCCCTGTTTTTTGAGGGGGGAGGCAAATTCTTCGGACGCTTTGTGCGGCTGCTGATCTACTCTCTGACGCTGTGGCTGGGAATAATTGTCATCATCTTGATACTCAATATGATCCTCAAACCCCTCACCAAAGGCGGCACAAATGAAGTCTTGATGTTTTATCTGATTTTGATACAGCTGGTAATCGCATTTCTTCTCGTTTTTCTGGTCAAGATGATCGTGGATTATGCCCGCATAAAAATTGTGGTTGGAGATACGCGCAAAGTTTTCCGTCCGCTCTTCCAGGCCGTGGGTTTTGTTTTCCGAAAATTAGGGAGCACGCTGGCGATTTATTACCTCTTTTTGCTGACTGCGGCCGCCGTCTTTGTCCTCTACTGGCTGGTTCAGAAGGCTGTCAATACGCAGGCCCTCTTGCCCATCCTTTTCGCCTTCCTCATTGGCCAGATCTTCATCCTCAGCCGCGGATGGATCAAAGTGGGGCTTCAAGCATCCCAGATGAATTTTTTCCAATCGGCCGGGCCGCCCCAAAAAACAGGGAAACCCGTACCTGTACCGGCTGAAAAAAACTCGGAATCCCAGACAACATGATAAAAATACTAAATAAAAAATCCCTGTGATCCAAGAGTCAATTCTGGCTAAACCAAAGGCTGATTGCAATTAAAGGAAAATTATTAGAAAATACAGGTCCTGGGTTTCCAAGGATACATATTCTCATATGGAGATAAGCCATGAAAAAAGCAGTTATGATATTTATGATAAGTTGTGTCGTTTTTACTCTAATTACTTTGGGTGAGGAGATAAGACCGACCCATACTTATTCCATTGTCGCCTATGATAAGGTCACCGGCCAACTTGGAGCAGCCGTGCAATCCCATTGGTTTTCTGTGGGTTCAATTGTTCCTTGGGCAGAATCCGGAGTCGGTGCGGTAGTGACCCAATCATTTGTCGAAGTTTCCTATGGACCATTGGGATTAAATCTATTAAAGGCCGGCAAGAGCGCCCAGGAAGCTTTAACCGCGCTTGTAACGGTAGATAAGAATGAAGCGGTCAGGCAGGTAGCTATGGTCGATGCCCAGGGTCGGGCTGCAGCTCACACCGGGAAAGGCTGCATTCCTGAAGCGGGACAATATGTGGGAGAAGGCTTCTCATGCCAGGCTAACATGATGTTGAAAAACACGGTTTGGCATGCTATGGCCCAGGCGTATAAAAACACCCAGGGTGAATTAGCGGATAAGCTCCTGGCAGCCCTGGAAGCAGCCGACCAGGAAGGAGGAGACATCAGGGGAAAACAGTCAGCAGCCTTGATTGTCGTTTCCGGAAAAAGCTCAGGAGTAGGGTGGAAGGATAGGGTGTATGATTTGAGAGTAGAAGACCACTCTGAACCGGTACAAGAACTTAAACGGCTGTTGAAACTGAACAAGGCCTATCTCCACATGAACCAGGGAGACGAATTTTTAACCAATAATAAAATTCCAGAGGCTATGCATGCCTATACCCAGGCCATGAATATGTTTCCGGACAATGCTGAAATGATATTTTGGCCGGCTGTAACCCTGGCCTCCATCGGCCGTGTCGAGGAAAGCTTGCCATTATTTAAAAAAGTCTTCGCCATGGATACAAATTGGGCAATTATGCTCCAGCGCCTTCCCCAGGTCGGACAGTTTCCCAAAGATAAAAAACTCATGCAAACCATCCTCGCAGTCGCCTTTAAAAAAAGAGAGCCAGCAGGGGCAGTCGAACCCCCGACCTACTGATTACGAAGAGTTTTCTCTCCGCATTATTTAAAGGCAAACCATAGACAGCTTTGAGAGACATTTTCTGTGCAGGAGACAGAGACTGGTCATTGATTAAATTGGGGTCCTCGATAAGGATGTTTTTATAAAATATCAACTACGATATACTTAACTTAAAAATCCGCTCTTTAATTGGTTCTAGTCTTAATTTAGGAGGATTGAATTTAGGCCATGGTGCAACTACTTTTTCAACCATCCATTTGCCAATCCATTTACTTCTCAATTCGATACAATCTCTCCAGAATGAATTTGAAAGATTGACCTTAATAATCTTCCCTTTATCCAACTCAATTCTTACAAAATCCCAATTTCGATTAAAAAATTTGTCTCTATCATTTAAGTTCAATCTTATTCCATATCCAGCTCCAGTTTTAACATTGGGAGCTTGGGTCTTCCATCCAAATACATACATTAGCTTCCCCCAGATTTATTTCTTTTTCTGTATAATTCCTCTGATTTTACTCCAATCGCTGATAATATTGCCTCCATATAGCGAAACTTATTCCACGATTCTTGAACAGCAACTCCAACTCTATCTACTTTTTTCCGTCTAGTAAGTCGAGGTAAATACACAGTCAGAGCAGTCCAATACAAAACTGGAGCTAAATGCTGGAGAAGCGGTCTATCTTTGTTACGAAATGGAAATAAACGTTTTTCAGTAACGGGATTTCCATGAAAAAAATCATTTCTCGCATCATTTAATTCTCGATACAATTTCTGATTGAGATTCCCTTTGGGCTTGCTTTTTTCTTTAAAGACGTTATATCTCCTGTTATCCAGCTTATTTTCTCCCCACTTAAATTGTCCTAACAACTTGAGTACATCTTTATATCCAACCTTTTTCTTTTGCCCCTTCTGAGCTAAGATTTCAAAGGCACTTGTCCAAAGCGATAAATATGTTCCAAACTCATACAAAGTAGAATGTCGGTATGGACTTAGTAAGGCCTGATAGGCTATCTCTAGTGAACGGAAAAGTAATTTCGAGGTTTCTGAATTCCTTGCTGGAGCAACATACTTATGACTCCATTGCTTCAAAATCTTTTCAACCAAGAATTTATCAGGCATAGCCTTAAACTCATCGAAGATAGGAATATGAGGATAAGTATGCCCATAAAACTCATCTACCTTTGGCCAACGCCCAATAGTAGATGGAGTTGAGATTACAAAGCCCTCACCCTTTTTACTCGGGGTAACTGGGGAAAAGTCAAAATGGTCTGAATAGGTAGGTTCGAATACATTTTTGCTATTAATTGCTCTTTCACAGCCACGAATAAGACAGGATATGGCCAAGGAATTCCTGAAGTCCACGACGGCGTTGATATTTTTTACAGAGGTAGGGACATTTCCACTCCATATAAGAGCACAAGGTTTAACATGTTTACCAGTTTCAGTTCTAAAGTTTGAAATCAATATTTTGGCTACTTTCGAAGAAGATAATATTTTCTGCAATCTCTCATCACCAAATGGAACTATGGCAATAAAATCCCCCTCAAATGATTCTTTTAAGTTCAAGTTGGGTAAGACATATAATAATTCCCACTGTGGATTATTCATTTGTTTATGTCATTCTTCATAATGGACTAATAAATTCATCCTTTTTGCTTTCTTGAAGTATATTCACTGCTAAATTGATTTTTTCAAACAGTTCATCAAATGTAATAATCTCTACACTCTTCATATCAGAGCGATATAATTCAAATGATTTTTTTTGATTTTCATCAAAAGACTCGTTTTCTAAATTTCCAAAAATAAGTAAACACTTTGGATTAAAGAGCTCTGATGGCATTGGAGATTTAGCTGCTAACTGATTATATTCCTTTTCAAATCTATCTTTATAATTCAATATTTGATTTACTGCACCGGATAAATCATATGAAATTGAATATACGTTTTCTCTATATTTTTTCGCCATAATCTTTGTCGTAGGAGTTTTTATTTCAATTAAGATTAAATTGTTTGTTAGCTTGTTTTGATAAAGAAAATCGATTATGTTTCCTCCCTTATTAATAATCGATTTTCCTCCAACATACGCTTTGTCTTTAAATAAGACCACTGGATAGGAAAAGACTTGAGAAATCACCCAAGGATTCTTCTTAAAAAATCTCTGCCAAAATTCTTCATTAGGATTATTTTCATTCTCCTTCCATAGATCTATCATCTTTTGAATTTTAGTAATGCCTAATAATGAATGTATTTTTTCGAGACTATCAATCTCTAAATCTTTCAATTTCTCAATAATGTTTTCTGGGGATTTAATCTCTGATATCCATTGAAATAAATCGGCAAGTAAATCTGCTCCTCCTCCCTGAAGAAATAATTTTTTTAGACCTGGCTCTGTTGTAATTTGAGTTATTATTCCCATAATATTTTCATCTGTAACAATGAATTCTTTCTTTCCAGGGATAATACCGTACTTTTCATATATCTGATAATATTCATCTAATTTTTTTATTAGTTTAAAGAGTTCTTCAGATTTAATTTCTAACTTTATCCATTCACTATCCTTTAATTTTGATAAGCTATATATTTTATAATCTTGCCATTCTCCAGACTTTTTTTTCTTCTGGAATATGAAAGTACCCCTTACGCAAGCATTTGGATTTTTTGTATTTGTAACTACTTCTGGTCTGAATACTAATCGAGTTAATTGAGTTATTCTCAAATCAATATCCTCTCCGATGGCTGACTTATTTGAGGTTGATTCTAATTTAATGTTCATATTTGACCACCTTATATTATTTTTTACAAAACGGGGAATACCCCCCTTTTTTAGGTCAAAATGGGATGAAAATACCTATTAAATATTTCGTAAGTTGCTGTCATTGCTATATTTATAGTAGTTTATATAATTCCTGTTATGCGACACGGCTTGTAGGCTCTTATAACCCTTTTCTTATCCCCTTTAGGTAATATCTAAGTGTGTTTTCATGCACACCCAGTTCTTTCGAGAAACCTCGGATTCCTTTTTCTTTAACTCCCTTCTCAAGGTCAGATAGTCTATATTTTCTTAGTTTCGACCTGCTAAATCCCGGCCTCAATTCAATCCCATATTCCTGGAGAGCTCGATAAACCATATCCTTTGTGCAACCCAGGATTTTGGCTGCTTCCCGGATAGACCTAGATTCTTTTATATATAGCTTTTTAAGTTCAGCCTTACCCGGCTTTTTTCCCATAGAAGGTTTTCCCTTCTTTGCTTCAATCCCTGCTGCTTCTTTATATTTTATCCTTGCCATTTGAGAATATTATATAAATTCATTGGAGATTATCCTATATTTAATATTTCCAAAGCTCGAATTCTTCCCATACTTTAGAAGCATCTTTATTTCCATTATCATATGCTTTTTTTATCCAGTATTTTGCTTTTTTAATATTCTTTGATACCCCCAATTCTCCGAGATACATTTTTCCAAGCATATATTGGGCTTCTGGGAAATTCTGTTCTGCTGCTTTCTTATAGTACCTGAAGGCCTCCTCATAATCCCTCAATACTCCTAGGCCATTGGCATATGCATCCCCAAGCATATATTGGGCTTTTAGAACGCCTTGTTCTGCTGCTTTCTTATACCACCTAAATGCTTTCCTATAATCTCTTGATACTCCTAGACCATTGACGTAGGCATTCCCAAGCATATATTGGGCTCCTGGAAAATCCTGTTCAGCCATTTTCTTAAACCAGCTGAAGGATTCCCGATAACCTCTCCTTCTGACGTCGTCTGTATAACTCCCGAAACCCGGAAAGTAAAAATCCAAGTGCTGTTTAGCTTCTGGAAGACCCCAATCTGTTGCTTTCTTATAGTATCTGAAGGCCTCCTCATAATCCCTCAATACTCCCAGGCCAATGGCATATGCATCCCCAAGTATATATTGGGCTTCTGGGAAATTCTGTTCTGCTGCTTTCTTATACCACCTAATTGCTTTCCTATAATCTCTTGGTACTCCCAGAGCATTGGCATACATCTTTCCAAGATAATATTGAGCTTCTGGAATTCCTTGTTCTGCTGATTCCTTATACCACCTAATTGCTTTCCTATAATCTCTTGGTACTCCCAGACCATTGCTGTATGCAGCTCCAAGTATATATTTTGCTTCTGGAAAATCCTTTTTGGCTAGTATTTTAATTATTTTTATTGCTTTTTTATAATCACCTTTTTCATAGGCTATATAACCTTTAACTAACTTTTCTGACATCAGAACTCCCCCCCCTGAAAATTCATTTTTATCATAAATTAATAGAAACATTGACAAAAAAACAATAAACAAGATTGGTATCAATTTTTTTCTCATATCTCCCTCCTCATATCAATAATACTCACAAGCCCTAATAAATGTATTAAACTTTTATCCTCTAGTTAAGAGTAACATATGGTCTTAGCTTCTTCAATGTCTTCAGTCTGATTCCTTTAATCTCTATCTGCACAGCAATGGAGTTAAAGCCCCTTTGTTTTCTGCGATACTCAATAATCATTCTTTAAACAATCCTAATTTTGCTCATTTAACTATAATCCAAGAAAAACAATAGGTCAAATTGGAATAAATTTTCGGAAAACGAGAAAAATACACCCTCTTAGACGTCCTGATAGGGCGTAAAATTCCGTTAGGCTTTGTTCCGCGATCCTTTTCATAATCGGGAAGCTAGGTAATGAGCTTCAGGATAACAGGCTTCCAGCTGGCTCAAACAACAACTCCTGTTATTTATCATTCATATTTATTGAAACAAAAATACTAATGGACTAAGCCGCTTTTATCTTCCTCCTCAAGTGAGGGTAACTCCATTGCAGTTGATATGAGGTGGTCTAATATAATCATTCTCCCTGATTTAATTACTGCATTTTTTATTTTATCTTGGTCAATATCGGGATTAATTGGACTTTCTACTTCCTTCATCCACCAAATATCTATCTTTTCTATAATATCCCTTATTTCAAATAAATATATCACATTCACTTCAAAAGCTGAATCGGTAAGAAATTTTATAAGCTCATGGGTAACATCGTTTCGGTATCTACGAATCTTTTTAATATTCTTAACATCTATCTCAGTCAATGCTTCGTACTTCTGAAACCAGAAAACATAAGCCAATAAATCATCCCCACGACGCTTCTTATGAAGTTTATTGCGAAGTCGTTCAATTTCATTTTTATGCTCATTTAATTCTTCTAAGTTCCAGGTTCCATCATTATTGCAAAAATTCTTTACTCGCTCAATTAAAGAATATTTCATGAGTTCGTATGCAGCTAATATAAGTGAAGCATTGATGAGATTTCGTTTTAGAGTTTCTGGAGTGTTAATCTTTTTAATATCCATTTTAACTTTTTGAAATTTTTCATCATCCATGATTTTACTCCCTAATATTTTTACATTAATGTAATGTACTTTTGATATTAGCTGTCATTTCAACCTCAGGAAGCCAGGGCCACAGGGTCTCTGGCTTCAAATATCAATAATTTTGATGAAAATTAAAATACATTAATCATTTCTAAATTCAATGACGTTTTGTTCAATTTTTGGATAAATCTTGTCTATCTCTCTCTGTGTTTCTATTGTCTTTTCTATTGCAGTTACAATTTTGCAATATTGTTTTATATTTCCCAGGGATAATTTTTTTCCCTTCCTGTCTTTTAACCATTTTTTGCAAACTTGAAAACCACCTATCTGGTAATTCCAAATTTCATCTTTAATCCCTTCGAAGTATTGTTTTTTATTAAAATAAACACATTTTTGTTTTTCATCATATTTAAGCTTTTCAATTTTATTATCATATTTTCCCTGATATTTTGCAGTTGGAGGGTCAAGCTTACTAGATTTAAGAAGATGTAAATCGACAAGTTCATTTCCATACTGTTTAATTTTTTTAAACAATTTGTAATCGCTCGTGAATGGGATTCTTGGAAAATCAATTTTAAGAAAATCTGAATACTTTTTTCTATATACGTTTGAATAAAGCGTTGCATAAATGTAATAAAAGAAATCTTCAGGCTCCAATTCTTTTTTATAAATCTGAGAAAGAGTTGACACGATAACAGAATTGATATTTGATTGCTTCTCCTTTTTCTTTTCTATTTGAGAGAAAATATCATTCTTTTCCAAATCAGGATACAAATAAAGTGGAAATAAGTAGTTAATGTCATAAGCACTGACTGTTTTATGTCCAACAATTTTATTAGAAACAAAAGCACCTGACTCTTCTTTAAACTGTCTAGGTGTAATTAATCCCAGATTTTCTTGCATCATATGGCGCATGACATCAAAAACTGGCCACCTAACAAGAGATCTGTGATAAAAAATCTTACGTATATCGAATGGTCTATAGAGAATTTCAGTGTAATATTGAGTGAAATCCTTTAATTCTGCTAATTCTTTCCTTGCCTCTGATAGCTTTTTTTCCCTGACATCCCTCAGGCCATAAGCCTGCTTTAAGGATTCTTCTCTGACTTCAAGATTACTTGCATGTTGTAATCTCTGAGTCAAATTTGCGTCTTCAAAATCAATAACAAACTTATCTCTAGAAGTAATAACACCAGTGTTTTTAATCTGGAAAATATCAGTTAATTTTATGAATTTATTAAAACTCTTCAAAAGGCCTTCTGCTCTAGGAATAAAAAGATAGAATTCAGATTTTGGTTTTAGTTCTTTCCATGTTACTTTGTTTATATCATTTTTTTTGAGCCAATTATATTTATGTTCTCTTATACCCCAAACTTCAGAATGATACACTTTACATTTATCTTTATTTGGCTTCATCTTTATAAAAAGCGCTATAGAAACACCTTGCATAATATCGAATACATTTTCATCTTTTGAGCCATCTGGACACTTCTCTTTCTTAAGGCTATTCCCATGTGCGTATTCCGGACAAAGTACCCACCCATTCCGGAGGGAAAGTCCCACCTGATTCCGGTTCAAAGTCCCACCCCCTCGCCGGAGCGAAGCGACGAGATTTTATTCTAGCATAAAGTGGGTACTTTGTTTATCTTTTTTCTCATGGAACCTCCTTTCATATTGATTTTATGGGCATTATGGACCAGGCGGTCCAGGATGGCATCAGCTATTGTCT
>JAUVXM010000073.1 GCA_030603565.1 Candidatus Aminicenantota bacterium
TATGAAAGTCCTCAGATCCATCCCCCTGCTCGACCAGGCAGCCAAAGATGCTGTCGCTCAATGGGTCTATGAACCCATGGTTATTAACGGACGCCCCCGAGGCGTTATCTTTACTGTTACTGTTAGGTTTAAACTTAAATAAGAAAAGCTAACAATGGCTTTCGATATTTAATAAGGAGGAACTTAAAATGCAATTTGGACTACTTGAAATGTGGAATGCAATGGGAGCTTTGGCAAAATCAGTTGCTATTCTCCTGCTCTTTCTCTCAGTTATTACGATTTATCTCTTTATCGAAAGACAAATCGTCTTCGCTAAGGCCAGGAAAAAATCAAAGAATATCGCTCCTAAACTCGCATCCCTGCTGAAAGCGGGAAAAATTACGGAAGCCCTGACTCTTTCTAGTAAGAAAGACAACAAGGGAAGCCATTTGGCCCGAGTTACCGCTTCTGGCATTAAAGAATTTATAACAGGTGGAGAAGCTGGATTAGGAAAAATCCAAAAGATCGAATCTGCACAAAGAGGATGTGACAGAGCTCATGCTACTTTCGCGCAGGAATTAAAAAGAGGTTTACCCATTATGGCTACTGTTGCTACTTCTTCCCCATTTATCGGCCTGTTCGGTACTATAGCTGGGATCATCAATGCTTTTCGGGGCATGGCTCTTACAGGTTCCGGTGGAATCGGAGCTGTTGCCGGCGGTATTGCTGAGGCACTTATCACAACCGCCTTTGGAATCGGGGTTGCTATTCTCGCTCTCTGGTGTTATAACGGCTTAAATTCCAGGACCGAAGTCATCGGCGCTGAAATGGATAACGCGGCTTCAGAAGTTATTGATTTCTTTGTCAGAGAAGAAGAAGCTTAAGCAAAAAAGATAGAATAAAAGAGGTAAATTATGGCTCATTCAGTCGGAAAAAAAGAAGAGCTTAGTGCTGAACCCAATGTTGTCCCTCTCTGCGATGTTCTCCTTGTTCTTTTAATTATCTTTATGGTAGTTACACCATTAGCCCAAAAGGGTGTCGATGTTAAACTTCCCACTGCTATGAATACCCTCACCATGCCTGAGAATCCGGATATAGTATTATATATAAAAAAAGACGGCACCATTTTTGTTAATTCTGATAAGGCAACCTTGGACACTTTGCAACAGCTAATGGAAGATGCCTTGATGACAGCAACAGATAAGAAGCTCTATTTAAAAGCAGATAAGGATCTCGAATACGGAACCTTGATTGATGTCATTGAGATCATAAAGGCAGCCGGAGTGGAAGACTTCGGCATCATTGCTGATAAGAAAAGAGAAACTCTTCACTAATTTGACATTTTCTAACTAAATCATAAACGACGACAACCAGGAAGCAAGGAAAGATAGCTTTCAATCCGTTCTTTGCTTTCTGGTTCTTTCTTAAATACTTTTTTCCATACCTTCTTACTCTCCATACAAAAATACAAAGGAATTTTTTTGCCAACCCGGCCCCTGATAAAACCTGTTATTTTCTCATAAAGTTCCATACGGAGAGGTAAAAAATACCTTACCTTACCATCCATCCCCTGGATAAACTCCTCATATATTATTCTCGAGTCAGGAAATCTTTCTGCAATTACAGTCTTAAGCCCTTTTGGAAACCTTAGACTTCCCAAACTTATCCAGGCGATCTTGGAAGCAGGGATTTTCTTCAGCATTTTCTCCACAATTTCAGCATATCCATCTTCCCACCCAGAAAATCGTATTATAGGGTCAAAGTGAAATGCTACCCGGTATCCCTTTTTTATTACTTCCTTAGCCGCTTGCAGCCGGTCTTCAACGGGCGGTGCGCCTTTTTCTTCTGTTTGAGCGATCTTTCCGGCATTCAATGACCAGGCAATTATAATGTTCTCGGCAGGTTCGGTATCCATAACATTTTTAATATTTACGGTTTTGGTCTTAAGTTCAAAAAGAGCGCTTCGTTTTTGGCGAAAATACCTGATAAGTTCCCGTGAACGTCCGGTTAAATGGTCAAGCACTAAAGAATCACCCAACTCTCCGGTCCCGATACGCAGTGGCCTTCTGTTCTGTTGCAGAAAAGAATCAAGTTGTACCCATAGTTTATCCGTATTGACATGCACAGTCACGATCGGGCTGGCAAGATATTGCTGGAGTATACAGTAACTGCAATCAAGGGGGCAGTTTAGGTCAAGATTAATGATGTAATAATTACAGCCTAAATATTGAGGAGTACACGGGCAGGGCTTTACAAAATCTCCCTTTTGTCTTGTTAGGAGCAGGTAGCGCTTCCCCTTACCTACCGGGTCCCGGGACATGGCAAGATCAGCTTCCAAGACCTGTATATTTTCTATCACTTCAAAGGGGACATGGTCTAATTTTTTTAGAATCGAGCGGGTTAGAGGATATTCAAAACTGCTTTTTTCTATAAAAATCTTTTCCGGAAAATTATTGATATCAATCATCAGAAAAATGTTTAAAAAGCCCGGAAAAACTCTTGCTGTCTGCGATTTTCCGCAACTCAGACAATTTTTTAAGAAACTCTTCCCTGTTTTTAAAGCTGAAGTTCAAGGATATATTCTCTTTTTCAAAAAAAGCAGACGGGGTGACCACAATCCCGCTTGAAATATTCAACCCTTTTAATACTTTATCAAAAGCATTATTCCAGGAGTTTAAAACAGGATTTCGCTTAGCTTCGAGCAGAAAACATAACCTCTCAGCCTTCAGCAATGGGGAAAGTTTTTCATCTTCACTTATTTTTCCTACATCAGGTAAACTGAGGATATCAGCTGCACTCATCTCCTCTTTACGGGATAGCTCGTATATGGTAGTAACAAGTGCTCTCTGCTTATTTTTCCCAAGCGGCAGAATATACGGCAGCAGCAATGTCCTTTCTGGGGGAGAAAATTCAGCCAACAATTGTAATACATTAAAATCAGTATTTCTGGAATGGATAAGCTTTTTAAGTTCTAATTCAAATTCCGCAATCTTTAAATAAGGATCCAAATATTTAAGTAAAGGCGGGATATCCAGCAGGGGAAGATATTTCCGGACAATCTCTTCCTCGCCAGCTCCAAATCCCTTTATCTTTTTTAATACCTCAGCCTTTTCTACAATACTGTATTTCCGGATGGAAATGTTTTCATAGACTGCTAATTTAAATGCCTCAAGGTCATCCATTTCCTCTGAGATGAATACCGGGATACTTTTAAAGGAAAGCTTTCTGCAGGCAAGCACTCTTCTCCACCCTGATACAATAACCGGTCTTTCTCCCCGAAAAGAAAGGACAGGGGGATTTATCAAGCCGGCGGTTTTAATCGATTCAATTAAGTCTTCGAGTGAAACAAAATAGGATATCCGAAACCTGTCATCCTTGATATCGATCTCATTAATATCTATATTAGTAAATTTCATTGCCTTAACTATTCATAAGAAATGGTAAAATATATTTTTTAATCTTTCTGCTCATCCCGGGATGAAGGAAGCCTGTTATATGCTTACTCTTATAAAGTTTATCACTTACAATAAGCAGGGCGGCCGCCTGGATACCATAAAACTCAGCCAAAGCAAAAACTGCGGATGTTTCCATATCAACACAATCAACTCCCCTGTCCCTGTTACTTTCCAGCCAGGCTCTGGTCTCCCTGAAAGGTGCATCAGTAGAAACTATACTCCCGCTTTGAAACGAAAGATCTTTTGACTGAAGAACGCCTTCAATTTTATCTGTTAAAACCCGGGAGGGAGAAAACTCCGTCCTTCCGGAAAAATAATGCCGGGATGTGCCTTCCTCAGAAAAAGCTTTTTTTATACTGACAGCATCCAGCAGCTTGAATTTGGAATTTAAGGCACCGCAAAATCCCAAAATAATTACATCTTCAGCCCCAGATGCAATCAAGCTTTCCAGAGAAATAACAGCAGCAGGCGCCCCGATCCCCCCGAAAACAATGACTTTATCTTCCAGTAAAAATAAATCCGCCCCCAGCCAGGCTTTCTTCTTAAAAGCAGTCTTGCTAAGTGCCTTCTTGATAGTCCCTGATAAGGAATCAACCGGAATATAAAGAACAGTTCTGCGCGAAAACCCCTTTATCGCTCTGGGTTTAAATAGAAGCTCATCCATCATAATCGTTTTATTCTATCCCTTTATTTTCAGATATGAGCATCTCATTTAAACTGCCGGTGCGGTACCCGGCAAGGTCAAGAGTTATATAAGTATAGCCTAACTTTTTAAACCTTTTTATGATTTTATGCGTAATCCCGGCCTTAAAAAGGCTCTGCAAATCTTCCGTTAATACTTCAATTCTGGCAATATCATTATGGTGGCGCACCCTAACCTGAGAGATTCCCATCGAATGAAGAACTTCTTCCGCATCTTCTACCTGTTTAAGAGTCCGGGCTGTAATCTCCGTATAGTAGGGAAACCTTGAGGCTAAACATGCCTGAGAGGGCTTATTCCAAGTGGAAAGGCCAAGTAAACGGGAAAGCCTTCTTATTTCATCTTTATTTAATCCGACTTCTTTTAAAGGTGAGCGCACTCCCAGTTCTCCAGCTGCACGGGAACCAGGCCGAAAATCATCAACATCACCAGCGTTTTCTCCGTCCAGTACAAAAGAAATATTTTCATCTTCAGCAATATCTTTTAATTGGCAAAATAATCCCTGTTTGCAGATATAACACCTTTCAGGAGGATTCCGGGTAAAATCCGGGTTATCCATCTCATCTCCCTTGACGATTTTGTATCTTATCCTATTCTTACGGGCAAAATTAAGCGCCTCTTCTGTTTCCCATTCCGGGTGTATTTCCGAAACAGCTGTTACTGCCAAAACACCATCTTCTAAAATATCATGGGCTGTTTTTAATAAAAAAGTACTGTCAACCCCGCCGGAAAAAGCCACCAGCACTCTTTTCATATTAAGTAAATTAGACTTTAGCCGGTCATGTTTTTCCTGTAATTCATCTTTCATTATTGATTTTCCATTTTCTATTTACTAACCTGGATTATTCACAAATGGTAAAAATTATTATATATATCGACATTTTTTATGAATAGTTCAGGCTAATCAGCCTCTTAACTTCCAATACAAATTCTTCCACAATATCTGCTTCTTTGATTTTTCGCAGCAGTTCCCCTTTTTTGAATATAACTCCCACCCCCTTCCCGCAGGCGACTCCAATATCAGCCTCTTTTGCTTCACCCGGGCCGTTTACCATACACCCCATTACAGCAATAGTGACTGGTTCTTGTATATTATCAAGCCGTCTTTCTATCTCAGCAGCGATCCGTGCCAGATCGACTTCACAGCGCCCACAAACAGGACAGGAGATAATATCCAGACCAGAGGACCTAAGACCCAGACTGGAAAGAATACGATATGCCACTCTTACTTCTTCTTCAGGTGGGGCAGTAAGCGACACTCTTATGGTATCAGCCAATCCATAGCTTAAAAGCAGGGTCAAACCGGCTGCAGATTTTACACTGCCGGACAATAAGCTGCCTGCTTCTGTTATTCCGGCATGAAAGGGATAATCCACTTCTTCTGCTAAGAGCTGCGAGGCCTCTAGTGTTCGGGTAATATCTGAAGCTTTCATAGATATCTTGATAAGCTTAAAATCCAGATCTTCCAGGATCCTAACATGCTTAAGGGCGCTCTCTACCATAGCCTCAGGAGTAGCTCCGCCAAATTTTTGGAGTATTTCCTTTTCAACTGAACCAGAATTTACCCCGATACGAATTGGTATTTCCCGGTCTTTTGCAGCTTTTACGACTTCTATCACCTTATTCCTGGAGCCGATATTCCCGGGGTTGATCCGTAAGCCGTCAACACCATTAGAAAGCGCAGCCAATGCTAACCTATGGTCAAAATGGATATCAGCAATAAGCGGAATAGATACCTGTTCTTTTATTTTAGCAAGCGCCTTGGCCGCCTCTTCATCCGGGACTGCAGCGCGCACTATCTCGCATCCAGCCTCCTCCAGCCTTTTTATCTGGGCAGCTGTGGCCATAATATCTCTGGTATCCGTTTTGGTCATAGACTGGACAGAAATAGGTGCGCCCCCTCCAACGGGAACATCACCTATTAATATCCGTCGGGTCGTACGGCGGGGGAAGTTTAATTTTAAAGCGACTTTGTTCATCGATTCATATTATACAGGCTAAATGATAAATAGCAAAAGCAGGAAAGGCAGCTCAAAAAAAGATTGATTACTAATTTCTATGGCCTCTCCTTGAATTTCCTGCTTTTCCTGCCTTTTCTGCTTTCCCTGTTTTAAAATGGAATCAACGAGTCCCAGCCATTGGGTAATCGTTTTGCTACATCATTAAGAATTATGAAGACCATCAGGACAATAAAAATTGCAAATCCAATCTGCATTAGGACCTGTTTCACTTTGGGATTGAAATCCCTCCGGAAAACTCCCTCCAGGCTCAGTACCAATATCTGGCCGCCGTCAAATACAGGGACAGGAAAAAGATTAACTACTCCTAACTGCAGGCTGATAAAAGCAATAAAACTCAGCAAGGGTAAAAATCCCATCCTAAAAAAAATATAGGAAACATTAGCGATCTCAATCGGGCCGCCAAGCTGGCGGGTGGAAGCTTTTCCGGTTATCAAGTTCTTCAGGAAATCCATAACTGCATAGATCATCTTCAGATTGTCTTTATAACTCTGGGCAAAAGCGGCAAAGAAACCGTACTTCATTATTACGGATTTTGCCCCATGCATAATCCCAATTTTGCCGACATCTCCTTCTTTTCGGGGAGTAACTTTTAGATCGATTATTGCTTCATTTCTCTGGATTTTAATATCCAGCTCATTGCCGGGATTTTTTTCAAGAGTTTCAATAAATCTATAAAGGTAAGCCGGACTGTTGTCTATTGCCAATATAACATCACCTGGTTTAAGGCCGGCTTTTTCAGCCGGAGAATTTGCAGTAACCGCATTGACCTGAGTTAGGATTTTGCCGAAAAAACCAGCATACCCCATATCAAACCGGGTTCTGCTTTCTGTAAGCAGGTCGACATAAGCCACTCCATCTTCTCTTTTTACCCTGATTTTAATTGTTCTATCCGGCTTGGTCCCAACTGCAAGTTCAACATCACTCCAGGTGGCTGTCTTTTTATCATTAATACTTAGAATTTCATCTCCAACAAACAAATCCGCCTTCTGCGCCGGAGAACCGGGTTCGATCCACCCTATAACCGGAGCCTTTTTCTGATATTCAGGCGTAGAAACTCCGACCATATTAATAAATGCCAACAGCAGCAAGGCCAGGGCAATATTCATGACCGGCCCCATTAATATAACCAAGAACCGCTGCCATCTTTTAACCGATTGAAAATCACCAGGTTTAGGTTCAGTGTTCTGCTTGAGTCCTTCAAGGGCTTCGTCTCCGGAAAATTTGACATAACCCCCCATAGGAACAAGGCTGATACGGTAATCAGTCCCGCCCATTTTATAACCGAACAACCTTTTTCCATATCCAAAAGAAAATGTTTCTACATTGACCCCAACAACTTTGGCCATAAAAAAGTGACCGAATTCATGTACAAAGACCAGTACTCCAAAAACAATAGCAAACGCAAGTATCGTGCCTAATATAGATACCATATCATATCCTCTGTCTGATTAGATTCCGGGCTCGTTTTCTTGTCTCCCGGTCGATTAAAAATATATCTTCCAATGTCTCGATATTTGTCCTAACGGAAGAGTTTATCGTCTCATCCACTATTTCAAAAATATCTATAAGTTTAATTTCTTTATTAAGAAATGCCTCCACTGCAATTTCATTGGCGGCATTAAGGGCAACAGAAAAACACCTGTCTTTTTGCAGAGCTAAAAAGGCCAGCCTGAGAAGAGGAAATTTTTCTTGGTCAGCCTCCATAAATTCTAACAATTTTACAGCTTTAAGGTCAAGTGCCGGTAAAGGAGACTCACACCTTTCCGGATAAGTCAGAGCATACTGGATAGGGATTTTCATATCAGTAATACTAAGCTGAGCAAGTACGGAACCATCCTTCATCTCTACCAGAGAATGGACAATGCTCTGCGGGTGGACCACAACGTCCAGCTGCTGGGGTTCCAGGCAGAAAAGACTCTGAGCTTCCAGAAGCTCCAGTCCCTTATTCATCATAGTCGCCGAATCTATAGTGACTTTCTTTCCCATATTCCAACGGGGATGTTTTAAAGCATCGTCCAGAGATTTTAATTTCATCTCCTGGCGGGATAATTGGAAAAACGGTCCCCCGGAAGCAGTTAAAATTACCTTTTTTACATCCTGACTCCTTTCTTTAGCCAGGCACTGGAATATAGCACTGTGTTCACTGTCCACTGGGATTATCTCTGCGCCATTCTTATCTGCAGCTTGCCTAAGCAGAAAACCAGCTGTCACCATAGACTCTTTATTAGCCAGAGCAACCCTTTTTCCAGCTTCTACTGCAGCCATAGTAGGCCTCAGTCCTTTTATTCCGGTTATTGCCGAGACTACTATGTCATTTTTAAAATAGCGGGCGGCTTCTTCAACCCCCTTTGTTCCGAAAATGATTTGAGGATACGGCTTTTTACAGTTTTGTTTAAATTTTGCAGCATCCTCTTCCCTTTCCAAAGCTATAATTTCAGGCTTAAATTTTTCTGCCTGTTTATATAATAGAGCTAAATTCCGGCCGGCAGCCAGACCTACGACTTTAAACCTTTGGGAAAGCAGGTCTACAACTTCAAGTGTATTCCTACCGATTGAGCCGGTTGAACCGAGAATCGTTACTTTTTCCATTTTTTTACTGATTATTAGAAGTTTATCCTGAAGTATTTCAAAAAATAATAGAAAAAGGGAACAGCCAGTATTAAGCTGTCAATTCTGTCAAGAAAGCCACCATGTCCGGGAAGCAGGCTTGATGAATCCTTGACCCCTGCAGCTCGTTTAAAAAGAGATTCTATCGGGTCACTCATCTGGGCTACAGCATGAACCAGAAATGCAAAGACAATCCCCTGCCAGAGGGACATCTGATCGCTTAGAAAAAGCTGCTGGGCCAGCACTCCTGTCAGCATAGCTGTAACAAGGCCGGCCAAACATCCTTCCCAGCTTTTCTTGGGGCTGGCTAAAGGGGCAAGTTTATGTTTTCCCCACTTCTTTCCGATAAGAAAGGCCCCTGCATCTCCGATAAAAATAACAGCCAGGATAAAATAAATATAATAAGATCCGTATTCATCTCTGAGAAGAATGAAGTGATTCAAGGTAAAACTTAAATAAAAAACCCCAAAAAAAGTCAGGGCAATGGAAGCAGGGAATTGAACTAATTTATCGATATCTTTTATGGTAAAAAGATAATAAGCCCCCATAAAAAACAACCCAATAAAAACCGCAAATTGTAAAGGAAATCTCTCAAAATAGAAAGCAGCGCTTATGAGTAAAGCAAAAAATACTCCTACTGTCTTAACCGGAAAGAGCTTCTTCTTCCTTGGTAGATCATAAAACTCCAGAATAGAAGCCAGGATAAAGATCTGTACGAAACAAAAAAAACCCAACCTCGGGAGGTATTGAATGCTTACAAATACAAGCGGCAATAAAATTACAGAAGTTGCTATTCTTTTCAACAGGTTCATTTCCTCTCCTCTACTCTCTTCTTTTTATCTTTTTTTCGGTCTAATATCCCCGAATCTTCTCTCTCTTCTCTGAAAATCAATAACTGCTTCAAAAAAATGCCGTTTGCGAAAATCAGGCCACAATTCTTTAGTTATCCAAATTTCAGAATAAGCTATTTGCCACAGAAGAAAATTCGATATTCTCAACTCTCCGCTTGTTCTTATAAGTAGATCCGGATCCGGGACATCGGGAGCATAGAGCATTTCTGAAAACTTTTTCTCATCAAGGGCATCAGGCTCAAAATCCTTTTCTTTTGTTAGTTTTTTAATCGCATCGACTATCTCAGCCCGGCCTCCATAGTTAAGTGCCATAATTATGACCATACCATCATTATCTCTAGTTAGATTCATGACCCGGTTCAATTCCTTATGAATAACAAACGGGAGTCCCTGGATCTGGCCAATGACCTGTAAACGTAAATTGTTTTCCAGCAACACTTTATAGTCTTTTTTCAAATAATCTTCCATGAACTTCCAAAGGGCCGCGACCTCTAGTTTAGGCCGTTTCCAGTTTTCTTTGGAAAAAGCGTAAAGCGTCAAATATTCTATCCCCACCCAGGCTGCAGTTTCGACTACCTCACGAACTGATTTTGCCCCGGCCCGGTGGCCTTCAACTCGAGGTAGATATCTCTTTTTTGCCCACCGTCCGTTCCCGTCCATAATCACAGCAACATGATGGGGAAGCTGAGTAAAGTCAATCTGTTTTACCAGCTCTTCTTCTTTACTTCCAGTTTCAATAAATCCTTCCGGGTCTTTAAACATAGCACAATTATAGGAGTTAGCCTATTAATTGTCAAAAGCAGAACTGAAAGCAGTAAATGGAAAATAGTGAATGGTGAATGGAAAAACCTAAATACTGGAAAGGCGAAGAGAAAAATGGGAGTATGGATTAAGGGAGAAAAAACCGTGAAATGTAAATTGCAAAACGTAAAATATTAAATTTTGCCTTTCTCTTCGCTTTTAGGTTTCACGGTTTCTTTCTATGCCTTTCCCATTCACCATTCACTATTTTCCATTTACTGCCTTCTTCCTATTTACAATTTCCCATTTTCCAAGTATCATGACCATCATCATTATTTATTAATAATTCAGAAAAAGTGAGGTTATTAAGATAAAATGTGCTTAGGGATTCCAGCAAAAGTAATCGAAGTCGATGAATCCAAACACGGAAAAATCGATTATCTGGGGACAAAAGTCAAAACCAACTTCTACCTCCTCGAAGATGTGAAGAAAGGAGACTGGGTCATTGTTCATGCCGGATTCGCTATCTCAAAATTAAACGAAGAAGAAGCCAAAGAAACAATGGACCTTATCCGGGAATACATAGATCATCCGGAAACATGAAAACAGGAAAAGCATCTTAGTCTTATCCGCGAAAATCCGCGTCTATTGCTTTATCGCTTTAATCCGTGTCCTCCGCGTCCTCAGCGTAAAATTTTGTTTTTAGCAATGTAATAATGAGTCAAAATAAATTGCGAAACAGGCAGGTCCTCCGGGGACTTCTGACTGAAATCAAATCAAAAGCGAAATCCTTAAATACCCCTATAAAGATCATGGAAGTCTGCGGTACTCATACCATGGCTATTCACCGCCACGGATTAAAGAAACTGCTGGAAGATTCCGGAATAGAAATGGTTTCCGGCCCTGGCTGTCCGGTCTGTATCACTCCTAATGAAATCCATGAAGCTGCCATTAATCTGGTTACAGAAAACAATAATTTCATACTGACAACCTTTGGCGATATGACAAGAGTCCCCACCCGGAAAGGATCTATTCAGACCATAGTCCCGGCCGCCGGCTCCCAAGTAAAAATCGTTTATTCCCCGGAAGAATCACTTGAGATCGCCAGGAAAAATCCTGAAAAAGAAATCATCTTCTTTGGAGTCGGGTTTGAGACGACAATCCCCTCCATTGCTCTAACTGTTAAAATCGCGGCAGAGGAAAAAATCTCCAATTTCTCAGTTCTTTCAGCTTTATGGCTGGTCCCTCCCCCTTTAAATGCTTTAGTATCAGCAAAAGACACAAAAATACAAGGTTTCCTTTATCCGGGACATGTAAGCGCTATAATCGGAGAAAAGCCTTACTACTTTATAGCAGAAAAATTCAATATCCCAGGTGCTATTGCAGGATTCGAACCTGGCGATATTTTGCTGGCCCTGTCATCCATCCTTGACCAGAAAAAGACAGGAAAAGCTGAAGTCGCAAATGAATATTCCCGGGTAGTAAGAGCGGATGGAAACCCGACAGCTCTGAGGGTTATGGATGACATGCTGAAAGTCAAAGACAGCCTATGGCGCGGCTTGGGGCTTATTCCTAAAAGCGGCTTACAGTTTAAATCAAAATATTCCGCATTCAATGCTGAGAAAAAACACAGTTTAAAGATAGAGGGCGGAAGCGGAGACCTACCCGGCTGCCGCTGTGGTGAAGTGCTGCCGGGAAAGATCTCTCCCCCCCAGTGTGAATTGTTCGGAAAAAAATGCAACCCGGATTCTCCCTATGGCCCCTGCATGGTATCATTTGAAGGCGCCTGCCTGGCATATTATAAATATCAGAGATGATTCAGGAAAAACATGGTTATAAATGAATATTTTTGCCACCCTTCAGCTCATTAGGGACTATTGCTATATTGCTATATTGTTTCACTGTTAAAATCTTACTGCTAAAGTGTTATACTGACATACTGCTCAGCTGAAAATAGAAAATAGAGCGTAGAAAATAGGGAAGGGCAACAAAACCTAAATATTAAAAAAACAATATTTGACAGTAGAGTAGAAGCCTGTCAGTACGCCCCTTCTCCCCCAATAAAAACCTTCACTGTCTTTAAAATAATAACAACATCCAGCCAGAACGACCAGTTACGCAGATAATACTCATCCAGATTTAACCGCTCCTGAAAAGGAAGAAGCGACCGCCCACTGGTCTGCCACAGCCCTGTAATACCTGGCCTTACCTGCAGCAAAAGGGATTTAGCCGATTTAAACCTTTTAAGCTCTTCCATCATATAAGGCCTTGGCCCTACAAGTCCCATATCGCCTTTAAGCACATTTATAAACTGCGGCAGCTCATCTAAGCTGTATTTCCGCAATATCTTCCCCACCCTGGTGACTCTGGGGTCATAGGCTCTTAATTTGTTATATTTTCCCCATTCCTCTTTTGCTTCAGGATTTTTCATAAGATACTGCTTCAGGATATTATCTGCTTTAACATACATGGAACGGAACTTTATCACCCTGATTTTTTTTGCATTTTTTCCGTATCTGTCCTGGAGGAAAAACACCGGTCCCCGGGTATCGATTTTAATTGTGAGGGAAATAACCAGAAAAAAAGGGATAAGCAGGATAAGTATAACTAAAACAGATAAAAACTCAAAAACTGTTTTTAATAAAATATTCCAGGGTTTATGCAGATTTTTCATCAATGAAAGCGACAGGAATTTGCCGATATTTTCTATTTCAACACCGGTTGTAAGAAGCTCTCCTGTCCGCGGCACATAGCGGATGGTCTCACATTCCTGATCCCATTCTTTCAAAAGTCCGACCAGTTTATCTCCGCCTAAATCAGGGAGCTGAACAATGATATCCTCAAACCCTATTTTTTCTTTGAACTCCGCAAGCACTGAGTAATGGCCCCACACTTTTACTCCCTTGATGATCTTACCTTTCTGCCCACGATCTCCACTTAAAATTCCTGCTATCTCATAGCCTAATATTTTGTTTTTCTGAATACTTTCGATCAGAGACGCAGCAGTGCTGGCTGAGGTTATAATGAGTACCTTTTTCTTCCACAAGTGAAACCTTATAATTAGCCGCTTGGTCGTATACCGGAAAACAGGCAGCAATATTATACTCAACAACCAGGCCGAAAGAATAATAATCCTTGAGTACTCAAAATACTGTTGAGTGATAAACACCATGATCATGATACCGGTGAAAGAAATACTAGTGCTTTTTAAAAGCAGCCAAGCTTCATCTCTGAAAGAATACCTTTTGGTGTAAGTCTTTTCATACAAAAAGACAAGCAGCCATAAAAAAAACATATAGGACTTACTCAGATATATTTCAAGAAAAACAGGTCTTTCCAAAAGAGAGGGAAAAAAATAAGGCAAAATCTCAAGTCTAATAAAAAACGCTAAAACAAAGCTGACAAAAACAGCTAAAAAATCAGCCCCAACCAAAAAACCAAAGCTAAAACTTTTTTTTAACATAATCCTCCCAGATTAAACAAAAACAAAGAACATTTGTCAATTATCTCAATACCCCCCCGAACTCCAGGGAGGGATTCAAATCCTTATAGTCCCCCAGGGTATCCCCCAAAAAATTTTATTAATTTTTATTTATGAATAAACTTTTAAGCAATTTATATTCAAATCACTTCGCAAAGCGAAGTGATTAATGGTTGATTTCTTTTGCCAATTCATTGGCAAAAAAAACAACGTCCTAGTCTTATCTGTGTCCTCAACGTCCATCCATGTCTAATATTGTTTTTCGCTATTTATCATTTACTATTTTCCCTTTTCTAAGTATCATACACATCGACATATTTATGGATAAAATAAGCCTTGAGATCGGAAGCGGCGGAAAACTTATGCGGGATTTTATCGAAGAACACATTATCAGCAATTTCAACAATTCTTATCTCAATGACCTCTCCGATTCAGCTCATCTCCCTCAGAATATTGCCTTTACAACAGACAGCTATGTGGTCGACCCTATATTCTTTCCAGGTGGAGATATCGGCACCCTTTGTGTCAATGGGACAGTCAACGACCTGATAGTCTCTGGGGCAAAGCCTAAGTTTTTATCGCTTGCACTTATCCTGGAGGAAGGGCTGGAAACAGAATCCCTGAAAAAGATTCTATATTCCATAAAAACTTCTGCTGAACAAGCAGAGGTTCTGATAACAACCGGAGACACCAAAGTAGTAAGGCGCGGCCAGGGAGATAAAATATTTATTAATACTGCCGGAGTAGGAAATATTATTGCCCGGCCCTCTCTCGAAAATATCAAGCCCGGAGATAAAGTCTTGGTCACAGGTACCCTAGGAGAACACAGCCTGGCTGTAATGCTGGCCAGAGGTGAGTTTGGCCTTGAGGCTAAAGCTGAAAGTGATTGTGCTCCTTTAAACTTTCTCCTCCCCTGCTGGAAAAAAGGGGCTATGTGGATGCGGGATATAACCCGGGGCGGGTTGGCTACTGTGCTTTCTGAGCTTGCAGAAAAAATCTCTTATTCAGTTGTTATAGAAGAGGAAAATATCCCTCTATCACAGGCTGTCAGAGGGGCAACCGAGCTTTTGGGAATAGACCCGCTTTATCTGGCCTGTGAAGGCCGGGCCCTTATTGTGGCGCCTGAGGATAAATCTGCTAAAATACTTACTGAGATAAAAAAAGATAAACTGGGAATACAAGCTGCAGTCATCGGACAGGTCGATAACAAAATAGGAAAGCCTGGTGAGCTGCTCCTGGAAACAGCATCCGGCGGCCTGCGTCTGCTGGAGCCGTTGACATCTGAACTGCTACCGCGCATCTGCTGATGATTTTATTAGTTGCAGGTGAATTGACGATTAGCTCTAATGAGCCGAAGGGTGGTAATATAGGTATTAAATTAACACCTGGAGGCTCAAATGGACAAGGATTATTTTAACAGGCAAGAACTTAAAAATCCAGAATCGGCGGTAATAAATGAGATATCCAAGAGGTTTAATCTAACTCCGATACTTGCACAAGCGTATTACAAAGAGATAAAAGGGCTTTTTAAAGAACATTTTAAAGCACCTGAGGAAGAAGGGGTAATAATATTTGAAGCAATAGACAGGAAAGATCCTCCTGGTAAGCAGCTATCTGAATGTCGTCGCATTCCGGTTAGATTGACATTAGACATGGCAGGGGATTTAGATACATACAAAAAGACGAGCTTGCAAGCG
>JAUVXM010000061.1 GCA_030603565.1 Candidatus Aminicenantota bacterium
AGTAAAAAAATGGCGATTAAAATTAAAAATAAAAACAAGAAAAAAGTTTCAATAATCATTCTTGAAAAAATCTTGCATATCATTGAAAAGAAAATAATAATAAAAACATCGCCATTTTTTTATGAATAGGTCAGGCTAATATATAACTCCATATTTATTTATTTTCCTTGTCTTTCTACCCTAATCCCTACCCCATAATCCTTAATCCTGCATTTTCTTCATCTGCGGCAACCTCGACTCGTGAATAAGTCAGGCTAAATGGTCTCGATTCTGAATTCCTTGGCTTTTTCATTGATTTGTGGTATAAAATGTTTTTTTAAACTGAAATTAAAGAGTTAAACAATGCCAAAAGTATGCGCGATTTGTGGAAAAGGTCCTGTTTTTGGAAATAATGTAAGTCACTCACATAAGGCCACGAAGAGGAAGTGGAACCCGAATTTACAGCGGGTCAAGGCTGCGACTAAATCAGGAACAAAAAGAATCTGGGTTTGTACCCGTTGTATCCGCTCAGGCAAGGTCAAAAAAGCTATTTAACCTGAACTATCCATAAATAAGTATTATACATCATTGGCAATTTTTATGAATAGTTCAGGTTAGCATGAATTATTCACGAGTCGAGGTTGCCACAGATACAAGGCGCAGGGGATGAAGCTGTGGTATTTCACCGCGAATCCGCTGCAACAAAGTAGATGTGGTAAGATCGGCTCGCCTGTAAGGTAAAAAGTGCCAATGATAAAATTAGTTATTGTTTTTTTTGAATACATCATTGGCAATTTTTATGAATAGTTCAGGTTAGATTCTTTCTACTAAATATATCTCTTTTATCTCTGAGATTTTTTTTATGATTTTTTCTAAATGTTTTATATCCCGAATCATAAGGGTAAGCTTGATCTGACCTTTATGGCCTGCAGTTGTATCTACATTAGCCTTGGAGATATTCCCTTTCAGTTGGGCGATCGCGGCGGTAAGTTTTGCCAGCACTCCGGGAAGATCTTCACATTCTATTCCTAACATGCCTTTATATAAACCTTTTCCTGTATCGTCCCAGGTGGCATCTACAATTCGCTGGGAAACCAGGATCTCTTTTCTTATATAAGGACAGCGCCGGGCATGGACATGGATTCCTTTCCCTGAAGTAATGTAACCAATTATCGGCTCTCCCTTAATAGGAGAACAGCATTTAGCTAAATTCACGCTATCTTCTGCAGTGCCTTTGACCTGGATCGCCGGTCTTGGCTTTTTTGTAACCTTGGTGACGATTTTATTTATTCGGGGCTTCTTTTTATCAGACAGTGTTTCCTGGGGGAAGAATTTCTGCACCAATTTTCTATTAATGATAATTTTCCCAAAGCCGATCAAGGCATAGAAGTCTTCAATTTTTTTAACCTTAAAATTGCATTTCTCTGAAATCCGGCCAAGGAGATGTTTTTCTTTTAATTTTGCAGAAGGGATTCTATATTTAACTGATTCTTTCTTCCATAGCTCTTTTCCAATGGCGGTATTTTTAATTTTTTCCTGCTGGCTGAGCCAACGTTTAATGTGGTGCCTGGCGTTGGAGGTAAAAGTCACATTCAGCCAGGCCCGGGCAGGGTTTTTTTTTCCTGAAGTTTTAATTTCAACAATATTTCCCGGCTTTAAGACCGTTTTTAAAGATGCGGATTTTCCATCGATTTTTGCTTCAGCACTATGCAGACCTATTTCAGTATGGATTTTAAAAGCAAAATCCAACACTGTTGCCCCTAAAGGCAGGGCGATAACTTTTCCTTTGGGAGTGAATACATAGACTTCTTCAGGGATTAAATCCGTTTTAATGCTCTTTAAAAATTCCCGGGGGCTTTTTTGCTCTTTATAAAGCTCGACCATCTCGCGTAACCACTGCAGGCGCTTGTCTTCCTTCATAATATCTTGCGGGTGGGATTCCTTGTATTTCCAGTGTGCGGCTATTCCATTTTCCGCCAGATCATGCATATAGTAAGTACGGATTTGAATTTCCATGTTCTGTTTTTTTTCTGTGATGATAGTTGTATGCAGAGCTTGGTAGAGATTGGGTTTGGGCATAGCGATGAAATCCCGGAACCGGAAAGGAATATGGGTAAAATGCTGGTGAATTACTCCCAGTGCGGAATAACATTGTTCAACAGATTCGGTAAAAAGCCTGAGTGCCATGAAATCATACACCTCGTCAAAAGAGATATTCCGTCGTTTCATTTTATTATAAATACTATATGGCCTCTTTATTCTGTAGAATATCTTTGCCTTAATATGGCTTTCTTCCATTAAAGCCTCAATCTTATTTCTAATGTTTTCCAGTCCTTTCTCCGCTTCTTTGCGCAAAGGATCTATAAGAGAAGTGATTTTAAAAAAGTTCTCAGGGTCAACATAGCGGAAAGACAGGTCTTCCAATTCCGCTTTTATCCGCCCCATTCCCAACCGGTTGGCGATCGGCGAATACAGTTCCAAAGTTTCTTTTGCGATCCGTTTCTGTTTTTTTTCATCAAGATGCTTTAGCGTCTGTAAGTTATGAATCCGGTCTACCAATTTAATAAAGATCACTCTTAGGTCATCTGTCATTGCCAGGATGATCTTGCGAATCGTCTCTTCATGCCTGATTTCCGGGGTGGACTCCTGTACCAGGCTGATCTTGGTAACTCCTTCTACAAGATGAAAAATATCCGCGCCAAAGGCCTGCTTGAGTTCCGGGGCTGTGACATCCGTGTCTTCCAGAACATCATGTAAAAGGCCGGCAGTTAAAGTGGTGACATCCAGCTTCATATCTGCCAGCATATTTGCTACTTCCAGGGGATGGCTAAGATAAGGCTCCCCTGAACGCCGGATCTGACCCTTGTGAGCCTGGGCAGCAAAGACATATGCTTTTTGGAGGATCTTTATCTCATTTTCAGAGTATAAAGGAGAAATTTTATCTAAAATCTCATTAAAGCGGATCATTTTCCTGCCTGTTCCCTGTCCAGGATCCAGTTTACCGCCTCCAGAAGGTCTTTGGCAATATATGCCGGGACTATTTTCTTTTCACGCAGTGTTTTTAGGGATTTCTTCCCATATCCTGTAAGCACCAGAATAGGGCTGGCACTTATATTTATGCCGAAAAGCATGTCTTCAACTTTATCTCCGATCATATAAGAACGGGCTGTGTCTATATCAAGGTCTGCTGCTGCCTTCAGGGCCAGGCCGGGTTTAGGTTTGCGGCAGTTACAGTCTTTATCATATTCAGGGAATTTGGAGGAAAGATAATGGGGGCAATAATAAATTTTATCAAAGTAAGTATTATGCCGGGCAAATGCCTGCTTTATTTTCCGGTGGATTTGATTGAGTTGCTCTTCTGTGATAAGTCCCCGCCCGATCCCTGACTGATTGGTGACTATTACCGCCTTCAGTCCGGCCTTATTCAGCTTTCGGACAGCTTCAAAACTGTATTGATATATCTCTATCAGATCAAATGAGTCGGGGTATCCGACATCTTTGTTAATATTCCCATCCCTATCAAGAAATACAGCTTTATTCTTCATAACAATAATTTTTTACAGGCTTTGAATACTTCTTCAGAGCTAATATCAAGCATACACCTATGGTCAAATGGACATTCCCTGTAAGCACAGGGCCAGCAGGGAACGTCTTTTTTTATATAAACAGCAGGCTCCTGGAAAGGGGCTGTAACTTCAGGGTCTGTCGGCCCAAACAGGGCAACTGTAGGAACTTTCAGGGCATTTGCCATATGCATAGGCCCGGAGTCATTTGTTACGCACAGGGCAGCCCGGGAGAGAACTCCAACCAGCTGGCGCAGATTGGTCTTTCCTGCTAATATAACCGGCTTTTTTTCTAGAGAAGCATCTATCGCCTGAGCCAACTCGACTTCCTGAGCTGAACCGATAATCAAAATTTCCGGGTTGTAATTTTCCTGAAGCAATTTTGCCAGTTCTATGTATTTCTCTACAGGCCAGCGCTTTGCCGATCCGTAAAAAGCACCCGGATTAAGGATAAAAAGCAGCTTATTCAAATCAATCCCGAAAGAATCCAGGAATTCTTCTGTTTTCTTTTTCTCCGCTTCAGTTACAGCGAGAGCCAGATGAGGGGTGTCCGTCTTAAGACCTAATCCCGATATGAGGTTAAGATAGTAATAGACCTGGTGATGTGAGCCGGGGCATTTTTGTCTGCGGATTTTTTCCGTTAAAAGAATTTGCCGACCATCACTCCCGTATCCCCAGCGCTGGGGGATTTTTGCTATAAAAAAAAGGAAAGCTGAAACAAAGGAATTAGTCAGCAGGAGTCCCGCTTCAAAATTGTAAGACCTAAGTTCATTTGCGGTTTTTCTCAGATCTTTAAAGCTCTTCCGGGCGGGAAGAGGGATGATTCCCTTAATAAAGCTTATATTAGCAAAGATGTCTTTCACCCAGCCCTGCGCAGCTATCCAAATTTCTGCTTCAGGATAATTGCTGTGCAAGCTTTCAACAGCAGGCAAAGCAAGAATGGAATCCCCGATCCAATTAGGGGCATGTACTACAATTTTCATATTAACCCTGAACTATTCAGGTTAATTAGCCGTGAGCAGCCGGCTGGGTTTCCTTCTCCTTGGCAGGCATTTTTTTAGGTGGAGATCCATCTTTTTTAGATTTAACTGTATGCTTTATCTCCTCCTTCTTCTTTTCCTTTTTGGCATAATCTGTGACGTACCAGCCGGTTCCTTTAAACTGAATGGCTGGACTGGATATTACTTTTTCTAATACTCCCCCACAGCTCCTGCATTTTTCTAAAGGCATATCATTGACTTTCTGTATTTTCTCAACAAATAAGCCGCATTCTTTACATTTATACTCATATAAAGGCATAATCTTTCTCCGCAAAACAAATAACCTGAACTATTCATAAAAAAAATAGCATGAATAATTCAGGATAAGCATTATAACAAAAAAACCCCTTATCTCCAAGTAAATCTTGAGTAGATAAAAAACGAATCAATGAAAAACGATCGCCTCAAAGATAAATATATCCGCTCCGAATTTCCAAGCATCTCTGGGGAGTCCGGCTTTTAAACAAGTGTGTTGAAGAAAAGTTTTCCTCGACCACTTCTGTTCTATAGGGACCTGGGGCAATAAGAGTCCTTTCTTGCTCCCTTTGGAAATTATCAGTCCGTGTTTGCCGACTGTGATGAAATCCGGATCATTTATTTTCTGAGGTAAGCTTAGAACCGAGATCTCTATATCAAGGCCCTTAAGTTCCGCATCCGAAACCGGCTTAAATCGCATATCCTGGGAAGCTGCATATATTGCAGCTTGAATTACTGTTTTATACAAGGGGGCAACCGGCTCAATATAGCCTATACAACCCCGCAGCAGCTGATTTTTTTTAAGCGTGACAAAAGCTCCTTTTCGGCTTAAAAGCACAGGGCTATGGGGCTCATATGTTATTGCTTCGTTTTTTCTGACAAAGCGGTTGACAGCAGAACGGGCAAGATCAAGAAGTTCCCCTTTTTCATCTGCAGTCAAAGAAAATTTCGTATTTGCAGGAGGAGAATATACTGCTGCAGCCAGATATCCGACAACCCGGTCAGAGGGTCCGCCTGCTGCAGAAGAGTCTGCATAACGTAATATCTCGACCCGGGGAGACTCGCTTTCTCCACTATAGAGAAGGGCAGAGACAACCCCACCTCCCCCACACATGATGTTCTCTCGTTTTTCGATTTTATTTATTAAAGTCGCCGTATCAGATGTCCGGATAAGGCCTATTGTCTCTGAATCTAAAGTATTGGCCTCCTTTTTGGAAAGATAATGGGACATATCAGTGGAAGCAATGACCAGGACTTTCTTCCCGGGAAGGATCTCTGCCATTGCATCTGCGAGTCTGAATATAGTTTTTTTCGAAGGGATACCCATAATAACAGGAACGATCTTTACCCCAGGCAAGGATTTTTGCAGGAACGGAATTTGTACCTCTATGGAGTGTTCTTCTTTGTGTGCCTGGGGGATATAACCAAAACCTGATGCCTTAGAGAGCTTTTTTGCCAGCTCTTCGTCAATTTTCGTTATCCCAAGAGGTGTTTCATACCCTCCTTGAAGATAGATCGAGCATCCTTGAAAACCATAACGATGTGAAGTTCCAATAATGACGGCTGTATCATAATCCGCTCCTTTGACCAAACTGTAAGCATAAGCTGCAACCTGGCCTGAATATGGATATCCGGCATGGGGGACGATCAATGCTTTCAAGCCTCTGTTTGTGTGGCCGGGACTTTCACTCATTTTCAACATGCTGTCTATCTGCTTTTCCAAAACTTCAGGGCGTCCCTCGTAGAATTTTCCTGCCCAAACAGCCTTTCTAATACCCTGAGATAAGCAAACACTTGTTAAAACGATCACACTTAAAGCGACGATGAGATTTTTCTTATACATCCAGGTTAGATTTTAGCCCTCTAGCTATGCGGGGTCAAGTCTTCATGTTCCACATTCCCTTCATGGCTCATCGCAATAATGAATACTAAGGAGAAAATAAGCAGATAAGGATTAGATAAAGCTAAGGGTATGGATACGCTCGCTTCAGATTTTTAACGCCATTCCTCTTCGTTTTTCTCTGCGCCTGCGCAACTCCCCCCGTCCGTGGGTCAGACATGCTCAGCGTCCGACTACGTCGGATTCCCTCGAAAAACTCATCAAAAGGCTAAATCTTCAATGTCGCTTAATCCATAACCCTCAGCTTCATTTGACACCTTCTAAATTAATAAACCAGGTATCCATTATTGCGATAAGCCTTTTAGAAAAAAGTTGACTTTTTCCTTGATTTATCCGAATATCTATAGGGAACTATTTTAAGAGCTCGAAAATGATGAAATATTTAGTTAAATCACTTGTCACATTGGCCCTTGCGTCTTCAGCCTTTTTTATTGGTTATTATCTCGGGCAAGAGAAGATCGTCTCAAGAATTCCAGATTTCCAGGAAGACTTAGAGGGAAAAGAATAGGCTTAAAGGTTTCAATAGTTTTGTTTTCAGAAAACTATTTTGTCTGAATACCTTAAAAAAATGCCGACTCTTGGGAATAAAAACAAGATTAATCATGAGGAATAAAATTGAGTTTTAGTATTTACGGTATTTTAATTATTTTCGGGATATTTATTTTACTCCTGATCATTAATCCGAACCTTTCTTGTTTTGGAAGAAAACTAAAATCCCCGCTTTATCCTATTTTACGAAAACGAAAACTGAAAAAGAAAAAAATCGAGACTCAGGATTATGGGTTTGAGCTGGGTGGTGATCGCAAGAAAAAGGAACCGGAAGACCAAATAAAGAATTCAAGCCAAAAGAAAATAAAGACGCAAGATTATGGATTTAACCTTGGAGAGGGAAGTAAAGAAGATAAAAATAAATAAAGCAGCAGGAATTTGCCTTGTTCTACTGGTAGCGGCTGCTTGCATCCCCCCCCGGATTCTCCTGTCTCCAGTTCCTTCCCGCATCGAAAAAATTGAAGGATACGCCCGGCTGAAGATTACAGATGAACTGGATTCCCAACACTTAAAATTTTCATTTCTCCTTATACTGCCCTCAGTTGGAAAGATCGATGTCTCTGATTTTATGGGGAGAACGCTTTATCAAATCATTATCTCCGGCGAAAACGCATATTTAACAATTCCTTCCAAAAAAGTATTCTGGCAGGGAAAAGAAGAAGAAGTAATTAATAAATTCTTAGGCTTCAACCTAAACCTTTCTGAATTGGTTTCCTTATTCAGCGGGCATTGGCCGGCTTCTCCTGCTGAGAAAAATAAAATTTCCTCCTGGGAACTAAAGAAAGATAAAAGCGGAAGGATCATTTTTGGACAAAGGGGCGATTTGTTATTTGAAGTCGAAGAATTTATCAAAAACACTCGGATCGCCAGAAGTCTGATCTTTCAACACCCCCTAAACCAAGGACGCCTAAAATTTCTCAGGATGGATTTTAATCAACCAGCCTCTGATCCCAGTTTTCTTACGGCCTTTCTCGAGAACTATGAAAAGAAAACATGGGAAGAAATTCAGGTTCTATTCAAGTGATACAAGTTAAATCTTTTGCAAAAATAAATTTGGGAATAGAAGTTCTGGGAAAAAGAAAAGATGATTATCACAATATTCGCACTTTATTCCAAAGTATAGATTTCTATGATGTTTTGGAATTTCAGGTGATATTAGATGACAAAATCGACCTCTCCGGCACAGATGACACTATTTCCTGGGGAACAGATAATCTTATTTTCCAAGCAGCCTTGAGTTTAAAACAAAAACTCGGTCTTTCAAATGGAATCAAGATAAAGGCAAGCAAAAAAATTCCTCCGGGGAAAGGCCTGGGTGGCGGCAGCAGTAATGCAGCTATGACACTTTTAGCATTAAACAAGATATGGGAGCTGCCCTGTACTCTGGAAGAATTGACAGAGCTCGCAAAAGGGCTTGGGGCGGATGTTCCCTATTTTTTAACAGGAGGACTTTGCCTGGGCACTGGAAAGGGTGATGAAATAAAACCCTTGGAAGACCTCCCGGTTCATTATTGTGTGTTGGCACTTCCCGATGTTTCAATTCCGACCTCATCCATCTATGCCAACTTGCCACAGACCTTGACTTCAGAGGAGAAAGACAGTAAAATTAATAGGTTTTTTCACAATCGGTATTGCAGTGGATTAACAAATAGTTTAGAAGAGGCGGTATTTAGTTTATACCCTCAGATAGAAATAATAAAAGGCCTTTTTCAAGCTAACGAAGCTGAGTTGTCTTTATTAAGCGGCTCAGGCTCTGCTGTATTCGGTCTATTTAAGACAAAAAAGAATGCCCAAAAGGCATTTAAGGAGATTAATAGCAGGTATTCTGTAATTGTTACCAAAACATTACCGCGTCAAGAGTATAAAAATAGAATTTGTGTTGGGGTGTAGCCAAGCGGTAAGGCAGCGGCCTTTGGTGCCGCCATTCGGGGGTTCGAATCCTCCCACCCCAGCCAAAAAAGACTTTAAATTTGTAGCGAGATAGAAATGAAAATTTTCACTGGGTCATCAAACAAGGCATTAGCCGTAAATATTGCTGACTATCTTGACATTGGTCTTGGCAAGTCTGTTTTAGAACGGTTCAGCGATGGAGAGATTCATTTTTATATTGATGAAAATATTCGAGGAGAAGATGTTTTTGTCATTCAAAGCGGAACAAATGACGCCAATTTTCATCTCTTTGAATTATTTATAATGATCGATGCCATGAAGCGGGCTTCTGCAGAAAGAATTACTGCAGTTATCCCTTATTATGCTTATGCCCGTCAGGACTGGAAAGACAGGCCCCGGGTTCCGCTTACAGCCCGGTTAGTGGCTGATCTATTGGAAGCAGCTGGAGCCAATAGAGTATTAACAATGGACCTGCATTCCCCCCAGATCCAGGGATTTTTCTCTATTCCAGTTGACAACTTAATGGCTCAAGGTGTGCTGGCAAAACATGTAAAGCGCCTTGATCTGAGTGACTTAATGATAATATCACCGGATGCAGGAGGTGTTGGCCGGGCTAAGTGGTTTGCAAAGTTAGTCAATGCTGATCTTGGCATTATTGATAAACGGCGGCCCAAGCCTAACGTTGCTAAAGTTTTTAATGTGATAGGTGATGTTAAAAATCATGATGTAGTCATTCTTGATGACATGGTTGATACTGCCGGGACATTAGTTCTCAGTGCAGAAGCTTTGCAAAAAGAAGGGGCTAAAAGAGTATTTGCAGCCTGCACTCATCCGATTTTATCGGGGGATGCGATCAGTCATATTAATGACTCAAGCCTCGAAAAATTAATCGTAACTAATACAATACCCTTAAAAGAAAATGCCGGAGAATGTGACAATATAGTTGTCCTATCCGTGGCTGAACTTTTTGGAGAAGCAATACGCAGAATTCACAAAGGACAATCTGTAAGCTCTTTGTTTACTTAAGGAGGAAGAAGAGATGAATTTTACGATCAAAGGAGAAAAGCGGGAAAGCTTAGGAAAAAACGCCACACGCAAGGTCAGGCGGGAAAAGAAACTTCCGGCCATCCTTTATGGCCCGGATGTAGCAGATGCCACTCCCCTTATTTTGGATAAAAAGGATATCTTCAATATTTTAAAATCTGAATCCGGCAAGAATACAATTTTTAAAATCGCTTTTAATTCAAAAAATCTAGATGTCATGATAAAAGAAGCGCAATATGATGTTGTTACAGATGCGATCCTGCATCTCGATCTTATTCAGATCGTTATGGGCAAGCTTATGGAGGTTGAGGTTTCTGTTGTCCTTATCGGAGAAGCTGTAGGTGTTAAATCTGAAGGTGGATATGTGGATTATGTTACCCGGAAGTTGAAAATCGAGTGCCTACCCAAAAATATTCCGGAAGAAATTGAAGTCGATATAAGTGAGCTTCATCTAAACCAATCAATCAAAGTAAACGAACTCCTAGAGCTTAAGGGGATTAAATTTCTGGATAATCCGGAAACAGTCATCGCCCAGATACAGGTCCCGACAGCGGAAGAAGTCGAAGAAGAAATCGAGGAAGAAGAGCTTATCGGAGAAGAAGAAGAACCTGAATTGATTTCAAAGGAGAAACCTGAGGGAGAAGAGAAAGAAAAAGGAAAAGATAAAGAAAAGAAAGAAGGGAAAGAAGAGAAAGGGAAGGAGTAATTTTTGTGGGCTGTGGTCGGACTTGGAAATCCCGGAAAGCAATATGCCCAAACCAAACACAATGCCGGGTTTGCTTTTATGAAAAAATTGTCTAAAAAATGGGGAACCGGGTTAAAAAAAAGAAAGAGTTCAGCCAAAATGATAATCACAGCAAGAGATAAAGAAAAGGTCCTCCTAGCTATGCCGCAGACATATATGAACAGAAGCGGACTGGCAGTAAAACAAATAGTCCAAAATTACGCTATAAAGCTGGAAAAGCTTCTGGTTGTCTATGATGATTTTGATATCCCTGTAGGGGAAATCAGGATTAGAAAAGAAGGAAGTGCTGGTTCCCATAAGGGCATGAGCTCAATTATTAAGGAACTCGGAACAAGCCTTATCCCCCGGATCCGGATCGGAATAGGCCCATTAGACCTGGAAGACGACACAGTAGATTTTGTGCTTTCTCCTTTCAGGAAAGACGACAATCAAAAATTTAATAGAAGTCTTGAGAAAGCCTGCCAGGCCACAGAATTATTTTTGTCCGGTCAGACAGAAAAAGCAATGAATCTTTATAATTAACTTAGGCTCCTTGCTCCTTTTTAACAGGTAAAAGGGAGCTGCAAAGCCATAAGGAGGTATTAATGAGAATATATGAAACAGCTTTCTTGATTGCCCCTAATCTGTCAGAAGAAGATACAGAGAAACTGATCCAACAGATGGCAGATGTCATCCCTGCAAAAAAGGGGAAAATGATCAATATTGATAAATGGGGGAAACGCAAGTTAGCTTATCAGATCAAGAAATTCGAGGTGGCATATTACGTTTTTTTCCTTTATAAAGGCGAAGCTGATATCCCTTCTGAATTAGAAAGGCGCTTTAAACAAAATGAAGCCGTTATAAGGTATTTGACGGTAAAAAAGGAAGAAGGAGAGGAAGAAACAACTCCTCCAAAAAAGGCAACCCCAAAGGCCAAGGAAAAAGTAGAAACAAAACCGGAACCCGAAGTAGAGCTTAAACCGGAAAAAAAGAAGAAGACTTCAAAAGAAAAATCTAAGAAGGAGGAGGAGAAATAACATGTACCAGACAAGAGACAAAAATAGGAGGAGGAAAAGCTCTTTTCAAAAACACTTTTCACCAAGAAAAAAAGTCTGTCGTTTTTGCGAGAAAGATATCAAGGATATTGATTACAAAAGGGCCGACATCCTGCGAAGGTATATCCCGGAACGTGGGAAGATCGCTCCCCGCCGAGTTACCGGCACCTGCGCTAGACATCAACGAAAACTGACAATCGCTATAAAGAGGGCGCGAACACTAGCTCTGATCCCTTATTTATCCGACTAAAGTCATAGCGGAAAATTGGAGAAATAATGAAAATCATCCTTAAAGAAAACATAGAAAATTTAGGAAAAAAGGGCGATATTGTTAATGTTGCAGCTGGATATGGAAGAAATTATCTGGTTCCTAAAAAAATGGCACTGGAAATAACTCCAACAAACACAAAAATGATCGAGATAGAACAACGGTCGTTGAAAAAAGGGCTAGAAAAGGAAATGAAGACATACCAGACCTTAATCGAGCAATTGAATGAAGTTGCCCTGACTTTTGAGCGAAGAGCCGGAGATAAAGATTCTATTTTTGGTTCTGTTAGCACTGCTGACATCAAAGATGCACTGAGTAATCTCAACTTTGATATAGAAAAGAAAAAAATTCTTTTACCTGACCCTATCAAGAAGCTTGGAAACTATAAAGTGCCTATAAAAATTTTCCATGATCAAACGGCTGAGATAAGTCTGGAAGTTAACCGGGAAGGGACACCTGACCAGGAAGCCACACCCCCGCCCGATCCTAAAAAAGAAGAAGTAGCCACCCCAGAAGTTCCGGAAGCTTCCCTACCCAAGGCAAAGAAAGAGGAGGCTGCTACAGAAGCCCCAGTTGAAGAAAACGGATCAACTGAAGAAAAAAAATAACTACCGGTCCCAGACCGTTTTTATGTTTTGAATTTATCCGTGATGTAGCGTAAGATGGAAATAGTTAAATAGGGAAGGAAAATGGAACTTGATACTATGTTTTTAAAAAAAACTCCTCCCCACAGCCAGGAGACAGAAAAAACAGTTCTGGGAGGCATCCTGGTCAACAATAAAAACCTTAATGTGGTTCTGTCCATTATCACTCCTGAGGATTTCTACAAAGAAGCTAACCGGAACACCCTGGAACAGATGGTTGTACTGGTCGATAAAGGTCTCCCTATAGACCTTCTCACCCTAACAGAACAACTTCAAAAAGCAGGGCAGCTTGAAGAAGCGGGAGGAGCTGCATATTTATCATCGTTGATGGATGGAGTTCCAAAAAGCTTAAACATAGAATATCATGCCCGGATTATAAAGGAAAAAGCATTACTTAGGCGGCTTATTGTTTCTTCCGCAGGGATAATCTCCTCAAGTTACCAACAGAAGCAGGATCCGGACCAATTGCTGGAAGAAGCCCAAGCTGCGATAATAGACGTGGCTGAGCAGAGGATCAAGCCCGGTTTTGTTCCTCTAAATTCTCTGACTACGCCAGTTCTCGAAACAATTGATGCCCTCCGGAATCGGAAGGAAGCTGTCACAGGTATTCCAACCGGATTCACGGACTTGGATGCAATAACAGCAGGTTTCCATAATTCTGAGTTTATTGTAATAGCAGCCCGACCCTCTATGGGGAAAACCGCTTTGTCCCTGAATATTTCTCAATATGCCGGAACCAAAACAGATAAATCGATCGGCTTTTTTTCTCTCGAGATGTCTAATGAACAATTGGCCATGCGGATGCTCTGCTCTGAAGCCAAGGTAGACCTTCAAAAAGTTCGGACCGGATATATCAGCGAAAGAGACTTTAAACAGCTGCAGCAGGGAGCTGATGTTTTATCACAGGCAAATATATATGTTGATGAGACACCGGGGCTCTCAATTATGGAAATGAAGGCAAAAACCAGGCGTTTAAAAATGGAACAGCATCTGGACATTGTATTTGTAGACTATATTCAGCTCATGCGTGCCGGCAGCCGGTTTGAAAACAGAACTCAAGAGATGTCCTATATCTCCCGTTCTTTGAAGGAATTGGCAAAGGAACTTCAGATCCCTGTGGTCGGCATCTCTCAGTTAAGCCGTGCGCCTGAAAAAGGCCGTGCCAAGCCAATACCGCAGTTGTCAGATTTAAGAGAGTCAGGAGCAATCGAACAGGATGCCGATGTAGTTATTTTTATTTACAGGGAAGAATTTTACAAACCTGATGATGAAACTGTTAAGGGACTTGCCGATATAAACATCGCCAAGCAGAGAAATGGGCCGACGGGGAAAGTATCTCTGGCCTTTTTAAATAAGTTTGCCCGTTTCAATAACAGAGAATTTCATAATATTGAAGAATAAATATGACTTTACCCACAAAGTCTTTTCCCTTCCGGTTGATCCTACAGCAAGTTGGAGAAGTTGGGCTTCTCTTCGGAAGAACAATAGTAAGCGTTTTCCGGAAACCCCGGGAAACAAAGATCTTCATCCAGCAGCTTGAGGAAGTCGGAGTCCGTTCCTTACCGGTAGTATCATTAACGGCAGCCTTTGGTGGCTTAGTCTTTGCTCTCCAGACCTATTTCGGCTTCCACAGATATATCGGTATCGGTTCAGAAGCATATGGAGGGCCGATCGTAACTCTGGGCTTGACAAAGGAAATCATTCCGATCCTGGTTGGATTAATGGTAGCAGGGCGTGTCGGCTCTGCTATGGCAGCCGAGATCGGCACCATGAAAATCACAGAACAGATCGATGCCCTTTACAGCCTTGGTGCCGACCCGATTCGTTACCTTGTCGTACCGAGAACTCTCGCCTGCTTGATAATGGTTCCGATTTTGACTCTGTATGGAGATATCATCGGTATTTTATGCGCATATTTTTTCAATGTCAGCATGGGAGTCAACCGGGTCGTATATATGCGCAATACCCTCTTGTATCTTGAATTAGGGGATGTGCTGGGTGGGCTAATCAAAGCCGGGATCTTCGGAGTTGTTATCGCCATTATCGGATCCTGGCAGGGATTAAAAACCGAAGGCGGAGCAGAAGGGGTCGGCAGGGCTACAACCAAGGCAGTTGTGATCTCCAGTATCATTATATTAGTCCTAAATTTTTTCCTCAGCAAGGCTATGCCGGAGAGTCTGGGGATATGATACGTATAAACAATCTATATAAATCCTTCGGGCCAAATAAAGTCCTCCAGGGAATAAATCTGCACATTCAGAACGGAGAGACTCTGGCAATAATCGGACAGAGCGGTTCGGGAAAAAGTGTTTTACTCAAGCACATGTTAGGCCTTATTCAACCGGATAGGGGCAGCATCATTGTAGCTGGGGTGGAGATATCCGGATCAAGTGAGGTAGAGCTTGACAATATTCGGCAAAAATTTGGCCTATTGTTTCAAGCTGCAGCACTTTTTGATTCACTAACAGTAGCTCAGAATGTAAGCTTTGGATTGGAAAGGTATAGGGACTTATCTCGGAAAGAACTTCAGAAAAAAGTCAAAGAGAGCCTGGCAATGGTCGGGCTTAGAGAGGTTGAACAACTAATGCCCTATGAATTAAGCGGGGGCATGAAAAAAAGAGTCGGTCTAGCCAGGGCCATAGCTTATGAGCCGGAAATTATGCTTTATGACGAACCTTCTACCGGCATCGATCCCATCCGGGCTGATGCTATAAATGAATTGATAATCAAGATGAAGCAGGAATTTCGGATAACATCTGTGGTTATTACTCACGATATGACAAGTGCTTATAAAGTTGCAGATAGGATTGCTATGCTTTATAATGGGAAAATAGTCACGGTAGGGACACCGGAAGAGCTCAGGAAGAGTGACAATCAAATAGTACAGCAGTTCATTCACGGGCGGGCAGAGGGTCCGATTAAAGAATGGTAGGTAATTTCAATGAAACGTGAAGTAAAAATAGGCTTGTTTTTATCAGGTGCAATACTTATTCTGGCAGTGTTTATTTTTATAGTGGGTGACCTGTCTACCTTGTTTCAGAAACCTGGATACTCCCTTTATCTGTATTTTGATTCTGCTGCAGGACTGGAGAAAAATACAATCGTAAAATTGGCAGGAGTCAAAATCGGTGATATCAATAATATTCGCTTAAAGGAGGGCCAGGCTGAAGTTACACTTGATATCGACAATAATGTGAGGCTTCGGAAGGGGTCCACTGCTACTGTTGCAGCTTTAGGGCTATTGGGAGAAAAATATATCGAGATCCTCCCGGGAAAACAACTGGCTTTATGCCAACCCGGGGACACAATTGCTGTTTTACCCTCAATGAGCTTTGACCAGTTAGGTTCGGAGCTTGTAACCATTAGTGATGACATCAAACAGACCGGAAAAACCCTCAGAGAAATAATCGGGAATGAAGAAGTAAAGGAAAATATAAAAGATACCCTCAACAACATATCGCAATTCGCTTCTGATCTAAAAGATCTATCAGGCGAGAACAAAGATAACCTAGGTTTAAGCATACAGAAAACTTCAGAAGCTATTCAAAATTTTGATAATAGAGTAAATGATCTGTCGCAAAGTATGGATGAATTCGTATTGTTATTAAAAGATACGGTCAAAGAGAACCGCGAGAGTGTTAAAACAAACCTGGAAAAGATATCAGAACTGCTCAACAAAGCTGAAAAGTCGCTGAAACTCCTGGATAAGACTTTAACAAATATAAATGAGGGGGAAGGCACTTTTGGTAAACTAGTGAAAAGTCCTGATCTATATCGGGAGGCAGAAAAAACAATAGATGAAATAAAAAAGATCATCAATCCGGTTTCTTCTATTTTCACCTCAGCTAACCTGCATTTTGAATACTTTCCCAGTCACGAATCTCTTAAAAGTTACTTGAGTTTTTATCTGTGGCCGCAATCCTCAAAGTTTTTCATGGGACAGATAGTCCAGGATCCGGGGTTGGATAAATTCACATTCTCTTTACAGGGAGGGCTCCGGTGGGGAAATTTTTCCCCCAGAGCCGGTATTATACAATCTAAGGTCGGAGCTGCTCTGGATTATTATATTTTAAAAGACCTCATTAAGTTTAGTTTGGAAAGCTTTGATTTTAATCGGCATCCTCACCCCCATTTTCGTCTTTATATGGATATTTCAGCTTCAAAATATTTCTACCTACACTTCGGCCTGGATGATTTTTCTTTATCTGATCAACGGAAATTCTTTCTCGGATTGGGCCTAGGAATATGACGAAGATTAAATCGATTTTTGTCTGCCAGAACTGCGGTTTCCAGACTCCAAAATGGATGGGAAGGTGTCCGGGATGCGGAGAATGGAGCACTTTGATCGAGGAAGTCGAGGAGAAGGTGCCTGCCGAGTTTTCATTCCCCTCTTCGGAACCGGTCCTTTATGCGGATGTAACAGAAGCAACAAAAAAGAGGATCGAGACCGACATAAAGGAATTAAATCAGATTCTTGGCGGTGGCGTTGTTCTGGGTTCTCTGGTATTGATCGGAGGCGAACCCGGTATTGGAAAATCTACCTTGATGCTGCAGGTCAGCCGAGATTTTGCCACCAGCGGAGAAAAGGTCCTGTATGTTTCCGGGGAGGAATCGCTTGAGCAGATAAAACTCCGAGGGAAAAGGCTGGGAGTTGAAGGCGGCAACCTTTTCTTACTAGCCGAAACTAACCTGGAGAGAATAATTACTCAAGCCGAAAAACTCGCTCCGGAAATCTTCATTCTTGACTCTGTCCAAACCGCCTATTCTTCAAAACTTTCTTCAAGCCCCGGGACAATCAGCCAGGTCCGCGAAGTGACTAATCAGGTTTTCCGGTTTGCAAAGAAAAACAAAGTTTGTTCCTTTCTTGTGGGGCATATAACCAAGGAAGGTTCTCTTGCCGGGCCAAAATCATTGGAACATATAGTGGATGTTGTGCTCTACTTTGAAGGAGAGCGAGACCACAGCCACCGGGTGCTGCGGGCCTTGAAAAACCGGTTCGGCCCTGTTTCTGAGCTGGCCATTTTTGAAATGGGAGCCCATGGGCTCAAAGCGATCTCCAATCCCTCCGCCTTTTTCCTAAGAGAGAGACCGGTCGATGCAGCCGGAAGTGTTGTAGTGTGTACTATTAAAGGGTCCCGCCCTTTATTAGCAGAGATCCAAGCTCTTGTATCTTCGACATTATTCACAGGAAATCCAAGACGGATGACTATCGGCCTTGATCATTTCAGAACCGCTATGCTGCTGGCTGTAGTTGAAAAAAAACTCGGGTATGGTTTTGGCGGAGAAGATATTCATCTCAATGTCGCAGGCGGATTGACTATCGATGAACCGGCCGCTGACCTAGGTGTGGTGACTGCTGTTATTTCCTGTATAAAAAATAAAGCTGTTCCTTCAGGGATGACAGTTATGGGCGAGATCGGATTGAGCGGAGAGATACGCTCCGTAAGTCAGCCTCTGGCCAGAATAAAAGAAGCCGCCTCCCTGGGATATAACAGCATTGTTCTCCCCAAGGGAAACATTGATGCTCTTAAAAAAGAGAAAACCCAGGGAATCGATTTTTATGGGGCAAAAAACATTAAAGAAGCATTAGGCCTAATTTTTTAACC
>JAUVXM010000084.1 GCA_030603565.1 Candidatus Aminicenantota bacterium
AATCGCCATTTTTTTACTCTCCGAGCGAGCCGATCTCACCGCATCTGCTTCGTTACAGGGTATTCGCGGTGAAGGACCACAGCTTCATACCCTGTGCCTTGCATCTGCAGCAACCTCGACTCGTGAATAATCCAGGTTAGATAGAGGTGAATTGCTTTATTGCTGCATTGTTTCATTGTTACAAACCTAAAAATAGAAAAATCAACTGCTATACTGATATACTGCCAATTTCCAACTATTACTCTCTTCTTTTAATTATTATACCACTGATCTATTAGTATTAAGGCTGTGCGACTGAAGACTTTGCTTCCTACTGTTAGTAAAATCTTATATTTCCCTGGTTGTACGCGATAGTAAGCATAAAGACGTTCTGTTAATCCAGGTGGGTGGTGAATCCTGGTTTGTAAGGACCGGCCCCATTTATCCACTTCCTCGTCCGGGCCGCCATACCGGTCGACTGTATCGTAATAGTCGTAAAATTCCTCATCCTCTTCAGCAAATTTCTGCCACCTATCCCAGCGGGCGATCTCTTCTTTTGAACGATTTCTTCTCCGAGTCATGCCCCATTCTACCCGGTTAAGGCCGGCTTTGTTAGGGCCGGAAAATTCATTGATAAGGTTGGTACCGTTGTAGACTGAGATTTTAATATCTCCTGCAGCCGGCTGCTTTAGATAATAGTTTATCACAACAGCATGGGATTCGTTTTCACCTGCAAAATTCTGGGCGCTGGTGGCTTTCTGGCTGGGCATGATCCACTGTATTTTAGGTTCGATTTTAAAAAAATAGGCATCCCTCTTTAAAACTTCGGGGTTTAGTTCCTGCAGTGGTGATATATCTGTTATAAAAAAACCTCTGCCGTGAGTGCCTACTACCAAGTCGTTTTCCCGGGGGTGTATTACCAGGTCATGAACAGGGATAGTAGGCATATTATTCTGCATTAGGTTCCAGTTATCTCCTCCGTTAATACTTACATAAACTGCCTTGTCTGTGCCTAAAAAGAGAAGGTTCGGGTTTTTTCCGTCTTCTTTTATCACATTTACAGACGCATCAGGAAGCCCTTTGGTTATTGTTTTCCAGGTCTTGCCAAAGTCCAGGGTTTTGTAAACATATGGTTTGAAATCATCATTATGAAATCCGGTATAAGTCAGATATGCTGTGCCTGTATTGTGATGTGAAGCTGTTATCCGGCTTACCCAACAAGCAGGGTTTCCCGGAATATTGTCATTTAGCTTTGCCCAGTTTTCACCTTTGTCTTTTGTAACCCAGAGATTTCCGTCATCGGTTCCTGCCCAGATGACTCCCTCTTTTACCGGGGATTCAGCTAAGGTAGTAATTGTACAGTATTGGACAGCGCCTACTCCTTTTATTTTGGAAGAGTCATTTGTGGTTAAGTCAGGACTGATCTCCTCCCAGCTGTTGCCTTGATTGGAAGAACGCAGCACTTTATGGGCGCCGTGATAGATAATGTTAGGATTATGAGGAGAGATTAATACAGGGGCGTTCCAGTTAAAACGGGAGCCCTGCCTATCCCAGGAGATAGATCTCCTTTTTCCGGTTTTCTGATCTATCCGGGACAGGTCTCCGAACTGCGATTCACAGTAAAGCCAACGGCTGTTGTAAGGATCGATTTGATTGTAAAATCCATCGCCTCCCTGCATGTGTTCCCAGTCTTCGAACCGGATAGGAAATCTTCCCTTTTTTGTGCTGGGGCCTTTCCAGGATCCAAAATCCTGCATGCCTCCATAAACATTATAAGGATAATCCATATCCACTCCTATGGCATAGAGCTGGGCCATAGGAAGCTCATCAGGGTGATACCAGTTCTTTCCGGAATCATAGGTGATAGCCATGCCATAGTCATATCCTAGAAGCATATGTTTGCTGTTTTTAGGGTTTATCCACAAAACATGATTGTCCCCGGCGTACCGGAAGGCACGCTGCCAGGTCTTTCCTCCATCTTTAGATTCGTCCGCCCGGGAGCTTAAAACATATATATGTTCTTCATCATTGGGGTCTATGATTATCTGGCCGTAGTAATTCGAACGGTTCCCGATACTTTTCCCTTCCGGGCTGACAAGGGCCCAGGATTCTCCGCCGTCATTAGTGCGGTATATCCCGTGGCCGATTGTGGGTTTGGAGGGTGGTTTTCCCTTAAAAAGTTCTTCATGTCTTTCTTGATAAGAGACTCCCGGAGAGTTGGCATTGTCAATGGTCGCATAAAGGATGTTTGGATTTTTAGGATATATGGCCAGGCCGATCTTCCCCAGAAAACCATCAGGCAGCCCCTTTGTAAGTTTTTTCCAGGTTCTGCCGCTGTCTGTGGTCTTGTATATCCCGCTTCCAGGTCCTGCTGTGCGGAATGACCAAGCCCAGCGGCGCCGGTCATAAGCTGTGGCATAAAGTGTTTCTGGAGAGGAGATGTCCATGACCAGGTCTGTTGCTCCAATGTGTCGGCCGTCTATTATTATTTTTAGGGATTGTTTCCAGGTCTTCCCTCCGTCAGTTGTCTTGTAAATTCCTCTTTCAGGATTTTCAGAGTATAAATGTCCCTGGGCTGCAACATAGATGATATCCGGATCATTTGGGTGGATTATGATGCGGCCGATATGGTGAGACTCCTTTAACCCCATGTAATTCCATGTCTTTCCTCCATCGGTTGATTTGTACATCCCCTTACCGTAATAGGTGCTGTTGCGGAGATTGGCTTCCCCGGTTCCTATCCAGATGATATCAGGATTTGAAGGAGCGATCTCGATATCACCGATAGATGAAATATCTTCTTGCTCGAATACCGGCATAAAAGAATGGCCGTTGTTAACTGTTTTCCAGACCCCTCCCGGGCCGGCTCCGACAAAGAAAGTATAGGGGTCCTGCCTGGATACGGCAAAAGCCACTACCCGTCCCCCCTGGCGGGTGGGTCCGATCTCGCGGTAATGGAAAAAGCTTAAGAAATCATTAGATAACTGCTGCCCTTTGGATATGGGAACGAAGAGCAGAGAAAAAGGGTTAAAGCCTTTGTCCCGGATCTTGTTCGTCATTTTATTATCGACCTTTTCCTGGGCAATGGCAGAAAAAGAGACAAAACAAATTAAAAACGCGATAAATAATATACGTAATATTTTCATAGTAATTTCCTCTAGCCTTTATGAATAATCCAGATTATATATTATATTTCAATATGTTTAAAAACAAGAAAAAATATAGCAATAATGTTATGATTAGCGGTAAAAGTGCTTTTCATATACCTTGAAAAAAAGAAAAACACTTTAAATATAGATGCTGCTGTGTTTTCTCTTGTTTTTTGGAGGGACTGCGCTCCGTTTAGATTTTAACGCAATTCTAAATTAATACAACTAAATTGACCTTTTTTACGTATATATAGTCTATAGTCAAATTATTCACGAGTCATAAATAGATATCGTACATATCGACATTTTTTATGAATAGTTAAGGAGAGGATATTGGATAAATTAACTACAATAGTAAAATGTATTTTTGGAATCACACTTATGATCTCAAGTAGTTTTGCTGCAGGGCAGGAGCAGCCTTCTCAAAAGAAGGAGACTGTCATTAGTGCAAAAAGTTATTCTGTCAGACCTGCAACCTCAGATATAAAAATTGATGGAGTGCTGGATGAAAGAGCCTGGGAAGAAAGCTTAGTAGGTGACCTTCCCTACGAATGGCTTCCAGGAGATAATATTCCGGCTCCTGTGGATACAGAGTTTTTAATTACATTCAGCAAAGAACATCTTTATATTGCTTTTCGCTGTTTTGATCCGGATCCGGCAAAGATCAGAGCCCATCTTATGGACCGCGATGATACGGATATATTGATCCAGGATGATCATATAAGTGTTATGCTTGATACCTTTAATGATGAGCGCCGAGGATTCCAGTTCCGGGTAAATCCCCTGGGTGTGCAGGCGGATGCCAATTTTAGTGAAATGGAAGGATACGAAGATTTCGCCTGGGATGCTATCTGGGCTTCAGCCGGAAAGATCAATGATTGGGGCTACGCTATAGAGATTGCTATTCCTTTCAACCAGCTGCGTTTTCCAAGTGGTATAGAAATACAGACCTGGGGATTTAGTGCAGAGCGCTCCTATCCCCGCAATGTCCGCCACCGCATGACATCTCACAAACGCAGGCGAGATATAAACTGTATTCTCTGCCAGTTTAATAAAATAACTGGTTTCCAAGGCATGAAAACAGGATTAAACTTTGAGGCCGATCCGACCCTGACTACAATTCGTACTGATGAGCTGAATGATTTTCCCAATGGGAAAATGGAAGCAGGGAAGATCGAGCCTGATCCAGGTATAACTTTGCGCTGGGGGATAACTCCGAATCTGATCCTCAACGGCACGGTCAATCCGGATTTTTCTCAGGTCGAGGCTGATGTGGCCCAGATGGAAGTAAATACCCGTTTCGCCCTGCAATATCCTGAAAAGCGGCCTTTCTTTTTGGAAGGGGCAGATTTTTTTCTAACTCCTATCGAAGCTGTGTTTACTCGGACTGTAGCTGACCCTGATGGGGGGATTAAATTTACAGGAAAAGTAGGCAAGAGTGCCTTCGGTTTTTTCGGGACTTATGACAGGATAAATAACCTGCTTTTCCCTACTAATCAAGGCTCTGCGGCCACCTCACTTGAACAAGGTGTAGCTGGGGGAGTGTTCCGCTACCGTATGGATGTGGGGCAAAATTCTGCTGTTGGTGTGCTGTATACCGGTCGAATAGGAGAAGATTATTATAACCATGTAACCGGGTTGGATGGATTTTTCCGCATCTCACGGACAAAAACATTAAATATTCAATTCCTCCACTCTGAGTCCGATTATCCGGATGATATCAAACTGAATTTTGGCCAGAAACCGGAATCTATTGGAGGGAATGCGATCAAAGCGGATTTTTTTCACAACAGCCGGAATTGGATGTATGGCTTAACCTTTCGGGACTTGTCGCCGGATTTCAGAGCGGACTTTGGCTATGTTCCCAGAGTAGATGTGCGTGAGTTAAACGGGCAGTTAAACCGGATTTACTGGGGGAAAAAAGGGGGTTGGTTCGATCGTATCCATATAGGCATGAATGGTTCAGTACTCTATGATTATGAGGGAAAATTGACCGACAGGCAGCTCTCTTTAGGTTCACTATATATGGGTCCTTTGCAGTCAACGGTAATGCTCAGGTTGAATCGCAACCAGGAATTTTATGGAGGAAAAGATTATTCTTTAAATCGGTTCTTATTATTTTCCGAGTTGAAGCCGGTGAGTGGATTACGCTTTAATTTAATGGCTTTGTATGGGGATTCAGTGGATTACCAAAATTTTAGAAAGGCTACCGGCTTGACTTTGGGGCCGTTTGCTGAGTTTAATCTTGGCACCCATGTTAATATCAATCTTCGTCATAATTTCCAGCGCCTGGATTTTAAGGGTGAGGAGGTTTTTACAGCAAATTTATCCCAGGCTCGTTTTATTTATAATTTTAATGTGCGCATGTTTGTCCGGTTTGTCATCCAGTATATGGACATTTCCCGCAATACAAGCCTCTTTGTCTTTCCCACGCTTCCCAAGACTCAGACAATTTTTTCCCAGTTTCTCTTCTCCTATAAGCTTAATCCAAAAACCGTGCTTTTTCTGGGTTATTCGGACAATTATTTAGGCATGACGAACATAGATATTAAACAGACCGACCGGACATTTTTTGTTAAACTTGGCTATGCCTGGACCAAATAGCTAACCTGCATGTGAGAATAAAGGAGGCACCATTATGTATAATCGAAACGTTTTTTGCGCAATCCTTTCTATGTCGTTGTTTTTAGGCTTGGGGAGTCTTGCAGCGGCCCAATCGGTATTCGAGATACCCAATGAACAGGAGATGAAAAAGCTCAGCATCGAGGAGCTGACAAATCAGATTCGTCGGGATAAGTATGATCTTATTCTGCCGCAAGTCATGCGGGAGCACAATATCGACATGTGGATTCACGTGATGAGAGAAGGCAATGTTCATTCCTTTGGCAACTATGTAAATTCCGGTTTTTATGCAGACCTGGGCAGTAACTCCGGCGTTTTCATTTTCACGGACCGAGGTGGTGACAGGATCGAGAGGGCGGCTCTCGGTCGTCGATGGATATCTAATGATAGTTCCTATCCTCTTCCGAATCCGGATCCGGATACTGTTGAAGAATGCGGGCGACTTCTTCATGATAGACCATGGGGCCGAGGGAGATTACGATCTGCAGGGCGTCAGGGACCGTTGGAAATTCGGGAACTTCTATGAGATGAAAGTCGAATATGGTTATGTGCTCCGTGAGGGAGAGACGGAACCGCCTCCGGAACTAAGAAAACTCTGGTCAGAGGGGATGAAAATCCGCAAGGTCTTAGACGAGAACATCAAGGTGGGCCGTACCGCGGCGGAAACATTTGAAATTATCAAGCGGAAACTTGACGAAGTAGGGATTATTGTCAATCGCGAACAGAGATTTGACAAAGACCTGGATCCTGAAAAAACCCAAGTTTCTCTCGACTTGCATGGCCTGGGAAAAGGATCATATCCCCCCAGGATTGGTTCTTTAGGCCCGGATTACCAACATGAGATGATACTCCAAATGTATCACCATTTTGCTATGGAGACGTTTATTTATATGCCGTTGCCTGCCACAGAAGACAAAGAGGATCATTTAAGATTATGGTTTCACGACGGGGCTCATGCCACCGAAAATGGGCTTGTGTATTTGACACCACCGCCTTCGGAGATTCATATCATTGGTATTGAGTAGAACTGATACTCCTTTCTTAATGATTCAAGGTTAGCAAACAATTTTTGTCCCGAACAATAAAAACCAGTGAATCGGTATAAAAAAGACATTCGTTTTATCAATAACCTTTATTCCAAAATAGTCTCTGTTTAAAAATATTGCCTTCCTGGGTTTAAAATGGTTTAAAAAGGCGTAAAAACTTTTTGATAATGTTTTGTTTTTTGCAGTACCGGCTTTTAGCTCAACAGGAATAATTTCATTGTCCTTTTGAAGAACAAAATCCATTTCTGCTCCCGCTTTTGTACGCCAGAAATAGATCTCCTCATCCAATGTTTTATTTTTCATAAACTCATTAAATACTATATTTTCCAATAGAGCACCTTTATCAGCTCTATCATTTATTTTACTGAATTGATTAATAGATAAATTTCTGATTCCGTTATCAAGGAAGTAACACTTATGAGTACTTTTAATTTCATTTCTGCGATTACTTACATAAGGGGGCAATTGATATATCACATACGTTTCCTGCAAAATATTTATATATTTAGAAATTGTTAACATATTACTGCCTATTAACGAAGATATTTCAGATTTATTGATCAAATTTCCTATCTGAGAAGATAGTGTTTTAACCAAATTGTTATATATATTTACCTTTGCAATATTCATAAAATCAACAATATCTTTTTTGATATATGAATTATAAATCTCCCATAATTCTTCCTTTTTTTTTTCATTTTTATTTTGATTTAAAATTGCAGGATATGAGCCTAATATCGCAAATTCATTCATCCTGTTTGATAAGTATTTTCCATATAAATTTTCATTCTCCAGCCAATATTGAAGTGATTTAATACTCAGATTTTCAAATTGTTTTAAATTTTTTATGGCTTTTTCATCGTCTAAATATTCTTTGAATGAAATAGGTAATATTAAAGATTCCTTTTTCCTGCCGGTTAGAAATTCTTTTATCTTTGCCTTTATTTCAAGCGATGAAGAACCTGTGACAAATATTTTTATATTCTTATCCAGGTCATAAATTCCTTTTAAAAATTTTCCAGGATTCTTTAATCTTTGAATTTCGTCAATAAAAAGAAAAATTCTTTTCTCTTTTGAGTAAAAATCCTTAAGTTTTCTGAGAAAGAACATAGGATTTTCAAATTCGCTTAAATAAAAAATTGAATCTAAACTTATATAAAATATTTGATCCGATTTTATATTATGATGTTGTAATAAATTAAAAATCAGCATAAACATTATAGTTGTTTTACCGCTTTGCCTTGGTCCGATGATCAGCTCAATGTTTTTTTCATAAAACCGATTTTTAATTAAATCAAACTTTGAACGATGTATGAACTTCTTTATATCAAATTCCCTTTCTTCTACTTTTGCCCACAATCCGTCAATATTTTGTGTTCTGTAATAAATCATCTTACTCATCTTGCAGCATTATTAAAATAATTAAACTTTCAATATTAAAATAGTATTAAAATGCAACTCTAATAATTTATTTAAATATCATTTATCTTAACTAATTGTAAAGTAGTTTATACAATTAGTCAAGCTAACCTTTAACAGGACATATAAATAATCTAGTATTGTGCCTTGTATCTGCGGTAACCTCGGCTCGTGAATAATTCAAGCCAAGAGCTGGCCTGGATACTGGTAAATCCCGGAGAAAGCCATCCGGAACAACGCGGGCATGGTTCCTCGAGAGAATCTCGAGGAGAGCGTTGTGAGGAAAGTAAGGGATTTTCCCGCTGGGGGAAATCCCTGTCTTTCAAAGGGACTTACCCGTATCTATTCCTAACAATTATTTTTATTCCTATCTGTTATTTATAAAGATTTTTAAATTCATGGTTGAAATGATTGCCGATTAAGGATAATAATGAAGAGATAAGACATGAATAGTCAGGTAACCTGAATTATTCACGAGTTGACATTTTTTATGAATAGTTCAGGAAACCTCAACTATTCACGAGTCGAGGTTGCCGTAGATGCGAGGCGCAGGGGATGAAGCTGTGATAATTCACCGCGAATCCGCTGTAACGAAGCAGATACGGTAAGATCGGCTCGCCTGAAAGGTAAAAAATGTCGATTAAAATATAGATTACATCGAAAACGAAAAGATCAATTGTCTATCCACATGAATAATTGTAAAATACTGGCTTAAAAGATGTATCATTCATATCGACATTTTTTATGAATAGTTCAGGAAAATTAAGGAGGGAGTTAATGAAACAAAACACTAAATTATTACGCATTATTTTTACTTTTACCCTGGTGCTCATTGTTTTGGGATTTGTGACTCAGATCGCAGAAGCCCAGAAAAAGGTCATATCTCCGGAAGAGTTTTTTGGATTTGAACTTGGTAGTGATCGCAAGATGGCTCGTTGGGATAAAATTATTGACTACTTTAAAATCTTAGAGAAAGAAAGCGGAAAGCTTAAAGTCATAAATATGGGCCCGTCCACTATGGGCCATCCTTTTCTTTTACTTATCATTACTGCTCCGGAAAATCTTGCCAACCTGGACCGGCTGCAAAAAGTAAATGCCATGATCAGTGACCCGCGGGGAATGGCAGAATCAGAGATCAAAAAGCTGGTAAAGGAAGGCAAGGCTGTTATGTGCCAGTCTATGAGCCTCCATGCTACTGAGATCGGGGGCACCCAGATGGCACCTGAACTGACCTATGACCTTGTAAGCCGGGATGATGATGAGACCCGGCGCATCTTGGACAATGTAGTCTTCTGCATGATACCCTGTTTTAATCCGGACGGGCAGATCATGGTCACTGATTGGTACAGAAAGACCCTGGGGACAGAGTATGAGGGAGCAGGCCTTCCCTGGCTTTATCACAAATATGTGGGGCATGATAACAATCGCGACGGCGATTACCTTAATATGATCGAGTCAGTGTATGCGGCTAAGGTCATGTATAGGGACTGGGTACCCCAAGCTTATATTGATCATCACCAGATGGGAAGCTATGGAGCCCGGATCTATATTCCCCCCTACTGTGACCCCATTCGCCCCTATGCCGACCCTCTTATCTGGCGTGAGATGAGCTGGTATGGGGCCCACATCGCCTATAAGCTGGAGGAAAATGGAAAAGCCGGCATCCTAAATGCGGCTCAGTTTCCTGGCTGGGGTCATTTCGGATGGCACTGGATAACACCTTTCCACAATATCGCAGGGATGCTCACTGAGTCGGCCAGTACGAAACTGGCAACACCTCTATATATCCATCCCGAGCAGCTCCAGGCCGGCTCCCGGCAGTTTCCTGAATACGAAGCTCAGGCCAGCTTCCCCAACCCCTGGCCGGGCGGTTGGTGGAGACTCCGGGATATTGTTGAGCAGAAGAAGATAGCATCCTGGGCGCTTTTGGATCTTGCCGCCCGCAACAAGGAGACTGTACTTTGGAACGCCTACCTGAAGGCCAAACGGCAGACTGAGCGGGGCACTAATGGCAAGCCCAAAGCTTATGTGATCCCGACAGCTCAGCACGATCATTTAACTGCTGTGAAGATGATCAATACGTTGCTTTTATCCGGGATCGAGATAAAACAGGCCCGCAAGCCCTTCTATGTTGGCCATGCGACTTTTCAGGAAGGCTCCTTTGTTATTTCTCTGGCACAGCCCAAGATGGGCTTGATAAGGAACCTGTTAGGACGTACTTTTTACCCTGATAATGAGTGGACCAGGGACAATGACGGTTCTCCCCTCCGCCCTTATGACTTGGCGACTCACAATATGAATGAGTTTATGGGTGTCGATGTTGTGCCGGTTGATGAGGCTTGCAAAGGCGACTTCCGCATAATCGACGGCCAAGTAGAGACCTCAGGCGAGGTTGAGACGGGAGGATCAGGATATCTGCTTGACGGGAAGCTGAATGCCAGCTTTAAAGCCGTAAATCTTCTCCTGGATAAGGGAGTAGCGGTTCAGCGGGTTGACAAGGCTTCCTCTGAAGCCTGCCCCGGCGATTTTATTGTAGCTAAAGGTCCTGAAATTGTGATCAAGGATGTGGCCGATTTGACGGGCGTTGATTTTAAAGCGCTTAAAAGAGAGATTAAAGAAGGGACTCACCTTGTTAAACCGGTACGTGCCGGTATGTATCAGCGCTACTGGGGCGGTAACATGGACGAGGGCTGGACCCGTTTTGTCCTGGAACAGTTCGCATTTCCCTATACATCCCTGAAGGACGCTGAGATTAAAAAGGGGGGCCTTAATAAAAAGTATGATGTCATAATTTTTCCCACTGATTCCACAGGTATGATTATGGGCGAGATTTCCGGAAGATACCGCCGCTACCTTTCATCTGTTCCTCCTGAATATCAAAGCGGTATTGGTGAAAAAGGTGTGCAGGCGCTTAAGGAATTCGTTGAGAAGGGAGGGACGCTGGTAACGTTAGGTGAAGCTTGCAGCTTTGCCATTGATAAATTCGCATTAAGCGTCCGTGATGCTGTAGAGAACACGACCTGGAAAGAATTTTTCTGTGCCGGATCGACTTTCAAGGTCAACTTTGACAACACCCATCCATTGGCCTATGGAATGCCGCCGGAAGGTTTTGTCGTCTTCTACGGCAGTCTGGCCTTTGAGATCACTCCCAGTCAGCACAATGAGCGCTACGAGACTGTTGTGCGCTATAAGGATAAGGATATCCTGCAAAGCGGCTGGCTTATCGGGGAAGAATATCTGTCAAACAAGGCAGCAATGATCAATGCTGAATACGGCAAAGGTCATGTGGTTCTGATCGGGTTCCGGGCTCAGCATCGGAGCCAGACACATGGAACATATAAGCTGCTCTTCAATGCCTTAATGCGCTAAGCCATTGACTTTAATGGATACCTGGTTTATTAGTCTTGAAGACGTCTGATAAATCTGAGAGTATGGATTAAGCGACATTGAAGATTTAGCCTTCTGATGAGGCTTTTCGAGGGAATCCGGCGAAGCCGGGCTGTGAGCATGTCTGACCCACGGACGGGGGGAGTTGCGCAGCAGCCGAGAAAAAAGAAGAAGAATGGCGTTAAAAATCTGAAGCGAGCGTATCCATATCTTCAGATTTATCTGATACCTACAAAATCAATTAATCAGGCAGCAATTATAGTTCCGGCTTGTCCCTTTGGATGATGGTTAATTTCCCGGTCAGGTCGATTCCCTCGCCGGATACACTGATATTATAAGTTCCGGGAGTAGCAAACCTATAATAACGAAAAAAGTATGCATCTGGGCTGTCTACTTTTTCCCTGATCAGGTCCCACCTCACCTGGTTGAAGCCTTTGGAAGCCTGGAGGGCTTGGGACCAGATAGCCTTCCCGACCTTGTTTTTAACCGCGATATATACTTCGGCATTTTTCTTCAGATAAAAAGTTATGGGGACTTTTTCCATGGTGCTGTATCTTGGATCGCGGTGGGTGTCGTTGATCCAGGGGAGAGTGGCTGTCGGGGTTTTAAAGATAATATTGGCTTGAGGTTCGCCGTTTTTAAATGCATTCTGGATTGGTTTGAGGTTTAATTTGTAAATACCCCGTCCGTGGGTGCTTGCTACAAGATCCATTTCCCTTTCTTGAATTACCAGGTCGGAAATAGCGGTAGCTGCCATCTCAGGGCCCAACAAAGACCAGATTTTTCCGCGGTCTGTGGATATGTAGACTCCCCTGTACATGCCGGCATAGAGAATGTTTTCGTTAGTTGGATCTTCTAGAATGACATAAGCGACTTCGTCAGGAAGGTTGGAAGCGATCGATGTCCAGTTTTTTCCATAATCTTCCGAGACAAAAAGGTGTTTTCTCAGATCATCGTCATTAATACCGGTTAAAGTGACATATACACGCGCTTCGCTGAAGCGAGAAGGACAGATGCTGCGGATATACCGGTTAGGAAGCCCTCTGGAATGTTCTGTCCATTTGACTCCATCATTTCTGGTGACCCAGAAAGCGCCTCTATCTGTTCCGGCGTACAATAAGCCCGGCACCAGAAGTGATTCAACCACAGCGCCGGCTGCTGTAGAGTCTTTCTCTATAAACTCCGATTTTGCCAGGTCAGGGCTTATCAACATCCAGGAGTCTCCCCGGTTTAGGCTTTTAAAAACATAGTTTCCAGCATGGTAGAGGGTAAGATGATTGTGGGGCGAAATAATATAGGGGCTAACGAAGTTATAACTGAGTTTTCCAGCATGCCCTTTGGGCAGCCGGGGGCGTATGTTCACTGAACGGTCAGCTCTCATATCCTTGCGCATGATCGCTCCGTTCTGGGAGGAAAAATAAACCGTGTCTGTGTCTTCCGGGTCAGGGACAGTGTAACAGCCGTCCCCTCCGGACCAGGCGTCGAGCCAGACATATTTCCAGCCGTCAGCGTATTTTGGTTTCCATTCTTTGGCCGGGCCGAATACGGAGGAATCATCCTGAGTCCCTCCATACACGTTATAGGGGTCCTGATTGTCGACTGAAATATCGTAAAATTCTCCGGCTGGGATATTATTATAATGCAGCCAGGAATCCCCTTTGTCATAACTCACATATAATCCCCCGTCATTACCTAGGAGCAGATGGTCGGGATTTGTCGGGTCGACCCAGAGCTCACAATGATCAAGATGCAGAGGATCGGCAGGATTGGGAAAGAGGTGGAATACATCCCCGCCTACAAGCTTTAAAGTCTTCCCTCCGTCTAAGCTGTGCGCCATCCTGACTCCAAGGGTATAGATCTCTTCATCGTCCTTGGGGTTTACATAACAGTCGGTGAAATACCAGCCGATGCCAGGAAAAATCATAAGCTCGTCTTTATGGGTTCTTTTCCAGCTTTTTCCACCGTCAAGCGTCCGGTACACCTCAGCTGCAAGGCGCGGCTTTTTGTTCAGATTGTCCACCAGGGCATATACTTTATCAGGATCGGACCAGGATACTGCAAGACCTATCCGACCGGTCTTGGGACCGTCGGGGAAACCGTTTTTTTGCCGGGTCCAGGTCTCACCCCCGTCTGTGCTTTTGTATATGCCGCTTTCCTTCCCAAATATGCCGGGATTATTCTCCCACATGGAGACATAGATAGTTTCCGGATCAGAGGGAGCTATAACAACATCATTGGCCCCGGTGTGTTCGTTAACGTAGAGCACATGTTCCCAGGTTTTCCCTCCATCTGTTGTCCGAAAAAGCCCGCGGTTTGGATTGGGGGACCAGAAATGGCCCAATACAGCCACAAAAGCAATGTCCGGATTTTCCGGGTGGACTGCGATCTCGCCGATATGATAGGAATCAGGCAGTCCCATATTTTTCCAAGTCTTCCCCCCGTCTTCTGAACGAAAAACACCCGTACCTGGCATGGTAAAATTTCTCGCCTTTTTAAGGCTTTCTCCCGAACCGAGCCAGATTATTTCGGGATTGGAGGGGGCCAGAGCTATATCACCAATACCCAGGGCCGACTGGTTCTCAAAGATTGGCTTCCAAAAAAGGCCGTGATTGGTGGTCTTCCAGAGATTGCCGGAACCGAAAGCGACATACATGGTTCCCGGATGGGAAGGATCACCCTGAACCGCTTCGACCCGGGCGGAATTCATGACCGGCCCAAGCGAGATCCATTGCAGGCCGAACTGTGAGTCCTGCTTAAGTTTCAGGTATTGCTTCCAGGAATCCAGGAGGGGACTCCTGGATTCCTGAGCCTCAATAAAAAAACAGGTCCCTGCTATAAGCAGGATAATCAGAGTTGTTAATAAGGTTTTTGTTTTCATT
>JAUVXM010000080.1 GCA_030603565.1 Candidatus Aminicenantota bacterium
GTATCCGAGCGGATTTTCCTCGCTGGGGAAAATTCGTGTGTTTTCGTATCAACTGACCTGATTCTTGCTTAAGGCTAAGAAGCTCAGAAAAATGAGGGATCTTATGCTAATCTTGCTTGCAATTTTTGGAGAAAAATGGTACATTTTTTTTTAATTTTTTCTGGATATTTATTGTAAATTATCATGCTTTCAATTGACGGTAACCTTATTGTTGTATTTATTATTATTTGGGTCCTCCTTATCATTCTGACAAAAATATTTTTTAATCCGGTTCGGAAAGTCATGAGGAAGCGAGAGAAAGGTATAGAAAAGGACCGAAAAGCAGGGGAAGAAGCTGTGAAGAAGTATGAAGAGATAATCCGGAAAATCGAAGAGGATCTAAAATCTACTCGGGCTTCTGCGTATAAAGCCCGCGAAAAATATGAAAAAGAAGCTGGAAAGGAAAAGGAAAGTATGCTGGCTGAAGTGTCCGGAGAATGCAGAGCTAAGATCGAGCAGGCAAGAAAGGAATTAAACGAACAGCTTGATTCCCTGAAGGCTGAGATTAAATCAGAAAGCCGGGTACTTGCGGAAAAGATCGAGCAAAGGCTTTTAAAGCTATGACATATAAAAAGCGTATTTGGATTATCCTGCTTGTGCTTCCTTTTTTTCTTTTTATGTCGACTGAAGAAGGGCAGCACAAAGAAGACCCTATGGCATTTGCAGGAAAGGTTGTGAACTTTGTTATCCTCTTTGGCGGGTTGACTTTTTTGCTTTACAAACCAGCCCGTAACTTCCTTGCTGAGCGGGGAAAAACAATAGAGAAGACTATCAAAGAAGCAGGTTCAAACAGGCAGGATGCAGAGGCAAAGCTTAAAAAAACACAGGCCCGTTTAAAAGAGCTGGAGGTTGAGACTGCCCGAATGCTAAAGGAGGCCGAATCGGAAGGTAAAGCTGAGGAAGAACGGATTATTAAATCAGCCCGTCAGGAAATGGAACGCCTTAAACAGTTGGCCCGTCAGGAAATTGAGGTCATTTCAAATCTTGGGACCAAAGAGCTCAAGGAATATGCTGCCGGACTGGCAATGCGTCAGGCAGAAAAGAGCATCATAGAAAAAATTACAAATAAAGACCATAAACTATTGATAGATAAATCAATTGAAAGGCTTGAAGATATTTATGAAAAATCAAGTATTGATTAAGAGATATACCCACGGGTTGTTAAGTACGCTTAAGAGTGAGAAGGAGTATGAGATTCTATCCCGGGAATTAAAAGATTTTGCAAACCTCCTGGCAGCCCGGGAAAAACTATATGATCTTCTTACAAGGCCGCTTCTCCCTGTTTCAAGAAAGAAAAAGATAGCAGAGGGAATCCTTTCAAAAAGTTCCATGCAGCAGAAGACAATCCGTTTCCTTTTGCTGCTTATTGAAAATGACAGGCTTGAGCTTTTGTCCGGGATAATAGAGTTTCTGCCTGATTTATGGAATGAGGAGAAAGGGATCGTGACCTATGAAATCTTATCAGTAGTTCCCCTGACAGATTCACAAGAGAAGAAGCTTCAGAATAAATTGGAACATATTGAAAATAAGCCTGTGGCCTTAAAGTATGAAAAAGATCCCTCCTTGATTGGAGGGATTTCGCTGCGAAAAGGAAATATTATTTATGATGTTTCAATCAAAGGAGATTTGGAAAGACTTCGGGAACAAATTATTAAAGGGTAGGCAATAAAATGGAAATAAAAGCGGATGAGATAAGCAAGATTATTCAACACCAGATAGAAGGGTACCAGACTGATATTGATATTAAAGAGGTAGGGACTGTGATCTCTGTGGGAGACGGGATTGCTCGCGTCTACGGCCTTGACCGAGTAATGGCTAATGAACTTGTGGAACTTCCCAATAATGTATTTGGCCTGGCATTAAATTTAGAAGATGACAATGTAGGCGTGGTTCTTTTAGGAGAGAGCTATCTGATCAAAGAAGGTGACCTTGTAAAAAGGACCCATAAGATCATGCAGGTTCCTTCCGGGGAAGCAATGGTCGGCCGGGTAGTCAATCCCATTGGGGAGCCTTTGGATGATAAAGGCCCAATTAATTCTGACGGTTTTATGGTTGTTGAACGTTTGGCTCCGGGAGTTGTAGAGCGGATGCCTGTGAAAGAGCCGCTCCAGACCGGTTTGAAGGCTATCGATTCTATGATTCCAATCGGACGCGGCCAGCGGGAATTGATAATAGGTGACCGCCAGACCGGAAAAACAGCTATTGCCATTGATACAATAATCAACCAGAAAGGAAAGGATGTGATCTGTATTTATGTTGCTATCGGCCAGAAAAACTCCACTGTAGCTTATATTGTAAAAATGTTGGAAGATTACGGCGCAATGGATTATTCGATAGTGGTTTCTGCCTCAGCCAGCGAGCCGTCTTCGTTGCAGTATTTAGCTCCATACAGCGGCTGTGCCATTGGTGAATATTTTATGGATAAAGGGAAACATGCTTTACTGATCTATGATGATTTGTCTAAACACGCTGCCGCTTATCGTGAGATATCCCTCCTATTACGCCGCCCTCCCGGGCGGGAGGCATACCCGGGGGATGTATTTTATCTTCATTCTCGCTTACTGGAGCGTGCGGCTAAATACTCCGATAAAAAAGGGGGGGGGTCATTAACAGCTCTTCCTATAATTGAAACTCAAGCTGGAGATGTTTCTGGCTATATTCCTACCAATGTGATCTCGATTACAGACGGACAGATATACCTGGAACCGGAGCTTTTTAATGCAGGTATACGACCGGCTATTAATGTGGGGATCTCAGTCTCGAGGGTGGGCGGTAATGCCCAGATAAAAGCCATGAAGCAGGTAGCTGGTAAACTGCGCTTGGATCTGGCTCAGTACAGGGAGCTGGTCACTTTTGCCCAGTTTGGAACTGAACTGGACAAGACCAGCCAGGCTCAACTTGAGCGGGGAGAAAGGCTGACTGAGTTACTTAAACAAGGTCAGTATAAACCATTATCTGTTGAAGAGCAGATCCTGATTATCTATGCCGGCAATCGTGGTTTCCTTGATGACTTCCAAGTTTCGAGGGTAGAGGAATACGAGGTAAAGTTGTTTGAATATTTCAACAAGGAACATCCGGAGCTCATAAAAAAGCTAAGAAAAAAAATGGAGATCAATGCAGAGCTGGACAAAGAAATAGGTTCGGCTTTGAAGTCTTTTAACAAGCAATTTGGAGAAGAGAGGGAATAAAATGCCGGCTTTAATCGACCTGCGGCGCAGGATAAAAAGTGTCCGGAATACCCAGCAGATCACTCGGGCTATGAAATCTGTGGCTACAGCCAAGTTTAAACAAGCTCAGCGAAGGGTTATGGAAAGTCGGCCAAACTGGCATAATTACCCGGAATTGGCCGCAAAAATTTCTACAGTTGTTTCTAAGTATAGTCACCCCCTGCTTGCAAGGCGCAAAGAAAAAAAAATAAAAGTACTGGTTCTGTCTTCAGATAAAGGTTTAGCCGGAGCTTTTAATTCAAATCTGTTGGAAGAAACCCAGAGTTTTTTAGAAGAGAAATCTTCACGCTGTGACATCCGCTTGATTTTGTTAGGGAGGAAAGCTGATCTTTTTTTTAAAAAAATGTCCTTTCCGATTGAGCGCACTTATCTGGACCGGGTCCAAAAATTAAGTGAAGAAGAATTAAAAGACTTAGCTGGTTCTTTGATACAGGAATATATTATAAATAAATCAGATGCAGTATATGTTGCCTATAATGAATTTAAATCTATCTTGTCACCCCAGGTAACCATAACCAGATTATTGCCTTTGGAATTTCAGGAAACTGAGGGAGGGGAGGTTCAACTCATCCCGGATTGGGAGCCTGGAATGATTTCTTTTCTCAATACCGTACTCCCGTTGTATATAGAAGGCCAGATCCGGCATTTTTATTATGAATCAATCGCTGCGGAACATGCAGCCCGGATGATGGCCATGGATAACGCCACAAATAATGCGGAAGATCTAATTGATGACCTTACTCTTAGCCTCAATAAGCTCAGGCAGGCATCAATTACAACCGAGCTGCTGGAAGTTATTTCGGCTGTTGAGGCCCTGGCGCAAAATAGATAAATGGAGAGATAAATGGCAAAAGCCAAGATAAAAGTCAAAAAAATCAACAAAGATATAAAAAAAACCAAGGCTAAACCTAAGAAAAAAGCGAATACTAAGGAAAAAACCGGTCGGGTAATTCAGGTTATCGGCCCTGTTGTTGAGGTTGAGTTTAAAGATTCGGAATTGCCTGAAATTTATAATGCTATCCGTATTACAAGTAAAGGATTTGATACCCCTATTCCGATTGATATTATTGTTGAGGCAGAACAGCACCTGGGAGAGGACCGGGTGAGATGTGTTTCAATGCATCCGACCGAAGGTCTGGCCCGGGGAATGAAAGCGGTTGACCTTGATGCCCCCATTCAGGTGCCGGTAGGTGAAGCTACTCTGGGAAGGGTAATGAATGTTATAGGGGAGCCTGTCGATCACAAGGGAAAGATTAACTCTAAAGTAAAATATCCAATTCACCGCAAGCCCCCTTCGCTTGAGGACCAGAGCACAAAGTTGGAGATGTTTGAGACCGGCATTAAAGTCGTTGACCTGATGCAGCCGTTTCTAAAAGGCGGAAAGATCGGCCTGTTCGGAGGAGCGGGGGTAGGGAAGACAGTTATTATCATGGAGCTGATCAATAATGTTGCCCAAGAACATGGAGGATATTCTGTTTTTGCCGGGATTGGAGAGAGGACCCGGGAAGGAAATGACCTCTGGCTGGAGATGAAAGAGTCAGGTGTTATTGATAAAACCGCGCTCATATTCGGCCAGATGACCGAACCTCCCGGAGCTAGGTTAAGGGTTGGCCTGACTGCTCTGTCTGTGGCTGAATATTTCCGGGATGAAATGAATCAGGATATTTTATTGTTTATTGATAATATTTTCCGTTTTGTCCAGGCCGGCTCTGAAGTCTCTGCCCTTTTAGGGAGGATGCCTTCCGCTGTGGGCTATCAGCCCAATTTGGCAACTGAGCTGGGAGAATTGGAAGAACGGATTACTTCTACCAAAAAAGGATCTATCACCTCAGTTCAGGCGATTTATGTTCCTGCTGATGATTTTACCGACCCGGCTCCTGCTACAACATTTGCTCACCTTGATGCCACTACTAATCTTTCACGCTCCCTGACAGAAAAAGGGATCTATCCAGCGGTTGATCCGTTGTCATCCTACTCGCGTATTCTGGATCCAGGAGTGATCGGGGAGGATCATTATCAGACAGCCAAAGATGTTAAAGAGATCCTGCAGAAATATAAGGACCTCCAGGATATCATTACTATTTTAGGGATGGAAGAGCTGTCTGAGGAAGATAAGGTCACTGTTAAACGAGCCCGTAAGATTGAACGTTTTCTTTCTCAGCCCTTTAATGTTGCCTTTGAATTTACCGGAAGAGAGGGGAAGTACGTAACTATCAAGGAGACTATCCAGGGTTTTAAAGAAATTATTGCGGGAAAACATGACGATAAACCTGAGCAGGCTTTTTACATGGCAGGTGGGATCGAAGATGTCATCCGGATGGCTAAGGAGTTGGAGTCGGAATGAATGAGAATATCCCTTCAGCCCTGAAACTCAAGGTCATAACTTCCCAAAAAATCCTGGCGGATGAAGAAGTCCAGGAAGTCACACTTCCCGGTCTTAATGGTTATCTGGGAATATTACCCGGCCATCGCCCCTGTCTGGTGGAATTGGGTAAAGGGGATATTTCCTTTAAGTTTTCCGGCAAGAAAAGTAGCTTTCCTGTTGAGGGAGGGAATGCAGAAATCCTTCCTGACAGAGTTCTTGTTTTTACGGAAAAAAGCAAAGATGAACCTGTTAAAAGGAAAGATGAGAGGAAATGATGAAACACGGGATACATTTTATCACGGCCGGATAAGTATCCTGCAGAAAAAAAAAGGATTCAGGTTTTCTCTAGACGCTCCCCTGCTGGCGGATTTTATCCGGACAAAACAGAGTGATGAACTGCTTGAACTGGGTACTGGAAACGGGGTTATTTCCCTGCTTCTAAGTATTAAACCTTTTAAACACATTACTGCCCTGGAAATTCAGAAATCCCTCTTTGACCTGGCTCAAAGGAGTATCCGCTTAAATCAGCTGGAGCATAAGATTAATATATGCCGAATGGATTTGCGGGAATATAAGGCTGATAAAAAGTTTGATGTGATTTTTTCTAACCCTCCTTACTATGAAATAATTGCAGGCCGAATGAGTAAATCCCGGGAAAAAGCTATTGCTAAGCATGAGTTAAAATGCAGTATATTTGACATTATGCATAAGACCTCAGACTTGTTGAAAAAAGATGGCAGGGCTTATTTCATTTACAAGGAAAAGAGAAGGAATGCCTTTATTAAAGCAGTAGAGGGGAGCGGGCTGAGGATTAAATTGGAACGTTGTGTCCGCGCCCGCCCTGAAGGAAAAACCATTTTATTTCTGACAGAGTGTGTTTTTTCCTGGGAGAAAAAAGTTGTTTTGCAACCTCTTATCCTTTATGATGAGGAAGGAAATTATACTAGGGAAGCTCGGAGGATATTTAAAGGGAGAATCCATGCTTCAACTTATTAAAAAGTTCAAGGATCTATATAAATACAGGGTTCTTATTCAGACTCTGGTAAACCGGGAACTAAAGGCTCGTTATCGAGGTACAGTTCTGGGATTTTTATGGTCATTTGTAAATCCTATGTTATTGCTTATCGTATATACTCTGGTCTTCGGATTTATTATACAGCCGAAGGTCGAGGATTTTAGTTCGTCCCCATGGCTGTATGCGCTTTTTCTGTTTTGTGGGGTCCTGCCCTGGCAGGTCTGGTTTGCTGCCTCATCTTTGGAATCGGCAAATGTTTTGATGACCCAGGGAAATCTGATAAAAAAAATGTTGTTCCCCACAGAGATCCTGCCAATTGTTGTGGTAACCAGCAATTTCATCCATTTCCTGCTGGGAGTCCCAGTTCTTTTAATTTCAGTTCCTTTATTGGGCAAAGCTTACACTCCATATCTTCTTTTTCTACCGCTTGTGATGCTTGTCCAGTATGTGTTTACTCTGGGATTTTGTTTTCTTGTTTCGGCTTTAACTGTACATTTCCGGGATATAAAAGATATTTTGGCTAATGTGCTTACTTTCTGGTTTTTTGCCTCTCCCATCATATATCCTGTAACTTTTGAAAATGTTCAAAAGCATGCTTTACTGCGCCTGTTTATGGATTTGAATCCTATGACTCATATCATGTGGAACTATCAGAATTGTGTTTTTTATGGTGAGATGATCCGCTGGAAGAGGTTGGGAGTAACCTTTCTGCTTTCCCTTGTACTGCTTTTTATCGGATATTATGTTTTCGATAAACTGCGGGACTCTTTTCCCGAGGAGGTTTAAGTGGCTGCTATTGAAATTGAAAACCTTACCCGGATATATCAGAAATACTCTGCTCAACACCGGTTTAAAACCTTTAAAAGCGCTATGATCAAAGGAGATTTTTTTAAATCTTTAAGGTCGGATGAGAAGGTAACGGCCCTGGATAATGTTAGTTTTAAAGTAGAAAGGGGGACGACCTTTGGAGTTATCGGAGAAAACGGCTCTGGAAAAAGCACCCTCTTAAAAGTAGTCACGGGAATTGCCAAACCCACTTCGGGTCGAGTGGATGTAAAAGGCAAAGTTTCTGCTCTTATCGAACTTGGGGCTGGATTTCATCCCGAGATAACGGGCAGGGAAAACATATATATAAACGGAATAATGTTAGGTTTATCTAAAAAAGAAATTAATGATAAATATGAAGAAATGGTAAAATTTGCAGAGCTTGAGGAGTTTATCGATGCTCCGGTAAAGACTTACTCGTCAGGCATGTATATGCGCCTGGGGTTTTCTATTGCCATAAATGTTAATCCCGACGTTCTTCTGGTTGATGAGGTGCTGGCAGTGGGTGATGCTTCTTTTGTTCCCAAATGCTTAGACCGGATCCAGGATTTTCGCCGCCGGAAAAAGACGATTCTTTTTGTGAGCCACGACTTGAGTACAGTAGAAAAGATCTGTGACCGGGTGGCCTGGCTTAAGGCTGGACAAATCCAGACCATTGGTGAGCCCAGGCGCGTAATTGATGCTTATCTTCAAGATGTTGCGGAAAAAAAGGAAGGAGATTTTGAGAAGCGCCAAGAGGAAGCTGTGAAGGAAGAAGAGTATGAAGAGGGCCGCCGGGAAAACAGGTGGGGAAAACGGGAAGTCGAGATCAAGAAAGTCAAAATGAAGGGATTGGATGGTAAAGTAAAACATGTTTTTTCTCCTCAAGACGGTATGCTGATCGAAATAGAAGTTAATGCTTATTCGCCCATAAAAGATTTTGTTTTTGGCGTCGGGATATTTAATTACCAGGGAGTATTTTGTTACGGTACAAATACCTTTTTGGAAGGTTTTCAGCCAGATTCTATTAAGGGGAAGGGTAAAGTGGTCTTTCGGATCGAGTGTTTGAATTTTGTTAACGGCACTTATTACCTGGATGTCGCTGTTCATAAAAGAAACGGCTATCCTTATGACTACCACCGCAATCTTTATTCATTTCTGTTATCATCAAAATATAAAGATGATGGTATTTACCGGCCTGAACATTCCTGGGAATTTTCCCCAGAAATAAAAATTAAATTTTCAAAAGGAGTTTGATATATCAAGGAAAGTTAAAAATTTAGCTGACCTGATTAGAATAAGGGGAGAACTAAAAACACAAGGGAAAAAAGTAGTATTTACCAATGGATGTTTTGATCTTATTCACATGGGTCATATCCATCTTTTCAAAGCAGCTAAGCAGGAAGGTGATGTTCTTATCGTAGCGGTCAATGATGACTCTTCCATCCGGAAGATAAAAGGGCCTGAGAGGCCTGTATTTGTTTTGGCTGAAAGGCTTGAAGTTCTGGAGGCGGTGGACGCGGTCGATTATTTGGTAGCGTTTTCTGAGGAAACCCCGATAAAGCCTATTTCAGCTCTGCTTCCCGATGTGCTGGTCAAAGGTGGAGACTGGAAACCGGAAGAAGTAGTGGGAGGGACGGAGGTCAAAGCTGCGGGAGGAAAGATCGTTATTGTTCCTTATTTGCCCGGTTATTCTTCAACCGGGATAATTGAAAGAATCCTTAAAACATAATGGAGCCAGTAGCTGTTTTATTTAACCCCTCTTCAGGCAGGGGAAAGTCAAAGAGAAAAAAAGGGCAGATAGAAGCGAAATTTAAACAATATGCTATTCCCTATAAATGGTTCGCTTCTCGTAATGAGGCTCACCTTAAAGAGTTAGCTCAAACTGCAGCCCAATCTTTTCCCATAATAATTGCTGTGGGCGGGGATACTACTTTCCAGTTGATCGCTTCTGAAGTGCTGTCAAGCGACACAGACCCTGCCCTAGCTATGGCCGCAACTGGGTCTGAAAATGATATTGCCTGCGTGCTTGGATGGTCAGAACTGGATTCCTTGTGTGAAGCTATCCGAGCTGGACGGGATAGACGGATGGATGTTGGACTGCTGGAGATTATAGGAGGATCTGCCAAAGTTTATTTTATCGGAGCTTTAAGCCTGGGGCTGGGAGTGGAAGTAAACCGTTTTGTCGCTGGATTCTGGCGCCGGTTTCCTTTGGCGGCCAAGGGAGGGAACTTCATACAGAATATGGCTGGGATCCTAGGAATAAAGGATTCTTTTAAATATAACAGAGTTCCTCTCCGGGTAAAATTAAAATGTGAAAGATTTGAAAGAGAAATGGATTTTTCCCTAATGGTATTTGCTAATATTCCTTCATATGCGGGGGGAATAGAACTTACTCCCGGGGTAACGGCCTTTGATGGTAAAATTGACTGCTGCGTGATAAGTTCTGACAATTTCTTGCAAACCTTATTGATCGGGCTTCGAGCTCGAAAAGGCAGACATATCAGCAGTAATAATGTAGAGATCATATCGGATACTGCTTTTGAAATTATTTCTCCTTATAATATCGATCTACAGTATGATGGTGAGACTATTCATTCGGTTAAAGCATTTAAGGTTTCGATCCTTACGGCTGCCCTTAAAGTGCTGGTATAATTTGTTTATATTTAGTGGTTTATGATTATTTTTTCAGATAGTATTGAATACGCTGATATTTTATTTTCCAATCTTGGAGAATGGAATTCCGGCAAAGCCACCGGCTTAGATCCTGATGAAATTCCTGCGCAACTGTTTAAGGGGCTCTATGGGGACAAAAAAGTTCTTAAAACATCCAAAAAGAGTAAAGCCTGCTGGCAGTATGCTTTTATAGTCGAAAATGCGCCTGTATCTCATTATGACCTTCTCCTGGAATTAAACCGGGAGAGGACAGTTCTGCCGGATAGAACCCTTTGCCTGGCGGGTTCTGGAGATAAATTTCACGGCCAGAGAAATAGGCCCTGGGCGGCAGTTCCCGGTAATATCCATTTAACGGTTGTTCTTAAACCTGAAAGGAAGATCAGCAATTTCCAAGCCTGTTTCCCTGCTCTGGCTGCAGTATCAGTTGTTGAAGCTATAGATGGGATAAAAGGCCTTTTTGGTAGAGCCGGGATTAAGTGGGTTAATGATGTAGTAATAGATGAGGTCAAAACAGCAGGATTTATTGCTCATTCCCAATGTTTGGAAGGTTTAATCCAAACAGCTTTTTTAGGAATAGGTTTGAATGTTGAAACAACTCCAGAAGTGGAGTCAAGTCGCTTTGTCCCTGAGGTCGGATCGCTTGGTGATTTTTGTGATCGGGTGGATACCTGTCGTCAAAGTGATGTTCTACATAGGTTGCTTAATGCTCTTGACCGGAATTATAAAGCAATGCTGCGGGGAGAGTGGAAGGCTATTATTGAGGCATACAGGCAGCGCTCGCTTGTTTTAGGGCGTGAGGTCACAATATTTTCCGACCCTGTAAATAAAAACCAGAAGGAGATCTATGCTGGGAGAGTAATTGGTATCGGGAATAACCTTGAGCTTTATCTAGAAGGGCAGGAAAGGCCAGTTTATGCGGGCCGCTTGGTTTTTAAAAAATGAAGTCTTCCTAATTTATCAGTGTTTACTCAGCTTTTTAGAGAACCAGGCCCATATCTTTTTGTGGAAAGCCAGGCTGGGCGGGTTGTTTTCTAAAATAGAAAGTTGGCTTACTGCTTTTTGGTCCGCGGGAGTAATTTTACGTTTTTCGTCTTGATCATAGAGTGAAGGAAATTCAGGATGGAACTGGATGCCAAGTACATTGGGATATTTTTTATGTTCGATAGCTTCAATTACTTTCCCGTCGATGGAGGTAGCGATCACAGTCATTCCTTTTCCCGGTTTATCTACTGCCTGGTGGTGAGCGCTTAGGACTCTGGGTGTGTCTTCTACTTTAAAACCGAATTCCTTGATGAATTTTCCCTCAGCTTCAAGTTTTATGGGATGCAGGTGGGAAGAGAACAGGTTTTCTTCCGGATGCAGGCGGGCAATAGGATTTGTGTGCCAGTTCTCCTGCGAAAGGGCGATAGCCTCTTCTACAAAATCTATTCCATATTTTTCCGCCCAGACATCCTGAACCATGTTTCCCCCAGAGCCGACATTTAGCGTTTGTTCTCCCAGGCATATCCCCAGTACAGGGAATTCAGGAGCGGATTCCAGCAACGGTTTATAGCTTTCGTCCTGGCTACCGCCGAGAAGATGAAACACAAAAGACAGTTCGAAAAAATGCCGGTAAGGAGTATGGATGGAAGTAAGAAGATTAGTCTGCTCGTTGTAGAGATAGGGAGGGATGTCATCTCCACCAAAGAAAATGATTCCATCGGATTTTTTAAAGATGAGTTTAAAATTATTTGAGAGGGGGTTTTTTTCAAAAAGATTGCCTTTATTAATCTCACCGGTTACTTTATGAAATTTGATCCAGTCGATATTCTTTTCCCTCACCATATCTATTGATTTCTTATAATCAGAGCGTTCTTTTTCGTGAAAAACTCCTATGATGATGAGATTATCGGGATTGAAGATATTCCGCTCTTTGAGCTTTATCAATGAACGGAGGCTGCCAGTGGAGGGATAAAGAATAGCTACCCGGATCTGATCGGATTTTTCCTCAGCTGTGTCAAAATATCTTAGGTCATTTCCGGATTGAACGGTACAGTTGAAGGCAAAAGCTGACAAAATAAATAGGACAAAAAGTCTCCAAACTGCTTTTTTCATGTTAACCTCTCCTTTTTCGCAGATAATCCTGGCTCAACATTCTACCTGAATTATAGAATCCTAAGTGTATTTAAGCAAGCAGGGGAAAACTATCGGTCACACATTTTTTACCTTTCAAGCGAGCCGATATGAAATTCGGGTGTAGCTTGTGCTCGCTTTAGCCACACCGGAATTTCATTGGACACACATCCTCCGAGTAACATTTCACAATTTATGTTTTAATGCCTTTTCCATTTTCCAGCTTTTCCACATCTACGGCAACCTCGACTCGTGAATAATCCAGGTTAATAAAGGCAGACGCATAATTTTTTAGGGAGAATAGAACTTTCTCGCATGTTTTTTCGTCTATAAGGAGTAGGAAATGGAAAATATGAAAAAGCATTTTGAAGGAAAAATGATAAAAAAAGTGAGATTTTATACCCTGATGATACTTTTTTTAGGGATAATACCGCAATTTATTTTTGCTGAAAATCAGCAGATCAAAAATATCCCCAGACTTTCCCGTGCCCCCAAGATTGATGGTGTGTTGGAAGGAAATATCTGGGAAGCCGAATCTTTAAAGATCGAGGGTTTTCTGCAGCTTTCACCGGTGGAAAAAGGCACTCCTACTGAAAAAACTATTGCTTATATAGGATACGACAAAAAGAATCTATATATTGCTTTCCGCTGTTATGATTCAGAACCAGATAAGCTGCGGGTTTCAGTTACCAATCGTGATAATATTTTGACTGATGATTGGGTGGCAGTTTTTTTGGATACATTTAATGAGAAGCGGAGGGCCTTCTCCTTTATGATAAATCCTCTGGGTATTCAAATGGACCTGATCCGGATTGAGGAAGGTGGGAGTGACAATATGGATCCCAGTTGGGATACGGTTTTTTATTCGAACGGAATAATCGATGAAGATGGATATACAGTGGAGATTGCAGTTCCTTTTAAGAGTATCCGCTTCCCTGACCGGGACGATAAAATCTGGGGAATAACTTTAGGACGTACCATTGCCCGCAGTGGTGAGGTCATACTTTGGCCGCCTATGTCTCGGTCGATTCCCGGGCTTCTAACCCAGGCTGAGGAAATGATGATCCGGGGAGAGGTGGAAAAAGGAAAAAATTTTGAACTTATGCCTATTTTTACTTCATTAAAGACTAAAGGAGCCAAGGTTGATGCTCAGCCCGGGATAAATTTTAAATGGGGGATAAGCTCAGACCTGACCATGGATCTGACTGTTAACCCTGATTTCAGCCAGATCGAAGCTGATGTTCCTCAAATTGATTTCAATCAGAGGTTTGCTCTTTATTATCCGGAAAAGAGGCCGTTTTTCCTGGAAGGAATGGAGATATTCCGTTTTCCCAAAATACAGATGGTCTACACCCGCCGCATCATAGACCCTATCGCAGGCGCCAAGCTTACCGGTAAGGTAGGCCGTTTTACTTATGGGCTTCTGTCCGCTTATGATACCAGCCCCACTGAAAACCTATGGGAAGTGCACAACGGCGGTAGCAGCCGGGAAAATAATGCCCTCTTTAACATCTTTCGCATGAAAGCCGATGTGCTTAAAGAATCTTATATCGGCTTTTCCCTTACGGACAAGGAGATCGATGGTTCATTTAACCGGGTTGCAGGAATTGACGGGCAGTTTAAATTAAAAAAAAAGCTATTCTTTTCTTTCCAGGCGATGGCTTCTAAAAGCCGTTTTGGGGAAGAGGTATCAGATATCTCTCCCGCATTTTTCGGGGAGATCGGGTATTATACAGAGCATTTGGGCGGAGGGCTTAACTGGACGTCCATCCATCCTGAGTTTGAGGCCGCTTCCGGTTTTGTCAACCGGGTGGATTACCGGACATTCGGGGTATACACTTATGCTGCTGTTTACCCTGAGAAAAAATATTTAAACCAGCTCAGATTCAACCTTAGGGCCGGGCGCCGTTTTGATTATGACATGGATGTTCTGGAGGATGACTGGATCAGTCCGAGTATCCAGGTGCGTTTTACGGAATTCAGCCGGATGAATTTTTCTTATCGTTTTGAGATGGAACATTATGGAGGAGTGGATTTCAGTAAGAACTCTTTTACCGCCAGTGGTGAGCTGATTTTTTTGAGCTGGCTGCCTTTCGGATTTAATGTGCGTACCGGGGATAGTATTTTTTACGACCCGGATGATCCTTTTCTCGGCTACAGTAACTCCTTCGCGATATTTGCTACCTTGAAACCGAGTAAAAGACTGCAGATAGGATTGACCTTCAGTAAAGAAACTTTCTGGGAAGAGTTGGGAGGAGAACAGTTATATGATTTCAATGTTATCCGTCAGCGTACGACTTATCAATTTACAAAATCCTTTTCCCTCCGGACTGTTATTGATTACAATCACTTTAATAAAGAGATATATGGAAGTTTCCTCGTCAGTTATATCCTGAAGCCTGGAACAGTATTTTTCTTGGGTATTGATAATAATTTAAGCCAGAATGATCTCAGTAAGTATACTCGCGATGATTATAGTGTATTTGTAAAATTTTCCTACTGGCACAGAATATGACGACTTGCAGATAAGAAGAGGAAGCATCGCCAATGGTTTATCTTGATACCTAGCCTGGATTATTCACGAGTCGAGGTTGCTGCAGATGCGAGGCACAGGGTATGAAGCTGTGGTACTTCACTGCAAGTGCCCTGTAACGAAGCAGATGCAGTAAAATCGGCTCGCCTTTGGTAAAAAAATGGCGATTAAAATTG
>JAUVXM010000107.1 GCA_030603565.1 Candidatus Aminicenantota bacterium
GTAAAAAAATGGCGATTAAAATTAAAAATAAAAACAAGAAAAAAGTTTCAATAATCATTCTTGAAAAAATCTTGCATATCATTGAAAAGAAAATAATAATAATAACATCGCCATTTTTTTATGAATAGGTCAGGCTAAATAAATTATTATATCAGTGTCCGTTTTTCCTCTTTTGCAGCTTTCAGGACAATGTGGGAAACTATTCTCTGGATTTCCGGTAAAGCAAGATTATTGAATAGAAATTCTTCCAAATCCTTGAGCTCTTTGAAAGTACAGATTAACACCTGATCCCAATCTCCGGTAATACTATACATTGACCGCACTTGCTCTAATTTCGCCAATTTTTCTAAAAGTCCGGTTTCAATGTCATGCTTAACCCGAAGCTTTATAATAGCAGTTATATTATAACCTAATACTTTTGGGTCAATAATAGGAATATATCCTTTTATAACTCCGGCTTTTTCAAGCTTTTTTACATTATTATAGATCGCTGTAGAAGATGTGCCTACTTCCTTTGCCACCTGGCGAAAGCTTTTTCTTCCGTCCTGGTTTAAAGAATGCAGGATTTTTTTTTCCAACTCGCTTAACATTCTATTCTACCTCCTAACATGTTGACATTTTTTGTATATACTATAGCATTTTAGCTAAAATGCAAAGAATAATTAGCATTTTTATTATATATTATAGATAAAAAGGCATAAGAAAAAACATTTTTATAGCCTTGTCTGGAGTTTCCGTTCATTTTTTTCTCTAAGAGCGGGCATGGTTCCTCGAAAGAATCTCGAGGGGAGCGTTGTGAGGACAGGAAGGGACTTACCCGTATCCATGCCTTATAACTTTTGTAAATTTTAAAAAAATTGAGGGAACTCCTCATTACTTTTCAATTTGGCTTTTATGTCTCTATGTACTATAATTTTGTTATGAAGATCAGATCAAAATCAGCAATCTTTACAATTCTACTCCTTCTCTGCAGCAGCCTTTTTCTCTTTTCATTACAAGCTTCAAAGCGCTGGTCAAAGTGGCTGGAGGAAGTAGACCCTATAATTAGTAAAGCTGAAAGATCAGTATTTGAAAGCCTGCCAACCGATGAGGACAAACTGAGATTTCAGAAATCCTTCTGGGCAGTTCGTGACCCTAATAAGGAAACTCCGGAAAATGAATTCAGACAAGATTATTATAAGCGGTTAAATTATGCCAACAACCGTCTGGGCGGGGTCAATTCCGACCGGGGGGAGATCTACATGATCCTGGGAGAACCCTTTGAGATAAACAGTTACACAGGTTCTGAAAAACTAATTGATTGTGAAGTCTGGGAATATCGCACAGGGGGGAGACTCGGCCTGCCTCCGTTTATGAGATTGCTGTTTTATAAACCAAGGAATGTAGGTGATTACCGGTTGTTCTACCCAGGGATCTATTCTGCAGTAGATATTCTCTCTCCCGGATATCAATCGGGAGGAGTTTCTAAGTTACGTGCCTACAGAGAAATTAGAGGAAGCTTCCCTCAATTAGCCCAGGCAACCCTATCAGTAATCCCCGGTGAAGGAAGCCCAACCATGCCGGCTACAGCAACATCATCTAACTCAGCTTTTACCAGAATTTTCTCTCTTCCTGAAAGAGAAGCTAAAAACAGTTATTTAAGAAATTTCAGATCAACAGAAGGTGTAGTTGATGTCATGTATTCTTTTAAAGAGATCGATGGGTATAGCAGTTTTGCCATAAGTGAAGACAGAGGATACCGCTTTCTTAATTACAGAACAATGCCCGATATCATTCAAACCCGGCAGACTCCGGATGGGAAGCAAGCGGCTAAACTTAATTTCAATTTGAAAATATCCGATAAAGATGGGAAAACAGTATATCAGAGAGAAAGAACCATTGAGTTGAAGCTAAATGAAGTGGAAAAAAATCTTATTTCAGAACAAAAAGCGGTATTTTCTGATTTTATCCCCATAATTCCGGGGCAATTCCAGGTCACAACAATATTTTCAAATAAAACTACTGAAGAATTTTATATATATGAAGAAGAAATCAATGTCAGTGATAAAGCCATCTCGGTACTGGTTGGATATAAAGCTGAAGAAGCAACTTCGGACAAATTCATGCCCTTTAGTGCGGAAAAATATAAAGTCTTTTCCGACCCCAGAGCTATCTTTAACAAAACCGACTCTATTGTGGGAATGATCTTCTGCCGTCAAAAACCTGAAGTCAGGCTTATAGACGCAGACGATGCCGAAAAATACATCCAGATCACCAATATCGAAAAAAAACAAAATTACTATTTTTTTAGTCACCCTCTGGAGTCGTTAAAATCCGGATATTATTTTTTAACTATTAAAAGCAAAGACAGGGAAGATTACAAAAAAGTTATTTCAGTGATGCCATTTATTGCCAAGAGACCCAAAGCATATGAATGGTCTGACCCACCCTCATCCGGATACTATTATACTTTTGAGCTTGCCCAGGAATATCTAAATAAGGGGGAGATCGACACTTCCCTGGAATATTTTAACCGGATCCCCAAAGATTTATGGAATGCTTCTATGCTTCCTGTTATTGGCCGCGCTTATTATGCTAAAAAAGATTATGCCAGGGTCATCGAAATTCTTACTAAACCGGAAGTAATAAAAAGCTACTCCGTGTTATTGATGCTAGGAAATTCAGCGCTGGAACAGAATGAATTAACAAAAGCGGCAGAATACTTCGAACTGCTGAGAAAATATGGCGATACTGCCAACATAAACCGCACTTTGGGGGCAATATTCCTGTCTCTGGGAAAAAGAGAAAAGGCTAAAACCTACTTTGACCGGGCGGATGAATTGGGGAAAATTAAATAAACGGGGAACGAAGCAATCTCAAGTACTTCGTATGGATAACAAAGTATATGCCGTCTGCTGCCAAGACTATTCTCAAGTAGAGGAAAAATTAAGAGAACTTCTTGAGCTTATGGGAGGGATGGAACGGTTTGTAAAACCTGGAGAAAACATCCTGCTCAAGCCCAATTTACTTTTAGCGGCAGCTCCGGAAAAAGCGGTAACAACTCATCCTGCTCTAGTTACTGCAGTAGGGAATATGACAAAATCCTTAGGAGCAAGTCCTCTTATCGCAGACAGCCCCGGGTCCGGATATCCGCACTCAGTAAAAAGATTAAACCGTCTTTATGATAAATGCGGTATGAATAAAGCCGAAACTGATGGAAATATCAGCATAAATTATGACACGACCTGGAAAGCAGTATCTTTCCCGGAAGGAAAGCTTATAAAGCGGATTGAGGTAATAACTCCGGTACTGGAAGCTGATGGGATGATAAACCTTTGCAAGCTTAAAACCCACACTTTTATGGGAATGACAGGAGCTGTAAAAAATATTTTCGGGATTATTCCAGGGCTTAAAAAGCCCGGTTACCATGCCAAACTGCATGATACCGGCTGCTTTGCTGATATGCTCCTCGATCTGACTGCATATGCTGCTCCCCGCTTATCCATTATGGATGCTGTCCTTGCCATGGAAGGGAACGGGCCCGGCGGGGGCGAGCCTAGACAAGTCGGATTGCTGCTCGCGGCAGCAAATCCCTTAGCCCTAGATGTAGTGGCGGGAGAGATCATAGGGCTTCCCCGGGATAACAATCCTATCCTCCCGGCTGCCGAAGAACGCGGCCTTAGCCCGACCAAGCCTGAAAAGATCGAATTAATCGGTATGGATTTAAGGGAGCTGCGGATTCCAGATTTCAAGCTGCCGGCTACATTTTCCCAGGGTTCTGGGTTGGCCTCTATCCCCTCCTGGATCACAAAACCGATAGAAGCGCTTTGTAGAACGGGAACATCTTTAAAACCCCGGGTGCTTAAAGATAAATGTACTGCATGCGGTGCCTGCCGTGATTCCTGCCCTGTACATGTTATTAAAATTATCGAGGGAAAATACGCACATATAAACCATAAAAACTGTATTCGTTGTTACTGCTGCCACGAGATGTGCCAGGACAACGCAATAGAGCTCCGATCAAGCCTTCTACACCGCCTTATAAACCGAAACTAAACTCTTACATCTGCTTCTCTGTATGCCCATGCCTTAATCTATGTATCAAGATAAGTCATCACGGTTTTGGAGATGCGTACAGCTTTTTTTTAAGAAAATTGTATAGGCCGCTATTTTCCTGTAAAATAATATTTGATGAAAAAGGAAGAAGACAATTACAACAAGCTTAAACGTTTCACTGCTGGGCAGGGGTTTTCCCTTTTCGGAGTTGCGGATATAACCAAAGCTCGCAAGAAATTCAATCTGGAAGAAAAAACCACAGCTCAATTCAAGAGAGCCCTTTCCTTGGGAAAAAAATTGCTCGATGCTGTATTAGACGACATCAAGGATAAGCCGACTCCACTTTATTTTCATCACTACCGCCAGATCAATTTTTTCCTCGACCGGCAGGCTCTCCTAACCGCTTCCTATCTGCAAGAGCTGGGATACAAGGCACTTCCTATCGCAGCATCTCAGATCATAGACTGGGAAAAACAGTCCAGTCATGTCTCACACAAGGAAATCGGGTATCTTGCTGGGTTAGGCTGGATAGGGCGGAACAATCTCCTAGTCCACCCTTCTCTGGGGGCCCGCTTCCGGCTGGTTACAATTTTAACCGATTTGCCGCTTACTGCAGACAAGCCCTTAGATAGGGACTGCGGCGAATGCCGGGCTTGCATTGACATCTGCCCGGCCCAAGCTATCAAGGAAAAACAGGAAGATTTCAACCACATCGGTTGCTTTGAGCAGCTCAAAGAGTGGCGCCGCCGGCATGTAGTAAGCCAGTACATATGCGGAGTATGTGTCAAGGCCTGCTCCTCTTCTAGTTCACAGTTTGATAAATTTCTGCTAAAATAAAAACAATGGATGTCTATTTATCTCAGGAGACCCGGCAATCCCTTCATGCTTTGAATTTAATGTCTTCAAAATCCTCAGGATATTTAATCGGGCATATGCGTGGAAATAGATTTTTTATAGAAAAGATATTCCCTTGTTCTAATAATATTCCGGGCTCTATAGAAAAACACATCCAATTAAATAAAATTTTCGAGGATAAACTCATTGGGTTTTTTTCATTTGATGTAGATGATAAAAAGAAGAAAACACTTTTAGCTCCGTTTTTCACAGGCAAGCTTTTCCTGGAAATCAAATCTGATAGACAAAAAACACCTTCCATAATCCCCTATGTCATAGAATATGAAAATGAATTTTTTCTAAAGGAATTAAAATGCCTAAAACTCAACTGAATATCGACCAGCAAAACTTTTTATTGAAACTGGCACGCGATGCCATCCAATTTTATTTTAAAACCGGGAAAAATCTTAAGACAAAATGCCTGGAAGGCGCCCTAAAAGAAAAAAGAGGGGCATTTGTAACCTTAAAGATCAAAGGAGATCTTAAAGGCTGTATCGGGCACCCCCTTCCCCAGGAACCTTTATGTAAAACAATAATCGACAATGCAGTCATGGCCGCCTTTAAAGATTACCGCTTTGAACCCCTTAAAGAAGAGGAACTGCCTGATGTTACAATTGAAATTTCGGCTCTCAGCCTTCCTAAGCCGGCAAAAGACATATCGGAAATCGAGATCGGGAAACACGGTATTATTGTAAGCCGCGGCTTAAACCGAGGTCTGCTTCTTCCTCAGGTTCCAGTGGAATGGAATTGGAACCTTGAGACTTATCTCAAGCATGGCTGTCTAAAAGCCGGCTTAGAAGAAGACGCCTGGAAAAAAGATGCGAAAATAGAAACCTTTACAGCTCAGGTCTTTTCTGAGTGAACAGCCTCTCCTATAATTATTTTTTTCTGAACTTTTTATGCTTCAGCAATTCGCGTGCCGTTTCTTTACTCTCTTTGATATCTGTAATCCAGCGGTCATCATCCTCAATATTAAGAACATACTCCAATTCTTCTTTGGATTTTTCTATCTCCTTCATAGCCAGTAATGTCTCTCCCAGATAAACCCGGGTTAACGCATCTTCCGGGCCCAGCTCCTTTGATCTTTCCAGATGTTCCAGCGACTTTTTCTTGCTGCCGCCTGCCATTCCTGGGAGCTTGAAATAAACCCTGCCTAATACTCTATCTGCACCACCGTCCTTATAGTTTTCGTCCAGTTCTAAGACTTTATTCATATCTCTTTTTATAGGTTTGACTAAGGCCAGGCTTTTTAATATCCCTTTAGCTTCTCCGAATTTTCCATTATTGACACCCCGCCAGTAATATCCATCCACTTTTTCCGGCTCCAACTCTATCGCCCTTTCGGCATTGTAAACACCCTGAGAAAATATCGTCTTTTTCTCTTTCTTTTTCTCATTATGCACTCCAATAAAATAAAGCTGGCGGGAGATTTTCCATAAAGCCTCATATCTATTCTCAGCAATACCCATGGCCTTCCGGTAATATTCCAGGGCTTCCTGAGCGGTCGCCATGTCTGTCATCTCAGCATAGAGCACATCACCCTTTGCTATCAGCTCATCATCTGTCTGGGCGAAAAGGCACAAAGAAAATCCAAGTACAATGATCCCAAATAAAAGTAATTTAGCTTTCATTAATTTCTCCTTTTGATAAATAATCCATGCTAAATATATAATATCGACCTGGCATCTTTTAGTCAAAAAATTTATCAGCTTTGTGGTCCAGCTCAATCAGGATATCCTCCACCTTCTGCCTTTCATTTTCAAGCTTTTCGTCCCTCAAGCCGGCATCAATAGAGATCGGTTCCCCATACATCGCTACAACCTTTCTAAAAGGGTAAAACATAAGAAAACTATCCCAGCTTTTAAGGATTTTTTTCTTATTGGTTGAAAAAGTAAAAGGGACAAGATATGCCCCTGTCTTTTGGGCCAATTTCAGGCCTCCGAGCTTCATCTTTCGGTCCGGGCCTTTAGGCCCATCAGGTACTATGATCACTTCTCCCCCCCGATTAAGCTCTTTCACCATCTCTTTCCACTCTTTTGCTATTGAATGGGAACTTGAGCCTCTTAATATCCTATAGCCCCATCCGTCCATGATTCGGGCGGCAATTTCACCATCTCCACTAGGGCTGACCAAAGGCATAATGTTCCGCTTGCGGAAAAAGAAAGGCACAATAAAAATACGTCCGTGCCAGACAAGCAAAACCACCGGTTTCTTCTCAGTTCGCAGCTTGAGTAAGGCCTTTTCACCCACAACAGTCATCCGGTTAGTTTTTGTCCAGATCCACAGGATAATCCTCCCCATAACTCCTATCAGCTTCCAACGGATATTATTAATTATTTTATTCATAAAAAATGTCGATACATATAATATAAAGTAAAATGCAAATTGTAAATTGCTTCATTGTTTCATTGTTAAAATTCGGTAAATAGAAAATGGTAAATAAAAAAAACTGTTTTCCCTGCAAACTGGATTTTATCGCTTATCTATAACCATACCCACAATAAAACCTGTAAGGCAGAGCCCCAAGCCTAAAGGTACAGAATAGGGCCAAACAGGCCAGTTGAAAGGGAGCATTTCAACTTCACATAGGAATCCAATAATTGCATATCCTCCCCCTAAAAACATGCTTAAAAATCCGGCAGCAGGTCTCTTTTTGCGTAAAAAAAGCATTGCCACTCCCGGAATAAAAAAACCTTCTGCCATAATCTCAGAGGCCAGCCCAAGAGTCTTGATAATACTCTGCATTCTAGTTGCTATAAGAAAAGCAAGTAATGCTAAAATCAAAGTCGAAACACGGCTGGCAAACACAATGTTTTTTTCCCGGCTCCGGGAACACAGCTTCTGGTAAATATCTCTGGTCAGGGATAATGCTCCAGTGTTGATCGCTGTATCCATAGTTGACATAACAGCTGCTGTTATAGCAACAAATAGAAACACAGCAAGGAAAGATCCTGTCCTGGAAGAAATAAAGGCTGATAACAGGGGGCCTGCCTGGTTCCCTGAGGGAAAAAGAGGGAGAATAAAGATGCCGATAATAACAATACTGCTGTATAAAAATATAAAAGTCACAGCCGCCGCCAAAAGGCCTTTCTTGGCCTTTTGCACAGAACGTGCGGACTGTATCCGCTGCCATACAATGGGTGAAATTATCCAGGCACAGGTAAAGGAAAGAACAATAAGAAGATCTTTTTTTATATCAGCAAAAAAATAAAAATAACCTTCCTTCCCTGCCTGGGCAGCCAAAAAGGAAATTTTTTTAAAAGATGTGGTTCCGCTTAAATAAAATAAAAGGTAAATAACTCCGCAGGTCAGTAAAAAAAATTGGAGGCTATCTGTTATAACCACTGAAAATAACCCCCCAAAAACCGAATATATAATGACAATAACTGTTGCTAATAATAAGGCTGAAAGATATGAAGTCCCTAGAAACAACTTTAAAAAATTTCCCGCAGCAACCATTTGCGAAGCAGCCAACAGGATCATATACCAGATAATCAAAAGCGAAGATAAATTCCGCACAAACCGACCATAGCGCATCTCTACCAGATCAGGAAGTGATACGATCGGAAGCTGACGGATAGGCCGGGCTAAAAATACAGCAAAAATCAGAACAGTCAGGACTGCCGGCACTCCCATGATCCAGATAGAGCTAATTCCCCTGCGATATGCCTCATCAACAGAAACAAGGATAGAACTGGCCCCGATCCAGGAGGCGGTAAGAGAAAAATAAACTAAAATTGCGGGCAGGTTCCGGGAAGCTAGAAAAAAATCCTCCAGATTTTTTATCTTCCGAGAAAAGAAAAAACTCACCGCAAGCAGCAGTAAAAAATAACCCAGAAGAACTATTAACAATTCCAGTTGCACATCTGATGTATAACAAAATCTGCTTATAAAAAAAAGACCTTACTCAACATTTATGCTATAATCCTGCTGATCATGAAAAATATTTCCTGGCTTTTATTTCTCCCCATACTGGTTTTCTCCCAGACCGCAGAGGATATCACCTTAAAGACCGAAGCAAAACTCCGTTCCTTCAGATCGCTTCAAGCAGATTTTAAACAGGTCTACCACTCATCCACAGTTTCCTCTCCTCTGGAAGAAGAGGGCAAGCTGTACGTGCAAAAACCGGGCTGGATGAAATGGGAATACCGGAAACCGGAAAAGAAAATTTTTCTTATAAAAGACAACCTCTATCGAGAATACTATGCCGAGGAAAAGCAACTGGTTGAAAAAACTTTTTCGGATGAAGAAAATGAAGCTGAAGTCCTATCCCTGCTGGCGGGAAAAAGAGGAATACTTGAAAATTACTCCGTTGAGCTCAGCCCTTTTCCTACAGAAAACTCAAATGTCTTTCAGATAAAACTTACTCCCTTGATAGAAGAAGCAGATACATTCATCCTTTTAGAAATAGATGCTAAAACCTGGCTGATAAAAAAAGTTGTTTCTTTTGACTGGACCGGCAATAAGCAGGAATTTCATTTCAGCCGTATCGAAATCAATAAGAATTTTCCAAAAAACACCTTTGAGCTTGACATTCCTGCAGATGTCGAAATAATCAAATAACCTGGATTATTCACGAGTCGAGGTTGCTGCAGATGCGAGGCACAGGGTATGAAGCTGTGGTACTTCACCGCAAGTGCCCTGTAACGAAGCAGATACAGTAAAATCGGCTCGCCTTTGGTAAAAAAATGGCGATTAAAATTA
>JAUVXM010000096.1 GCA_030603565.1 Candidatus Aminicenantota bacterium
TAATTTTAATCGCCATTTTTTTACCAAAGGCGAGCCGATTTTACTGTATCTGCTTCGTTACAGGGCACTTGCGGTGAAGTACCACAGCTTCATACCCTGTGCCTCGCATCTGCAGCAACCTCGACTCGTGAATAATCCAGGCTAAATACAAAAGTTCCGATCCGAATCGATTATTGAAGATGCCAGGGGCGTGGAATCACAGTCCTTCCACAGCTCTATGAATTTCTCGTAGTTTTCAAAGGAGAACCCAAACGCTCGATTTTTCTTTTATTCAGCTTTTACGAAGCTTTTTAACCTCCCGCAGCACACGGGCGTCCTCCTGATGCTTGGGCTTGTCTATGCCGCTTTTAATCTTGAGCAAAGAGTCTAAACCTATCCAGTTAGCAACCGATTCCCCATAGGAACCCTGAACTCTGGTATCCCAGGCCTTCTCGAACGCCATTCCTTCAATTCTTAAAAAAAAGTCTATCCTATTGGGGGCCATTCCCATCTGCAGAACTTCATCATTTCGCTCTGCACTTAAAGCATCCGGAGACCCGAATTCCTTCAAGGCTGCATTAGCCTTTGCCAGGTTCTCCAGACTGAAATCAACCCAAATATCCATATCCTTTGTGTACCTGGGTTTTGCGTAATAGATGAATGCCAATCCGCCAATTATTAGATACCTTACCTGATGTTTTTCCAAAAGAGCAAGTAAGTCTTCAAAGTCCTGGACTGCTTTCATTTTACTAAAATCGCCTTGCTTGCGGTGCTATCTTTTTTGCGGGCAGCGTTCACTTTTTCCACGTCCATCCTAATGGCCATGTAGGCATCCAGGCGTTCCTCACAAGACAAGGATTGCCAGTACCTCAAGTCCCACATTTCGGCTTCCTCATGAGAGTGGGAGCGTCCTGTGACAATTCGTTGCCTTCTGAGTTTTGCTCTGTCTTGAGTAGTCATGTATTTTGCATCCCTGTATAATATAAATATACCAGAACAGCCCCATCTTTTCCAATTGTTTCATAAATTCAACTATACTTTACAGCCCGGCTCGTAGAATAAACTATCATTTATCAAAACAAAACAGCCAGGGCAGCGGCTGCTGTTTCCCACCCTAATATCTGCACTATCCATGAGGTCGTGGAGTTTGATGAGCAGACTCCCACCGTTTGAGGTAGCCTTGAGAAACATAGTGATCATCGGAACGAAAATCCTTATTGTTATCCACGACAAATAGCCTGTTGTTTTTCACTCGCCTAACATATATTATATAGCCATAGCCAATTTGTTTGTACAAATATGGCATTTATGGCTTTCTATCGCGTTATCCTGTTTGAGCAAAGCAGGGATTAACGTATTGAATATGAATGGTTTTTCCTTGAACATCATCCTTTTACCCGAAGTGTTCTGCAGCAAATTTTGCTGCCTAAAAAAATACTATCAAAACTTATTGTAATAATTCAAGAAATATTTGAGAATTTCAAAAAACATCATATGTCTTTTTAAATGAATGAGTTGATTGGATTAATAGGAAGTGATGGGAGAAAAAGAAATAAATGAGTTTTTATCCTTTGGAAAATTAATCCAGGTTAGTTAGTTAAAAAATTAAGGGGACTTTTGTTATTCCATAGGGAAATTTGACATATTAGCTTCCCTGTGTTAAAAAATTTTGATGCAAAAATGAGATATTCCAAATATAAACAGAAGGGAAGTATATTTATTTTATTATTATCTGTGCTTTATTCGTTCTCTTTCAGCCAGGATAGTTCTTCTCCTTACGGCATAAATGCTCATGTTCCTGATTCTCAAGTAATTGAAATGATTAAAAAAGCAGGGATCAAATGGATAAGAATAGATTTCGAGTGGAATAGAATTGAACCATTGAATAATCAATTTAATTGGCAAAGAATGGATGATGTGGTAAATAAAGCCAGAGCAAAGGGAATATGTATATTGGCAAACATGAGCGGAACTCCCTCCTGGGCAAATAATGGTAAAGGGAAAAACGTTCCCCCTATAAAAGAGACTTATTGGAAACATTTTGTCAGAGAAGGGGTTTCACGTTACAAGAATGATATCAAATATTGGGCTATGTGGAATGAACCGAATTTGCATGAATTCTGGACAGGCTCAGTTGAAGAATATCTAGATATAATCCTTATTCCAGGGGCTAAAGCAGCAAAAATGATTGATCCGGGCTGCAAGATTGTGGGGCCGGATTTAGCGCATTTGCATTCTAAAGACAGCAAATGGAATATTTGGTTGAGGAAAATTATTAGATACGGGGGGAAAGAAAACCTGGATGTGATTTCTCATCATATTTATGATAAAGATGGCCCCTTAGACATTATTAATAAACTGGAGTGGGATCAAGCTCCCCTGATTCCTGCAGTAGTAAAAGTTCTGCAGGAAGAAGGAGTAGATAATAAGCCTTTCTGGATCACTGAAACAGGTTGGGATACGAATGAGGTCGGGGAAAATGTTCAATCTGATTATTATCTTGAATTTCTGCAAAGGAGGGAGAATCGGACTTATATTAACAAGATATTCTTTTATCAGATTATTGATGATTCAGTTCCCGGAAATCCTAAATTTGGCATAATTACCAATAATTATCTAGCAAAGAAAGCTTACACTACTTATAAAAAATTTATTGCCGGATTATATCCGCCGATTGATCCAATACCTAGTGATGAAGACAATATTTGCCCCTTTATTTCAACAATGAACAATGGGACTGACTCGTTAGTAGAAATCGCCTCTGTAAGACATGTTAGAGATTCTATTTTAAAAAAGACGATTAAAGGGAATCAACTTGTAAAAGATTATTATAAATATGCGCCTGAAGTTAATTCTATAATTATAATGGATCCATTTGCTCGAAGTTTGGCTTTTGACAGCCTGAAGCCTGTTGTATCCTTCTGCAGGGAAATATTTCTAAATGGATATATAGGATTAGAGGAAAGAAATTTATCTGAAGCTGAAATAGAAAAAATAATGGAACTCGTACGATTGTTAGAATATTATGCCGGCCCGGAATTAAAGAAAAAGTTACATTATTATAAAAATAATTTTTTACACAGTAGTAAAAAATCGTTGAATGAATTGATCCTAAAAATGGAGTTCGACTCACCTGAAGTGTTCATAAAAAAACGACGACATTAATTTTCGTTACGACTTGACTTTTTAAAATAGGTTTTTATTGTTATGGCCACGATGAAAGTAATTTTAGCCGGTTATAATGTTGACAACTCTGTGCTGAAGGAGTTGAAATCCACTTCTTCCCGGGCTGACATTACCCCGGAGACATTATCTGCCGCATATGCTCGAATTTCCAGAGATCCTCGTCCTGTGGATGAACTGCGGGCAGTTGCCCGCAGTGAAGTAGAGAAGGCCAAGCGTTCGAATCAAAACATTATATTCAAGATGGGCCATCACTCTGTGGCGGAACATGCGGTGTTTAATTTTGATATAATCGGAATAAGCCGTCTGGCGACAGAGGAGCTTGAGAAATTCCGGTTGTGCTCATATACAGAGAAATCTCAGAGGTATATCAGCCTTAAAGATGACTTTGTAATCCCTGAAGAAATTAGAAAGGTAGGAATGCAGGAGATTTTTGTAAAAATGATAAGGGAACAGAATGATCTATACCATAAACTTTATAAGAGACTGCGTCCGTATATGTTTAATAAAAATTCGCATATGGCTGCTAATAAAAAAAACCATAGAATAATCGATGGTTGGGCTAAGGAAGACGCCCGTTATGTGATAAGTCTGGCTACTGAAGGCCAATTGGGCATGACTGTTAATGCTCGAAATCTGGAATATCTTATCCGCCGTTTTGCTTCAAAATCTTTGAGTGAGGTTAAAGAGCTTAAGGAGAAATTGTATGAGTTAGCTAAGGAAGTTGCCCCGTCTATCATCCTGTTTACAGAAGCTAATGATTTTGACTCTAGGACTTATCCCGACCTGGAAGAAACTGCTGGAAAATGTATGGGGAATTTTCCTGTTAATGCAGGAAAATCTGTCAAGCTGGTGGATTTTTCGCCTGACGCGGATTTAAAGTTGGTGGCTGCCCTAATACATACTTCCTCTTCTAACTCCTATTCCCAATGCCTGGAAAAAGCTAAGTCTCTAAGTGAAGCAGAAATGATAAGTCTAATAAAAACCACATTCAAACATATGGAGTTTTTTGATGCTGCTCTGCGTGAATTTGAATTTATCGACTTAACTTTTGATTTGATTATCTCAGCGACCTGTTTCGCCCAACTCAAACGTCATCGTATGGCAACTCTTTCCACTCAGAATTATAATCCCTATTTGGGAGTAACCATACCAGCATCAGTTGAAGAGATTGGAATGAGGGATAAGTTCCTTCAGATTATGGAAAAGACTAATGAGGTTTATTTAATGCTGCAAAAGAGGATAGAATCCGGTGCTGAATATATTTTAACTAATGCCCACAAACGTCGGGTGCTATTTAAAATCAATGCCAGGGAGTTATATCACTTTTCACGCTTACGGGAAGATGCCACTGCCCAATGGGATATTCGAGGTATCGCAGCGCAAATGAGTGAATTAGCAAAGAATGTAATGCCAAAGGCCTGCTTGATGCTGGGAGGGAAGGATGTTTACCCGGAAACCTATAAAAATATATTTAAAAAAGCGCCGAAGCAAAAACCTTTCCTATAATTGAGAATCACTGCTAAAACTAGCCTGACCTATTCATAAAAAAATGGGAAATAGTAAATTACTTGCTGAGCCGCTTGAATTATTTCTCACTCCCTTCTGCTCCCCATAAATGGGGGCGGGTTACTACCTGGAGTAATGCCTGGTAGGGTTTAGTAGATTTTGCAATAATGTCTTCAGCTTTCCAGGGCTTTTTTTTATCTGATATGCTCCACTTCATCATAAGGTAGCATGATGCATTGATCTTTTCACCCAGGAACAGGGATTTTGGGGGAGTTTTTGAGATAGGATTTAGTAGGGATACCGAAAAAATCGGAAATTTTACCTGTTTTTCCAATTTAGCACTTTCGATTTGAATCATTCTTTCCACTTCAGAAATATCAAATTTCTCCAAATGACTGTTATTAAGACAAAGTCCCACTTCGTGACCCTGTCTGATTATTTTACTGATAATATTTATAGCGGATGTATCGTTAATATTAAAAGAGGAAGAATTGATTGTGATCATATAGGTTGTACGAATGGATAATCCATGCTCGATTTCAGCTGTGGTCAGGGCTTTTTCCAGGCAATCTGTAACATCATGCCGCAAAATGACCTTGGGCTGATGTATCTGGCTGAGAATTTGGGGGATTTCACGGATTAAGTAGTGAAGTTTGAAACCGGCTTTTACGGTTTCAAGGATTTTTTTATATGTTTTGTAGACGAATTCTCCATCCCAGATATTTGGCATTGCCTTTTCTCCTTTCGGGAATAATCCAGGCCGGTTTGAATAATTTATGTTATAAATACTCGCCGCTCTCGAACTTCAAGCCGGCCTTCAAAGTAAAGTCTTACAGCTTCCGGATATATTTTGTGTTCTTCTTTTAAGATTCTTGCACTTAAAGTTTCTTCTGTATCATCCTGTTCAACCGGCACGACTGCTTGAATGATAATGGGCCCCATATCTACTTCGGCTTCAACAAAATGTACGGTGGCGCCAGAAAACCTGACGCCCCAATCAATGGCTTTTTGTTGCACGTGAAGTCCGGGGAAAGAGGGAAGTAAAGCCGGATGTATATTTATGATCTTGTTTTTAAACTTACGGCAAAGACCTGGGGTCAGTATTTTCATATATCCCGCTAAACAGATCAGGTCGATCTCTATCTTTTTAGCTTCTTCAGCAAGTCTTTCATCATAAGCTTCCCGGGAATCAAAGTTTTTAGGCCGCAAGTAAAGAGTTTTAAGCCCCATCTCCCGGGCATGTAATAAACCGGGTGCGGCTTTTTTATTGCTGAAGACTAAAGCAATATCAGCATTTATACTGCCAGATTGTACGGCATCTGACAGAGCCAGAAAATTTGAGCCTCTTCCGGATAGGAAGACAGCTATTTTCCCTCTTTTTTTTGGGCTTTTATAAATTTCTTCCTGCATTTTTTGTCCTTTAAAAATTTATTATTATCCCGAGTTTAACTGAAAAGCCGCTGAGATCTATCTCGGCTTTTTTAACTGCCCGGAAGCTATCTCCCGCTGGTTCTTGGGTCAGAATCTGGAATTTAGGCTGCCAGAATTCTAGATCTGAATTAAATTCATCAAAGAAGTAAAGAGTGCCGATTAAGCCGGATTTGTTTTCTCCGGTGAAATTACTGATATTTGTTTTTCTAAAGGAGCTTTCAATGAAAAAATTTATTCCTTGTTCGCTTTCTATTATTAATCCCAGGGCTCCGGAAAGCATACTCCCTCTGGCTTTTGTGTTCTGAGAGGAGTAATACCCATATTTATCCTTATCAAATTGTTTTTTACCTTCCCTGTCTATGTATTTGGCCCAGATAAAACCGGCACCGGCTTTAGCATATACTTTGAATCTGTTGTTTAGAGGATAAAAATAGTATCCTGATAGAATGAAAGGCATAGCGCTCACTTTCATTGGGTAGATATATTCATAGGTGCTAATGTTTTTCTTTATGGAAAAATTGGGTTTATCAGGATTGAGTTCGCTGAAGATAAATCCTGTTCCTATTGATATAGCAATACGGGGATGGAGGGTATAAACAAATTCTCCTTCGAAATCGAATGAGTTTTTAAGGCTGCCGATTTCACCTTCAATAAAGCTCCAGTTTTGATGTTCATCAGCATCTATTTTATATAATTCCTCCCAACCCTGGCGAATGTGGTTTATATTGGCGGGATTGACAAAACTCAGGCCTCCAGCTAGTTTCAGACTGAACTCAAATCCATATGTTTTGCTTATAAAACATAAAAATAAAATCGATGCGAGGATAAACTCTCTTTTTACTTTGTTTTTATATGTTCTCAATGGCTATCCAACAGAAGTTACTTGGCTTCAAAAAAGTCAGGGATGCTTTGTTCCCAAATGTCAAAGGCATCTTTGACAGCTGTGTCGATAACTTTTTTGTTTTTATGAAAAAAAATTAATCTATCGCCTCCAGTTTTCCCTAAGATATTTGCGGGGATACCGAATTCTTGGGCCAGGATTAATAATGTCTCCAAGTCGGTTTTATCTACAGTCACCAGAATCCGGGATTGTGATTCACCAAATAGAAGAGCATCAGTCCGCATGCTTTCAGACAGTCTTAGAGAGCATCCGATTTTGGCGGGGCTTAGGAAGGCACATTCTGCTGTACATATAGCTAAGCCTCCTTCAGATAAGTCGTGGGCAGAAAGTAGAAGTCTTTGAGAAATAGCTTCCAAGCAGAGCTTCTGAACAGCTTTTTCTTTAATAAAGTCTAATTCAGGCGGGCATCCCTTTTCCTTTTTATAGAGATGTTTTAGGTATTCAGAAGCACCGAGTTCTTCCTGATTTTCTCCAAGAAGTACTACTGGGGTCCCTTTTTCTTTAAATCCAGGACTGACTGCTGTGTTGATGTCGTCTAATATTCCGACCACTCCCATAACAGGAGTGGGTAGGATTGAAATACCATCGGTATCATTATAGAAACTGACATTTCCGCCTGTCACGGGGATCTCAAATGCCTTACAGGCTTCAGCAACACCTTCGATGACTTGCTGGAATTGCCACATGATTTCCGGTTTTTCAGGGTTGCCGAAGTTGAGGCAATTAGTGACTCCAGCTGGATATGCCCCTACACAGGCTAAGTTGCGGCAGGCTTCAGCTATGGCAATTGCACCTCCTGTCTTTGGGCCGAGGCTGGTATAAAGAGAATTGCCGTCCAGAGAGATTGCAAGTGCTCTTTTCTGATTTTTTATGCGGAGAAGGGCTGCATCTGCTCCGGGAAAAAAAACTGTATTAGTCTGAACCATATGGTCGTACTGGCGGAATACCCATTTTTTGTCAGCAATTGTCGGAGAGGAGAGAAGTTTGAGCAGGCTGTTGTTATAGTCCTGGGGCAATGGTATCTCTTTGATGAGCAGAGGAAGTACATAAGGTTCTGGCGGACGCATTGCTCTTTCATATACCGGGCAGAGATTTACGATAGCATTGACCGGGATATCCACGACTCGTTTTCCACCGGATTTGACTATCAGATTCCCGCCTTTGATCACGCTGCCTATTACTACAGCTCCTAGGTCCCATTTAGAGAATACTTGTTGAACTTCTTTTACTTTATCGTTTTTAGCTACGATCAGCATTCTTTCTTGGGATTCCGAAAGCATTATCTCGTAGGGAGTCATACCTTTTTCCCGCTGTGGGACAAGGTCAAGGTCGATTTCGATACCAGAACCTGCATTTGCTGCCATTTCAGATGTAGAGCAGGTCAAACCTGCTGCGCCCATATCCTGGATTCCTATGATCAAGCCTTTTTCCATGATCTCAAGGCATGCTTCCATGAGAAGTTTTTCCCGGAATGGGTCTCCCACCTGGACATTGGGGCGTTTTTCTTCCAGGTCATCATTAAATTCGGCTGAAGCCATGGTGGCTCCATGAATACCGTCGCGGCCTGTTTTTGAGCCGACATATAACACTGCATTACCCTCGCCTTCAGCCCGGGCATAGAAAATTTTATCTTTTTTTGCAAGACCGAGACAGAAGGCATTAACAAGGGGATTTAGAGAGTAACACTCATTGAAATATATTTCTCCACCTGCCGTTGGAACTCCGATAGAGTTTCCGTATCCAGCAATGCCGCCTACTACTCCGTCCATAATAGCCCGGTTTTTTGGCAGGGAGAGAGGTCCGAACCGAAGTGAATTTAGGGAAACAATAGGCCGGGCTCCCATGGTGAATATATCACGCAAAATTCCTCCAACTCCGGTTGCTGCACCCTGGTAGGGTTCTATAAAAGAAGGGTGGTTATGTGATTCGATCTTAAAAACTGCTGCTAATCCGCCGCCGATATCGATAATTCCAGCATTTTCTCCGGGGCCTTGAATAACATTTTTCCCGGTAACAGGTAGTTTTTTTAGATGAACTTTAGAACTTTTATAACTGCAATGTTCTGACCACATCAATGAAAAAATGCCGAGCTCGGTTAGATTTGGATGCCTGCCTATCAGCCGGACTATCTGGTCATATTCTTCAGGTGTTAAGCCGTGGCCCGTTATTGTCTTTTCATCTAGCATGGATTCTCCAGGTTCTTCTCCCGGTTAATAAATTGAATGATTGATTCAAATATTACCCGGCCGTCGTCACTGCCTAGGATTGCTTCGGAAGCACGCTCTGGATGGGGCATCATGCCCAGAACATTGCCATTTTTATTAATAAGTCCGGCAATGCTATTTGTTGATCCGTTGACGTTGGATTTTTTACTCAGATTTCCGTTCGGTTCTGAATATCGGAAAACTATCTGATCTTGTTTATTTAAATCATTGAAGCCGTTATTGTCTATATAGTAATTCCCATCGAAGTGAGCGATAGGAATATTCAGTACCTGTCCGAGATTTCCTGCCAGAGTGAATGGAGTATCAGTATTGTCTATACGGATATTAACGTGCTGGCAAAGGAACTTAAGGTTTTTATTTCTGAGCATTGCTCCGGGGAGAAGTCCTAATTCCAAAAGAATCTGGAAGCCATTGCATATACCGAGGACTAAGCCTCCATCTAATGCGAATTTGCGGACTTCCTTCATTAAGGGAGAAAACCGGGCTATAGCCCCTGATCTAAGGTAATCACCATAAGAGAATCCTCCGGGGAGGATGATGCAGTCTGAGTTCTTCAGATCATGATCTTTGTGCCAAAGAAATTCTGCTTCCTGATTAAAAACCTCTTTTGCTACATAAAGGGTATCAGAATCACAGTTTGAACCTGGAAAAACAACAACTCCAAACTTCATTGTAGAGACCTCGCTGTTTGGATCAAACTTAATCCATGATTTCAAAAGAGAATTTTTCAATAATGGGATTGGCAAGTACTTTATCTGTGATTTCAGGAATGATCTTTTCTGCCTTTTCCCGGGAGATTCCCTTTAGCTCAAGCTCAAATACCTTGCCCTGTCTGACTTCATCCACAAAATCATAGCCAAGGGTATGCAGGGAGTGTTTTACGGTCTTCCCCTGGGGGTCTAAAATGCTGTCCTTAAACGAAACTAGAACTCTAACTTTCATGAGAAAACACCTTATCGAAAATATAATCAATTTTATCCAAGTAAGGTTCCAGAGAAAAACAGTCTTCTATTTCTTCCTGGGTTAAGTTTTTTGTTATGTCTGAATCAGCTTTTAAAAGATCTATAAAATTGAGCTTTTTATCCCAGGCTTTAAAACTGTTTTTCTGAACAAGCTGATAAGCGTCTTCCCTGGATAGGCCTTTTTGGGTAAGGGCTAGGAGTACTCTTTGTGAAAAGACCAGGCCGTGGGTGAGATTGATATTTTCTCTCATCCGCTCTGGTTTTACGTTCCAATTATTAATAATTTTGGTTGTTTCGGATAGAAGATAATCTGTAACAATGAAGGTATCGGGAAGGATTATCCTTTCAGCGGATGAGTGGGATATATCTCGCTCATGCCAGAGAGGTATGTTTTCCAGGGCTATTTGAAGGTTTCCCCTTGGGATTCGGGCAAGACCTGATATTCTTTCCGTACGCACCGGGTTTTTTTTATGAGGCATGGCAGAAGACCCTTTTTGCCCCTTGGTAAATGATTCCTCTACTTCTAGGGTTTCGGTCTTTTGAAGATGCCTGATCTCTTGGGCGAATTTGTCCATAGATGCGCAAAGCAGAGCCAAAACGGAAATAACCTCAGCATGCCGGTCACGCTGTAGAATTTGGGTGGAAGCTTTTGCTGGTTTAAGACCCAGCTTTTTTAGAGATTTCACCTCGACTTGTGGGTCAAGATGAATATATGTTCCTACAGCTCCGGCAATTCGACCTACACTTATGTTATCCAGAGCCTGGTCGATTCGCTTGATGTGACGCTTGATTTCTTCATACCAAACTGCAATTTTAACACCAAAGGTTATTGGTTCTGCATGAACTCCATGTGTCCTGCCAACCATAACCGTCTTTTTGTACTTGAGTGCTTGTTCCTTTAGTACTGAATTAAGTGACACGGTATCTTTTCGTATTTTTTCAAGAGATTCTTTAATTAGCAGAGAAAGTGCGGTATCGACTACATCATAAGAAGTTAGGCCCATATGGACAAAACGGGAGTCTTTTCCGATACTATCCGATACAGATGTAAGAAATGCAATAACATCATGTTTAACGACTTTTTCGATTTCATCAATACGATCCACTGAAAAAGATGCCTTTTCCTTAATACGTTTTAGTGCTTTGGAAGGAATTTTTCCTAATTCGGTCCAGACCTCGCAAACTGCTATTTCAACATCAAGCCATTTTTGAAACCTGTTTTTATCTTCCCAGATTGCACCCATTTCGGGACGAGTATATCTTTTTATCATGCAAAAAATCCTTTTTTTAGAATGATAAAAAATAATATCAACTTGCTTTTCATATGTCAATAAATGAGTAAGAAGAAAATTGTTTCATTGTTCCATTGCTAAAACCGGTAAATAGAAAATGGAAGCACCTTCAAATCTGTGATTGGCGAGAAAGCAGGGGGATGCTTTATGCAAATGGGAAGTTGAGTCGGGTTATTTAAATGGAGCCTGATAAAGCTGAGGGTATGGATACGCTCGCTTCAGATTTTTAACGCCATTCTTCTTCATTAATTATTCAAGTATAATATTGCTTTTCTGCTATTCGACTTCTTGGGTCCTAATTTTCAAGAATTTAATCTTGATTTTATTAAAATAACTGTCTTGACAAAAAGTACTGATTGGGCTAATATTGCTTTTGGATAAGGTTTGTTTTTCCTTTTTTCCCTATAGTATTGCTCTATTAAAATCGAGTTTTAATATGATAGTAGATAGTGCCAGCGTAGCTCAGTTGGTAGAGCAGCTGATTTGTAATCAGCGGGTCGGGGGTTCAAATCCTCTCGCTGGCTTTTTAGGAGTTATTTTGGCAATAAAAAAATCAACTTGAGGCCAATCGAAGCAAAAAAAAACCCAATTATGAATGAAATTACGGTAGAACGAGGGCAGGTACCCAAGTGGACAAATGGGGCGGGCTGTAAACCCGCAGCGGTAACGCTTCGGAGGTTCGAATCCTTCCCTGCCCATTTGAAAGCGGGAATAGCTCAGTTGGTAGAGCATCGGCCTTCCAAGCCGTTTGTCGCGGGTTCGAGTCCCGTTTCCCGCTTTGGTGATATTAGTGTTGCCCACGTAGCTCAGCAGGTAGAGCACGTCCTTGGTAAGGACGGGGTCACCAGTTCAACTCTGGTCGTGGGCTAAAAAATAAAAATTTAGTAATCCTATAATAAAGAGGAGGTAAGTTAGATGGCTAAGCAAAAGTTTGAACGGACGAAACCGCATTTAAACATAGGGACGATAGGTCATGTTGATCATGGCAAGACGACCTTAACAGCGGCGATAACAAAGGTATTGAACAAGTCATCTGAT
>JAUVXM010000135.1 GCA_030603565.1 Candidatus Aminicenantota bacterium
TTTGCAGGAAATCAAGATTTTAACGGACTTAATTTCAAAAAGAGGCATTAAGTACCAGTAAGCTATCTTGCTTATTATGATAGATTTATATAAAATGAAAATTCAAATTATTGCCCCTCGCAATCTGCGGAATGTAGGTTATATAGATGGTTTATTCTAATTTGTCAACAATATTTTGTTTAAATATTTAATTTCGCCAGTTTTATTAATTTTGACATTTAAATCATTGAATGCTATTTATATCTCTAATAGAGAAGCATAAATTAAGAAAGAAGAGAAGTATAAATAAGGAGCAAAAAATGAAGATGTTTAACAGATTTTCCCTTTTATTTTTATTCATTTTCCTTGTATGTCATTCAGGTAATTTTTTAAATGGGAATATTGAACCATCCGACCGCCTTTTTCTTGGTACCCAAAGCGGCACTACGGGTGCAGTCAGAGGATTAGTTAAGGATGCTGAGAGCGGCAAAGTCATAGCTAAAGTCAAAATAGTCTTGGTAAACTCGAAGAATTCAACTATGAAATATGAGCTTAAAACAGATAAAAAGGGAGCTTATTATAAAGGCGGCCTGAGGCCTGGTTATTACGAGTTCACAGTTGAAAAAGAAGGCTTCCTGCCAATATCAAAAACGGTACGCGCGAGGCTTGGAGAAACAGTCCAGGAAGATTTTGAGCTTCAATCCCTTGAAAGTCAGGTCCCCGAAGCCATAACAAAAGCAAAAAAAGCGATTAAGTTCTTTCAAGAGGCCAAATGGGAAGATGCTGTCAAAGAATTTTCCAAAGCAATAGCAGAAAATCAATCAAGCCACATGCTATTTTATTACAGGGGATTGGCTCAAGAAAAGTTTGGCAATTTAGAAGAAGCCATGTCAGATTTCCAGAAAACTATAGAACTCAAGCCGGATTTTGCACTTCCTTATTCTATGGCCGGCAAGATCTTTGCAAGGCAACAGAACCATGAAAAAGCCAGAGAATTTTATCAGAAATCAGTGGAATTGGATGATCAAAATGTTTCAACTCTTTACAATTATGCTGTAGTGTTGATAAATCTTGGAGAAAATTCTGATGAGGCAATAGTTATCTTAGAAAAATTACTTTCTCTGGATGAAGCTCATGCCGATGCCTATTATCGTCTTGGCATGCTCTATATAAGCCAGGGTGATACTGAAAGAGCAAAGGAGCTTCTTCAGAAGTTTTTAGAGTTGGATCCGGAAAATAAGAATGCACCTATCGCCAGACAAGTGATAGATGCCTTGAAGTAACTAGCCTGACCTATTCATAAAAAAATGGCGACGTTTTTATTATTTTTTTCTTTTCAATGACATGCAAGATTTTATTAAAAATGATTATTGAAACTTTTTTCTTGTTTTTATTGTTAATTTTAATCGCCATTTTTTTACTCTCCGAGCGAGCCGATCTCACTGCATCTGCTTCGTTACAGGGTATTCGCGGTGAAGGACCACAGCTTCATACCCTGTGCCTTGCATCTGCAGCAACCTCGACTCGTGAATAATCCAGGCTAGAATTAATATTTGAAAGTAACTGGAAAAAATTTATTTATTTTACTTTCCCTATGCTGATTGTTCTTATGGCTCTTGTCTATTTTCTTTTCATCCAGAAAAGCCCCTTATCACGAGTTAAAGAAGCCACAGAAGATTTTAATTATATCATTATAACTGTAGATACTTTGCGGGCTGACCGGATAGGGGATTATGCCTTATATAAAGAATACTTGCGTTTGTCGAAAAGGCTTAGAATTAGCAAAAATGAGTCAAAATCTCAGCAAACCAAAAAAGCAAATTCTTATCCTAAAGAGTGGATTTTACTACTTGTGGCTCCCACAGGTAACTAATTAAAACTAATCTTGCCCTGACTATCCGTATCACAAGCTGCCACAGCCGAGAGGGGGAAGCCTGTCTGTTTAGCATTTAATCCTGCGGGGCTGCTTTATTGCTTCAGTCTTTATCGTGAGACAATAAGTATCCTCGCGTCAAAAAAGGAAATTCTTACTAATTTAATCCGTAATAAAGCGACATCATACGACAACTTACGACATTTAAGGCAAAAAGTTGACTCCCTTCAAAATTCTTCTTATTTTAATGATAACAAATCAGAACTATTTTAAAAGGAGAGAATGATGAAAAAGCACCGTACCTTGAAACTTTATCTTTTGGTAAGCTTCCTCACGATTGTTTTCGTCTTTATTGGAGTTAATTTTGCGCATGCTCAAAAAGCTCAAGTGCAAAAAAAGCCACCAAAGACTCCGGATTATACCTGGTCAATGACAATTCCCAGTGGATCAGGAAATGTTTGGGGTATGCCCAACCACACTTACGAGGATGGAATTGCTAAAACAAACATCCGCTACAAAGAATACATCAGCGTCAAAGGAACAATATATCCAAGAATCGAATTCTCAATTGATATTGATTCTAGCATTGATTGGGATGAATATGTGCAGATTGCAAATGCCACAGTTGTAAATCCACTGGCTTATGAAAACACCATCGCTTGCGGTTTCCCAGACAATGGAGGTTTAACGATAGATGGAGGCTGTCTTTCATATTTCTTTAACGGATGTCACCCTCGCCCGGAGTACGATTATATCAACTTCCATCTTACTTTTTTAGATAGTCGCCTAGAGGATATTAATAAAGACGAAGCACTTTATGGTAATGGATTAATTAGTATTTTAATTTGGAACAATGAAGTTGCAGATTACCATTCACTCCATGCCAATTGCTACAATGAAGATATGAATTCAGGTGGTAGCAAGTATTACATCAAAAGGACAAGCGAAGACACCTGGAAATTTTTCATTGAAAATCAAGAATTCTGTCTTATTGAACAATATTACAGTGAAGAGCAAGTTGAGCAAGGCAACAGTGGTAAATATAAGACTTTTATCAAACCGGAAATGTCGCAAATAGCATATACCACACTTTCTTTTATCCTTGAGCTTAAACGCCATACCAAATAGGAATCAGCAAAGTTGAGCTAAAGAAATTCAAAATCTGCCAGTCTATAAAAATTCCTCTTAGAGGCTCGATTTTGCTGGAAAAAATGACTATTTTTCTTTTAAATGAAATATTGTCTTGACTTTTTTTCATTATTGTGAATAATAGTCAGCATGAAAAAGAGAAACATTTATATCCGCACTTGGGAAGAACTTTCATGTGAGAAAAACATGATTTTTCTTACAGGACCGCGTCAGGCAGGAAAAACAACCCTTGCTAGGATGATTTCAGATTCTTATGCGAATCAGCTTTACTTTAACTGGGACATCCCCGAAGATCAAATCCGCCTTGTCCAAAACCCGTCCTTTTTCGAGTCAGTTAAGCGCAGAGATTCGACCACTCCTTTGATAATATTGGATGAAATTCATAAGTACAGGCACTGGAAAAACTACCTTAAAGGGATTTACGATAAGTTTCATGATACATATAAATTTTTGGTATCCGGTAGTGGAAGGCTCGACATTTATCAGAAAGGAGGAGACTCCCTGGCGGGACGCTATCTTCTTTTTCATTTGTGGCCCTTTACAATTGCCGAACTGGGAAACCGCAATCTACAGATAGAGCAGTTTCTTAAAAATCCGCTTCAAATAAGCATGAAAGGAATTACTGAACTTCAGTCAATCTGGAATCGTCTGGCGAAAGTAAGCGGTTTCCCCGAACCTTATTTAGCCGGCCGGATAACTACTTATCGTCGATGGTCCAATACTTATTCTAGGCAGCTCATACATGAAGATATTCGTGACTTGACCGGTGTTAAGTCCATCAAAGACATGGAAACGCTTTATTATTTACTTCCCTCCCGGACAGGCAGCACCATCTCAATCCCCTCTCTATCCCGGGATCTTAAGGTATCATACAACTCGGTTCATAAATGGCTGTCAAGCTTTGAGAGATTTTTTCTTGTCTTCTGTATCTCTCCATGGACAAAAAAAATCAGCCGGGCAATTCAAAAAGAAAGAAAGATCTACCTGTGGGATTTTCCCCGAATAGAGGACCCGGCCGCACGGTTTGAAAATATGGTTGCCATGGAATTGCAGCGGGCGGTGACTGCCTGGAACGATCTAGGTTACGGCCGTTTTGAACTCCACTTCATCAAAAATAAAGAGCATCAGGAAGTCGATTTTTTGATTGCCAATGAGCATAAACCTATTCTTTTAATTGAAACAAAGCTCGCTGACCGGGAGCCGTCTGCTGCCCTGAAGAAATTTCAAAACGCCCTCGGAATACCAGCTATACAGCTTATAAATGAGGGTGTTGAATACTCAATGCTGACAAACAATAATCAGCAAATCCTGGTTGCTCCTGCTTTCCAGTGGCTCTCCCAGCTGCCGTAACGACAGAAAGATAGGAAATTCGTTTTTCCGTTCCCTCTAAGCAGCTGCATCATCCATATTACACATAAAAAACAGTTCCGGTCAACCAGAAATGCAAAGTAAAGAGAGAATCACATAGAAGGAGCCCAGATAATGCATAGAAAGAACCTCCCGGCGCTTGGCATAACACGTTGGGCAGAATCCGCGGATCTTGCAGGAAAACATCAGTAATTTTTCTCTCCCACAATCAGAAAACTTTAGCCGCGCGAATCCAAACTTAGGATTGCCACAGTCCAGATATTTATCAACCACTTCCTCAACAATGGGATATGCGACTCTCGCTTTGAAATTGTCATCGTATGTCTTTATCTTCTTCAATTGTACCCTCCTTATTTCATTGTAAGGAGAAACGCCTAAAATTGCGATCCACTTTGGTCTGAATCCATAAATCCATAATAGTTTTTCCCCGGGTGAATACCGGGTCCTCTCCAGGAATCTAGTGAGGGTGGATGGAATCGTATTTTCCTATGTGTGCAGAGAATGTGCCTTTTCCTTGAACTCAGGCTCAGGCGGCCTTATCCCCGTTCTATGGGGTCATGGAAGATAAGGGCAGATTTTCAGGGACGGGATGTTCCTCCAGAACGCCTGAGGGTGAAGAGGAATTCTGGATAGCGGCAGGCCTCTGAAATCTTGGCGATATCTCTGATTCAGTCCTTTGTCAGTTTGATATCGAATTGTAAAGGAAGAAGCTTGCTCCAGGCAGGATAAATCCATTCGATGCTGTATTTCCCTTCCCACAAAAACTTTTGCCGTTTTCGATGGAAATGCCCTGATCCTCCGCCAAATATTTTGCCGGAGCCAGAGTTCTACCTGGTCAAAGAGAAGATAATGAACCAAATGTAAGCCCTGATGTTTTTATCTTTTCAAAAATACTAGAGAAAATTAAAGAATCTATTTCCTTTAACGCAGCTTGTTGGTTTCACCTTACGCGAACGAGCCCTAATAATAAATTTGAAAATGGAATATTACCTCTTGGACAAGTGATTGAATCTATTTGGCACTTTTTGTTCAAACTTTTAGAAAACTCATTTACTAAAAAAGAATGGAATATATTTAGCCTGGATTATTCACGAGTCGAGGTTGCTGCAGATGCGAGGCACAGGGTATGAAGCTGTGGTCCTTCACCGCGAATACCCTGTAACGAAGCAGATGCAGTAAAATCGGCTCGCCTTTGGTAAAAAAATGGCGATTAAAATTA
>JAUVXM010000066.1 GCA_030603565.1 Candidatus Aminicenantota bacterium
CAGCACTAAAATACCAAGAAATACTTGCAGCTAAATCAAGAACACCGCCTTTAAAACCAGACCAATACCTATAAAGACCATTTGCTGCCCCGATCATTGGTCCATTTTGGGGTATCATGCAAGTAAGATTAGGATGTCTCAGAGGAGCCTGGGCGGCTTGAACTTCGCTTGGATAAGAACAACCGGCAGTTCCTATTTTCCCATTACTCCAGGTTTGCTGAGCAAGCCACCCCACCGTGTCATAGCCATCCTCTGCCTCCTGTCCCGCAGGAGGAGAATAAATACCTTCGGATTCATATTTTCCCCGGCAGTCCTGGACTGCAACTACAAACCCATGAGAAGCAAACATATAAGCTTGAGCTCTCTTTTCCTTATCTCTGAAATCCTTCTTATTATACGGGGTCCGGATGAGAATAACCGGCAGCTTATTACCTGCATTTTGGGGGAAATAGAGGTCAGTAGATAACCTTACCCCATCTCTCATGGGAACCATATGGCTTTTTTCCAAACGCACATCCAGAGCACCTGCACCCTGCTTCTGGGCATGAAGCCCCTGGATAAGAATGAAAGTAGAAAACAAAATTAAAACAATCCGAATTTTTTTCATATTTATACCTCCTTTCCTTGATTTCTTGATCCTTACCTTAATTATTCACGTTTTATGAATAGTATAGGTAAATCACCATAACTTCTTTATCTGATCCTCTAATCCGGTCATCTCCCACCTGGTCAAAGATATCGGGATTATGCCGCTGCTCATAAAATCATCAAAGAATTGTCTAAAGGTGAATTCATCGCCCAATTGGCTCGACCTTTCAGCCATGAGCTTCTGCATCATATTCCTCCCTACAATGTAGTTAGAGCTGTGACCCGGGGCGCGCAGGGTCTCTTCAATGTCCCACCACACTGCATCGCCGTCCGCTTCCGCCCATTTATAGGGAATCCTTTCAGAAAAATTCTTAATTCCATCCGCTAAAGTGTATTCATTGCTGTGCATTCTTAAGTCCGACAAAGCACGAGCCGTACGAAAAGCCAACCAGATGTAACAGATCTCTTTTGATCTCGGCCGTTCATCAAATAAACCTGCCTGCATCAACCATTCTTCAATCCCGAATGCCAAGGCTTCTGACCTAGCTTCATGCATATCAAAAAGACGAATATCACTGCGAATAGGCCGGGTATCACCCATCTGATACCAGATCTTTCTGCCGCCAACATAATAGTGGCCAAAGATAACATGAAGAACATTGGTCATTGGTTCACGATCATTGGTCTGTTCAAAATAACCACAATAGTTAGGCCTGAGATAGGCGCTTTTTCCCCACATACGCGGATATTGGTCAGGAGGGAGAGGCGGCAGGCCCTCAGGTACGGTGATGATCTCCTCTTCACGGAGAAATTTCATGATCTTTGCGGCAGTCTCTCTCTGCCTCTGAATGTTTTCTTCTTCGCTTGATGTCAATTTAAAATCAGGAAGATTCCGGTTTTTATGTTCTTCCAGTTTTAAAAATGTTATGGCTCGATCGTATTCGCTTTGAATCATCGTATGAAACTCATCCCAAGTATAAGGGATGAGATGAACATTCTTCATCCACCAATTATAGTTCTCCTTTCCTACTCCCGCAAGTGCGGTCATCTTCCCTTTGTTTGCAATAAGCCAGTCGCGGTAATCCTCAGTAGCAGTCACTGCCTGTTCGACATAAGGGAGCAGCTCTGGATGGTGCGTAGCAAACTGATCTGTGAAGCTGTTTAAAAGCTGGATGTCCTTTTCTTTTACCCTAATAGCAATCGTGGCAAGATCTCTAGCTGCTTCAGTAAGATTTATCTTTGCTTGAGCAAAAAGCTTAGGCACTGCTTGCAATTTCACCCGGAAATCAGCGGCTCCCTCTTGAGAGAGAGGGACTTCCGGTTTATACAGCCCCCAGTTGGATAAACTCCTTGAGTGATGAACAAGGAGCCTGGGGTATATACCATCGGTGAGATTATAAAAACCGGGATCACGCGCCCACTGCCGTAAAACCCGGTGGTCAAACTCTACTCCATTCATCTCGGCACGGACCACCTGGTAATCGACCTGCTGGGCAATCCCCCAGCCACTGATATCAATGGCAGCAAGACGCTTTTGCAGCAGTTTCAATCCTTCATATTGTTTTTCCATGGCGGCAGCTGTAAAATCTGGCACGCCGTCCACAACGTTAGGTTTTATAAATTCTCGGAACTCATTGAATAAATCAACAAGGGAAGAGTAATTATTATTACTTTGCATTAAAATCCTCTTTTAATAGATTTGCATATTACGCCTACCCTATTTATAAACAAGGTCGATTATCCGGCAAGGTCGGCTCGTGAATAATCCAAGGAAAAAGTATTCAGCAAAAATTTATGAGTCTTTTAGTTCTAGGGAGAGGAGAACTCTAAAATCCACCTCTCCCCAGCATAGGCGTAAAAACGCGGTAACTATAAAACTTCTGAATTAGAACTCTACTCTTAATCCTAATTTGAAAGCTCTGGGACTTTGAATATCCCACACATAACCGAATTGAAAGTCTGACCATGGGTCCTGAAAAGTTTCCACCCAAGCAATTGTATCCCAATTCAAGACATTAAACATGTCAATAAGGACGCCAACTCTTATCTTTCCAAATTGAAAGTATTTTTCCGCCCGTAGATTTAGGTTTTTCTGGGCCGGCAACCTGTAGGCGCCGCGTGGTTCTGCAAATATTGTCACATCTCTGACCCAAAATGCACCCACTGCATCTGAATCTATTTCAGGATCAAGAAATATTTGTCTGGTGTATAGATCTCCTGATTCATATCTAAAATCAAATCCTAAGGTAATATCAACCACGGGGATATCATATGAGCCTGTCGTTTTAAATATATAGGAAGAGGAGAGAGTTAAAGGACCTTCGGCATTGATCTGATAGTTCGGATTGCTAAAATTCCAGGAGGCGCCCAGAGCAGTACTGTGACTTGATCCATATTCGCCCCAATAATTGTCATCATTTCCCCATGAATAGCCGGTAATAAAAGATGCGTGTAATTGCCACCGGTTGGAATATCTTTTGTCGAAACGCAATTCTAGAGTTCTATTTGATCGTTTGGGGTCCCAGGCAACAATGTCGCCATAGGCAGCACCTATATCATGTCCCTGCCCTTCATAAGGATTAGTGATATAAAACTCATTTTCTCCAGGGTTAAGCCTCTCGTAAACAGTATATGTGTTTCCTTCATAAGGATCAGTCCATTGCACTGGGTCCCAGTCTCCGGCAATATTAACTCTGTCCAAAAGGTCATGATTTGTTCGATAGATAAAAGATGCAGATACAGAGATATCTTTCCCCAGCTCTCTTTCAATTCCAACCACAAATTGCCGCATATAAGGGAACTTTAAATTAGGATCGATTGTATACGCTTCCCACGGATCTTCAAAATCCAACACCCATTGCTCTCCAATGGTGCCGGGTTCCAAGCCTTCCCAATCTTCTATTACAGGGCCCCATACATATTCTTGGTAAGGCCCCTGGGGCTCCCAGGGCGTGTACATTAGATCCCTCATCTGATGGTAATATCTCCCATAATGCGCTTTCAGTACAGTGGAATGATCTCCAAAAATATCAATACTAACTCCTAATCGAGGAGCAATACCAAGCTTTGGCCGAAAAGGAGCCTTAGCAAAGCTAGGGAGATTACCCCTGGCCTGCATGATCCGAAGCCCTGGGTTGACGGTTATACGATCAGCAATGGTAAAAGAGTCTTGGACAAAAGCGGATACACGTGTCCCGACTGGTTTTATATCATAAATCTCGCTAACACTTAAAAAATAAGGTTCTCCCCCATAATCAGCATAATATTTACCGCCAGGATACCCTCTCTGACTATGCGAAGGCATACGTGAATATTCCACTCCGAATTTGAAATCATGCGAGGTGTTAAGAAAATCCTCAGTATAATGAGTAACAGCAGCATTTATATCGAGACGTTTTCTGTTAGACTCCCAGAATTCCCAATAATTTCCTGTATACCATTCTGTTTCCATGTCAAAATGGGCAGCCGGGCTGGAAGTGCCTGAGAGGCTATAAGTATCCATTCCTCCCATCCTGGCTTCTAAGAATGTGGTACTCGAGAAAGTATGAAGATATGAAGCGTTAAAAAACACTCCATGTCTATTAGAAGGGTAATCAATTGAAGGGTCAACAAACTCCCAAGTAAAGCCTTCACGTTCACCCGTATTTGCATCAACCGCAACGGTGAACCTGTTATTTTTGTTGATCTGCCAGGTAAGTTTGCCCATGCCCCTTCCATTCCAGGATTTTGATCCTGTCCCTTCATCAAGAATATGGTCCTGATCATAAGAATATCTTCCGCTCGTAAAAAACCACAGTTTATCTTTAATGAGGGACCCACCTAAATTAAAATGGAGATTGTAAAATTCAGAAAAAACAGATCTCTCTAAATCGGGATAATCCCCCCAATTATCGCTGTGCCAACCTGGACTTCGCATGTGAAAAGTGAACAATCCGCTGAAATCGTTTCCACCGGATTTTGTCACCACATTGACCAGGGCGCCGCCAAAGCCGCCGTATTCAGCAGGGGCACCTATTCCCATCACGTTAAACTCCTCAATCGAATCATAATCTGTGAGTTGCGCCGGAGCACCATCTTCAGGATTGGTCGTATTAAGGCCATCCGTAAGATACTTGTTTTCTGTGCTATCAGGAGAACCATAGAAGGAACCCCATGTTCCTTTCGCCCCAGGGGCAAACGTCAGCTGATCTTCAAAATCCCGATTTGAAGGAATTTTCTCAAGGAATTCTTTAGGCATATTGTGGACACCCACTTGTGAGTCTTTCACATCAATAATAGGAGCAATTCCCATAACTTCAACAGACTCCTCAAGTGTCCCTACTTGCAGAAAGAAATCTGCAGTTAATGTTTGTCCCATTGTTAGACGAAGGTCTATTCTTTTTGTAGGAGTGAATCCCTGTAATTTAGCTTCAGCAGTGTACGTTCCAGGTGGAAGAGCAGTGAACCTGAATTTACCGGCTGCATCTGTGATCACACTCTGAGGGCCGCCAATAAGCTTAGTAGAAGAAATAGTGACCTCAACCCCAGGAAGCGCTTGGCCATCAGGCGTCGCGACTTCCCCGTGTATCACACCATACACAGGAGATTGAGAATAAAGCGGGGTGCTTACAAAAACCAGTAAGCAGATAAAAATTAGAAAATCACTCACCATAACAGTTGCTAATCCATTCTTTAGTTTTTTCATTTTTTCTCCTTTTTTTAATTTTGATTTTTTCCGTTTCTTGCCGATAGAATTAAAAATTTCTCTAACTATTAACACCTCCTTAAAATAAATTTTCCTACCCTAAACTATTCATTCATTAACGGATCACCCGAATTCTTTCGACCGGCGGATAAGGATACTCGACGCCCCGTTCAGTGACCATCACCCCATCATGCATTAAAACATATAAATGTTTCCCCTTCCCCCATTTTGATACAGGCATATGGACCATGTATTCAAAAGTGAATGTATGGTAAAGGGGGATGATTAGATCGCGGATCCAATCCGGACCTAAAGGAGAAATCCTGGGAGCATCCACCTGGTTGACATCTTTTCCCAGGGCATGAAAATCAATATGAACCTGGGTTTTTTCTGGATCTGCGTTTTTTTCATATCTATCCCTATCAATATAAATATAGCCTGCTTCTTCTAATTTCCGAATAAGGATCTCCAATGTCTTGCCCGCAGTACGACCTACCTTGATATTATTACGGAAAATCTCCCGGACTTTCAAGGCATGATCGAAAACTTTTTGTACCTCCGGAGGAGGATCTGTCTCTCCTTGCCGAAGCACATAAGCAAATCCGGATATGTGGGTCGAATAGCTCTGCTCGGTCACTCCATTGATTAAACCTATCAGGTCCCCTCTCTGGATCACATAATCGTTATTATTGTCTTCATATCCGTCTCGATCCCTGACCCAAATATTCCCATAAACATCTTTCAACCTGGTTACACCCGGTACAATTTTATCAAATTCTCTCTCTATTGATTTTTCACATACTTTACATAACTGTCCATAGAGGACAATTTCACTCATCACCCTTCCCGATAAGAAATCAACTATCAAATTACCAGCCGAGACGATCCTCTTTGCATACTTGTCCCCCAAAGCTTTGACTAATTTACGATAGTTTGTAGAAGAAATGCCATCCGCAACAGCATATCTTTCAGAAAAATTCACACCGATGCGTTTAGGGTCGCGTTTGGCAACAAATTCTCCGATAACAGTTTCCCAGCCGGCATCACCTTCAATTTCCTCTTCATCTCCGGCGAATATATCATAGGCCCCAGTTTCTCCAATGGTTTCAGAAGTCATGCCGAGAACAGCCCTTTCGATCCTTTCACCACCTCGGTCCGTAAAGACAAAACAGCCGGATCCACTTCCCAAGTCTATTTCAAGGGGATCAGCATCGCCGTATCTCATCACGTGAATCCACATATCGATCTTGTTATCCCGCATGACCTGCGGCAGGATGTGGTCAAACTTTTCTCTGCGGATCAGGTTAATCAAGTCATTATCAACCAGATCAGTTTCTCCTTGAGTCTGGGCATAGAATCCTTGGGCAAGAATAAGGGCGCAAAAGAATGTTAGGAAAACTTTAATTTTATCCAAAACTTTATTTCCTTTATTAAAATGAAATTCATTTTCTTGATTATACATTTATTCTCCTATAATTTTTAGCATTTTAAACATTAGCAATAGCTTAAAAAAACTCCAGGTGTCAATACTGAATGTGATTTATAATGATCTTATCAATCTGAACCCGGTATTATCGAATTATGCGTATCTTTTTGAGCGGTGGATAGGGGAACTCTATTCCTCGTTCAGTGACGATTACTCCATCATGGATACAAATGTACAAATGTTTCCCTTTCCCCCATTCAGGCCATGGCATATGGATCATGTATTCAAAAGTAAAGGTATGATAGAGTGGAATCTTAAGATCCCGGATCCAATCAGGACCTAAAGGAGAAATCCTGGGAGCGTCTTCTTGGGAAATTATTCTTCCCATAGCATGGAAGTCGATATGAACCTGGGTTTTTTCAGGATCTGCATTTTTATCATATTCATCTATGGGATTATAATAATAGCCTGCTTTTTCTAGTTCACGAATAAGGATCTCCAGCGTTTCTCCCCCAGTGAGATCTGCCTTAATGTTTTTCCGGAAAATCTCACGGGTTATCAGCGCATGTTCCCAGATTTTTTTGACCTCAGGCGGCAGTTCAGTCTCTCCCTCCCGAAGCACATAGGCAATTCCGCCATTGTGCTCGCTGAAATCCATCATGTTCGCACTGTAGAGTAAACCAATCAGGTCGCCTCCCTGGATCACATAGTCGCTGTTATTTTCTTCATTTCCATCCGGATCTCTAACAAAAACATTTCCCTTAAGTTCGCTCAATTTGGTTACACCAGGCTCGATTTTATCAAATTCTTTCTCTATCATTTCTGCGCTTTCTATACTTAAGCGTCCATAAAGTGCTATTTCACTCGGCACCCTCCCTGCTAAGAAATCTACTATCAGATAATCAGCCGGAACCATCCTTTCCGCATACTTGTCACCGAGCGCTTTAACCAATTTGGTGTAGTCTGCATCTGAAATGGTATTGAAACGGGGATGCTCTTCAGAGTAATTTACAGCAATGCGTTTTGGATCACGCTCAACAACAAATTGGGTTAAATCACTCTCTGGGCCAAAAATGTCGTAGAGCTGCTTATCACCTCTGCTACCCAGGACCGCCCGCTCTACTCTGTCACCGCCGCGGTCTGTAAAGATGAAAATACCGGGGTTACCGCCCAATTCAAAACTAAGGGGATCATCTCCTCTCTTCACATAGATCCACATATCAATTTTGTTGTCCCGCATGACCTTAGGCAGGATGACTCTAAACTTCTCTTGGCGAATCAGATTAATCAATTCAAGGTCAGCACCTAGTTCTTGATTCCGGGCGCGGAGCCCCTGGACAAGGATAAGCATAGAAAAGAATGTTAGAAAAATCTTTGCTTTCTTCATGATTTTGCCTCCTTACTTGACATTATTGAATTATTTGTATCTTGCGCCACCGCTCGGGGTAGGCGATCTCCATTCCACGTCCCGTGACAACTGCACCGTCATGGAAGCCTGCACTTAATATTTGCCCCGTAGAATTATTCGCCTTAGCCCATTCAGGAACAGCCATAAAGACAAAGTATTCGATAGCAAAGCAATGAAAGAGTCGGATCTTTATATCTCGATGCCACTTCGGACCCAGGTGAGAAATCCTGGGGGCAAGTATTCCTTTTCCCTCAGCATGCATATCAAGAGCAATTTGGGTTTTTTCGGAATCAACATTTCTGTCATATATTTGTCTGTCATGGCAAACAAACCCTGCCTCTTCTAATTTACAGATGAGGAGCTCAAGCGTTTCTCTCCCCGTAAGACCCACCTTGATGTTTTTAAGTAAAATCCCCCTGATTTTCTTTCTATCCTCCCAAAATTTACGTATATATGGAGGCAGGTCAGTCTCGCCTTTCCGAAGCACATAGGCTCCTCCTAAATGGGAGAAGATTCCAATACCAGTAATGAGGTCGCCTCTCTGGATTACATAGTTACCACTATTTCTTCTCCTTCCGTCCTTATCCAAGACAGAACTAGGCCCGATTTCACTCAAAGTGGTTACACCTGGCACGATTTTATCATATTTTCCCGCTCTGGGTCGTCTTGGTCGCAGATAACCACAAATGCCATAAAGCACTATTTCGCCCATCACCCTTCTCGACAAATAATCTAATATCAGATGTTCAGCCGAGACCATCCTCTTTGCATATTTGTCTCCTAAAGCTTTGGTCAATTGGACGTAGTCTGTATACGAAATCCCATCGGTAAGTGCCATAGTAAAGGTCTCTGAGCCCTCGGGAAATGCCAGACTGTCTATGTAATTAACGGCGATGCGTTTAGGAGCGCGTTCGGCAACAAATTCTCCGAGATTCAAAAATCTTAAATTCAATTCTGACTCCAGTACTTTATCAGGATTTTCGGCCAAATAATCCATGATCTCATAATTTTCTTGATTAATAAATTTGGATTCCCCCCGGACTATGTCGTAGGCCCCGGGGTCTTCAACTTCACCTTCAAAAACAACCCGTTCGATCCTGTCACTACCACAGTCGGAAAAGATAAAAACACCGGACTTGCTGCCGAATTCATATCTAAGTGGATCAGTCCCTCCCCAAGACCAGGGGCGAATCACGTGAATCCACATGTCGATCTTTTTTTCCCGCATGACGCGAGGCAAGATGAGATCAAACCTCTCCCGACGAATATGATTCAGCATGTCCTTTGTAGCATATGGATTATTAGAATTAAAGATTCCATAATTTGCGTCGCCAATGCCCCACATAAGTTCCCTATACTGCTTCTGTGCATTTAATCCCTGGACAAGAAAAAGTATTGAAAAAAATGCGAGAATAAACCGTATTTTTCTCATTATCTTACCTCCTTTATCTAACAATACGAATCCCTGAGACTGGTGGATAGGCATACTCCATTCCACGTCCCGTGACAACTGCACCATCATGGATACATATATATATGTGTTTCCCTCTACCCCATTCAGGCACAGGCATATGCACCATGTATTCAATAGCAAAGGTATGAAAGAGGGGGATCTTCGTATCCCAATGCCATCTCGGCCCCATATGAGAAATCCTAGGGGCAAGTATTCCTTTTCCCTCAGCATGCATGTCGAGATGAACCTGGGTTTTTTCAGGATCTAAGTTTATGTCATATTTATCCCTTTCTATGTAAACAAACCCCGCCTCTTCCAATTTACGGATGAGGAGCTCAAGCGTTTCTCCCGCCGTAGGCCCCACCTCGATGTTTTTGAGTAAAATCTCACGGACTTTTAGCACCTCTTCCCAACTTTTTTGTATCTCCGGAGGTATTTCAGTTTCGCCTACCCGAGGCACATATAAGGGAGCCATCCCCCTCTGGAACAGGTCGCCTCTCTGGAGCGGATAGTCTCTCATAGCGCTTTCACTATGCCCCACATCCCTCGTACAAAACCAACTCCCACCTGAATCAGTTAAAGTAGTTACGCCAGGCACGATTTTATCAAATTCTCTCGCTATTTCTTGTAGATTACCAGAGGTGCCATAAAGGACTACTTCACTCGCCACCCTTCTTGATAAATAATCCAATATCAGATATTCAGCCGAGATCATCCTCTTCGCATATTTGTCTCCTAACGCTTTGGTCAATTGGCGATGGTCTGCATACGAAATGCCGTCGGTAAGTGCTAGGGTATAGGTTTCTGAGCCCTCGGCAAGTGACAATTTTTCCGAGTAATTAACAGCAATCCGTCTGGGGTCGCGTTCGGCTACAAATTCTCTGAGACCCATAAATCTGTACCCCAGCCCCGTTTCCGGGACTTTATCCGGATTTTCGGTTACATAATCTATAATCTCATAATTCTCTTGATTAATAAATTTGGATTGCCCCCCGACTATGTCAAAGGCTCCGGGGTCTTCAACCTCTCCATCAAAAACAACCCGTTCGATCCTGTCACCACCATGGTCTGTAAAGATAAAAACCCCGGCATTGCTACCAAATTCATATCTAAGAGGATCAGTGCTGTCCATGCTTATGTAATTTAGGTCGCTTCCTTCTAATCTACGTAATTCATTGCCGCTCCAAGACCATGGTCGAATCACATGAATCCACATGTCGATCTTTTTTTCCCGCATGACTCGGGGCAAAATGAGGTCAAACCTCTCTTGGCGAATATGATCCAACATCTCCACTGTAGCATAAGGATTATCAGCATCAAACATTGAATAATATGCTTGGCTAATGCCCGCCATAGCTTCTGAGTTCCGAGTCTGCGCATAAAATCCTTGGGCAAGAACAAGGATAGAAAAAAATGTTAGAAAAATCTTGGTTTTAGTCATGATCCTGCCTCCTTTTATCTACCTGGACTATTCATAAAAATATCAATATGTATAAAATTCGGGTATGGCTTGTGCTCGCTTCAGCCACATCAGAATCTTATTAGATACAAACCTTTTACCATAACATTTCACGTTTTACGATTCACGATTTACGCAATCAACGCAACAAACGCCATAATCCCTGATAGTTGCTAACGAATTAGGATTATTTCCTCGTTAATGGGAGCCAGATACTCTACGCCATTGGGGGTGACAATTGCATTATCTTCGAAATTGATACTTACCCGTCTACCCCATTCCGGAACCCAGGTGTTGATATTGAACTCGAATGCAAATATATGAGTCAGCTGAACCATAATATGGGCCCGGTCCGAGCGCCACGGGGCAATCGACGCGCCCAATGCGGCATCACCGACACTAGTGTTCCCGGTGGGGTGGCAGTCTACGGAAAAGCCTGATTTATCAGAATCTCCTAGCTCGTTCATCAAATCCCTGTACTGCGAAGTCCTATCATCGGAAGGAGTAGACACATAACCTTCTGCTTCAAGAGCTCGGACAATCGCTTCGTGCGTTTCACCGGCAGTACGACCTGCTCTGATAGTCCTGCGGAGAATCCTACGAGCCTCCATGCCCCGTTCCCATGCATGTTTCAGGCCTTTCGGAACATCGGGCTCACCTTCTTTCAGGATATAGGCATACCGCTTAAAATCAGTGCCGAAGTTCAGGTATCCAATACCCATATCCCATCCTATAAAATTGCCGCGATGAAAGACACCGTCTCTCGCTCCTCCCGGCATGTAGGGAAGAAACAAAGTTGCCGCCTGATAGGCTGGGGCGATCCCTCGAGCGAGCAGCTCGTCTGCTCCCCACCAGCCGATTTCTTCAGGGGTAGTAATCCCAGGTTTTATCCTCCGCAGGCCTGTTTCCATGACCTGTCGCTGAGTTTCAAGTGCGTTTGCGAATGCGACGATTTCCCTCTGGACCCTTCTCACGCGGAAATCGGTTATGACATTCTCTGCAGAAATCAGCCTATCTGTGTATTTCTTACCTAGTGTCTCGGTCAATCTCAAATAGGCCGTATGAGAAATCCCATTGGCTATGGTAAGCGACTTAGACATGTTGACGGCAATCACTTTGGGATCGCGTTCCTGGATAATTTCCAGGAGGTCTTCTCCCGAGCCGGAAATATCATAGAGGCCTTCTTGATCTTCGCCCCCTAAAATTATCCGCTCGATCCTGTCACCACCTCGGTCCGTGAAAATATAGTAACAGATCGGCTCCCATTCTCTGTATTCAGTCCACCCCCCTAAGTCCAGGGCAAGCGGATCCATTCTGCCGCTCTCCACGACATGAATCCACATATCAACATTGTTATCCCGCATTGCACCGGGTAAAATGAGATCAAATTTTTCATGCCGAATGAGTCTCATAATCTCATAATTTTGTTTTGATTTCTGCGCGTATGCAGCAAACCCGGACAAAAAGATAATAATGCAAACGAATGTTAGGGAAGTCTTGATTTTACGCATGATCTACCCTCCTTTACAATTTTGGGGTCAGGTCTTGTTTTTTGCTTCATTTGAACAAAAAAAACGGGGGAAACTATCAATAGTATCCCCCGAATTTAAAAAGTTTCTACTAATAGCCAGGGATCTGTTTCGGAAAGTAATCCTCTAAGGTCCCTTCGCGATTTATATCCAATGTAGTACAGTGTAAAGCGCCGCCAAATGGAATTACCGCTTCATAGGGAATCGGAACTACTTCAATACCCAGCTTGTCCAGCTGCTCCATGTAAGCCGTTTCATGCGCTTCTACACAGATCGTATTTGGCCCCAGTGAAAAAGTATTCATCGAGATCCAAGACTTGCTTTCATAAAGCCCGGTCAGATAGCATTTGTTTTGGTGTACATATACAGGCTTCGCTGCTGGAATTAGCTCCCAATCGTTCATTTTCATCAACTTCTTGAAATTTTCCGTTATGGGATACCATTCGGGATTGTAGATCGCCAGGCCTGGACGTACCGGCAGCCAATTTACATCAATGTGCCAAGGGTGATAGTTATAGTCGAATAACACATCGTGAATCCGGATCCCTTTCGCGCCAAAGTAGCGCTTCAGCCAATCCATCCCTTTATGGTTGGTCACACAGGAAGACTGCCAGAAAATGTCCTTCCCACAGCGAGCTGCGTCTGCAGCATCCCAGAGGGCCTCTTTTTCTGATAACTGGAATTTCCAGTCATGCACCCGTTTCCGTTTCTCCTCATCTGTCCAAACATTTTCAAAATAATAAAAGAAATTCTTCTCGTAAGACTCATCCGTTAGCCGCGGCTTGGGTGCTGCTGTATGCAGAAAGTCCGGGTCCTCTTCAAAATACTTCTCAAAGATCGGCCTCAGATTTAAATACTCATACCATCTGGAGCGGCGGCAGGTCGTGGCCTCCATAATCTCATTTCCGACCGGGAGAAACACATCCCTGACATTATTGACCCCGTGCTGGTTAAGCTGGGTCCAATCCGGAGTTGATACCGGACGCCGGTCATGCATCCCAGGATGAATTACTGCCCTTTCCACTATAATACCACGCTTCTCCATTACCTTTACAAAATAATCCATTTGCTCATTGGCTTTATCATACATCTCTTGCGGAAACGGTCCGAATGATCCCAAGGGATACCCGCCTTCAGGACGATGATACCACCAAGCTGGTTCCGGGGCAGGAATATTCGTGCCCTCCGGCCTTCCCACGATCACTCGCTTTAACGGGTCCCATTCGTTCCACGAATTTACAATCTTAGCCATAACAATATACTCCTTATATTAATTTGTTTTTTATACCAATATTACTTTAGTAAACATTTCAGCCTGTGTCAAGGCAAAATTCATTAGAAGGAAGATTGATATGAACATATTAAAAGATACCTGCTTAATATAATTAACATTTTCATATTTATACTATGATATGTTGGAATACGTGTGTTATTTAAATAATAAAACTACGGAAGCATAGGAAAATGGGGACAGGGTGCTTTTTCGTCTGCACAAAAAAGCACCCTGTCCCCATTTTCCTAGATATGCTTTTTTATTGACTGCAGATGTTTTTTTGCTGTAACATTGTCAATAATGGCGGTAAAAATAAGGAGCTTTATCATGTGCAAATACAAAACAATTGGTATTTTAGGAGGTATGGGCCCAGAAGCAACTGCGGATCTTTATCTCCGCATTATTCAATTTTTTCAGAAAGAATATGGCGCAATATACGACTGCGATTTTCCAGAGATCATTATAGTTAATTTACCTATACCTGATGTTGTAGAGCATCCAAATGAGGAGAATAAAGTTAGAGAAATGTTGGTTAATGCCGTAAAAAAGCTGGAAAGATCTGGAGCTGATTTTATCGCGATTCCCTGTAATACAGTAACATATTACTTCTCTGAAATGCAAAATGCAGTTTCAATACCAATAATAAACATAATCAAAGAAACTACAAATGAAGTGTTAAAAAGCGGGATAAAAAAAGTGGGATTGCTGGGAACCGAGATGACAATAAAAAGCAACATTTATACCAATGTCCTAAAAAATATTCAGATTTTAACCCTGACTGAAACAGAGCAAAAAGAAACAACAAAAATTATCTTGAATATTTTAGCAGGGAGAAAATCAGATAAAGATAGGGGAAAATTGACCCAATTTATTCAGAAATTAAAGGATTTAGGAGCAGAAAAAGTAATCTTAGGCTGCACTGAATTACCGCTTGCAATTAAAAGTAACAATGATGTATTGGATACATTAGAGATACTGGCAAAATCTACAGTAGAAAAAGCAACTAAATGAACTCTCAAAATCAATGTTAGGTAAACTTTATTTCTTCTCTCTGATGGATAAAACCTTTTCCTTTATCTGGGGTTGATCGGGCATAATCTCCAGAGATTTCCCCCAGGCAGCTAAGGCATTCCGCCGTTTTCCTAGGTTAAAATAACAATCTCCCAGAGAATTAAGAAGGAAGATGTTGATGCCGAAACGATCGATCGCTTTATCAAAAAGGAATATCGCCTTATCGAATTCACCGAGAGCATGATAGGTCTTACCCAAAAGGAAAAGAACTCCATATTTGGCATCTTCAGATCCCTCGAAAGGGAGCAGAATCCTTTTGGTTTTTTCATACTCTTTAAAGATAAAATAGACATTGGCTAAAGGCAATGAAATTTCTTGCGAATCTGGCTGATTTTGATGGGCTCTCTCCAGTTCTACCCGGGCTTTCTCTGTTTCTCCTTTGTTAAAATACTGCTTTCCCATAATGAGGGAATAACCAGGATGTGAAAAGGGAAAAAAAGAACTGTTTTGCACCCATGGCCGAGGAAAGCCCTGGGCTGAAGTGATTTCAAATCGCTCACTCTCAGATGTTAGTAAGTTATCGTCTTTGAGTAAACGGACAGCTATCTGATAATATCCTGGGGAAAAATCTTGAAGAGAAAATTGTTCCAGGAAATTTAGCCGCTCCTGGTATTTGCTCAATTTTTTTTCCGATGTCAACATGACTTCGCTGTTTTTTAATATCTCAAATTTTAAAACAGCGTTTTGTCTTAAATCAGCATTCAATCCCACAACCTGGAAGCTCACAAATAGTATATCCTGAGAAAGAAAAATTCTCATAGGCCTAGAGTAAATCTGTTGATTAGCAAACTTGAAAGGCTTCATGTTTTCCGCTTTATTGTAATTAGAGTCATATCCCAAGATAAGGGGGCTAATTTGGGGAGAAGTAATCCTTTCTGGGATAAAAATATCTTTTTCTATGGAAGTAAATTCCTTGGAGATTTCATTTTTCAAGAGCACTGAAAGCTTGAAATTTCCAGGAATCATAGGGAACATGTCATAGAATGCAAAGGGTCGGAAAGTGATATTATCAAGCTGTTCTTTATTAAATTCAACTGGGATAGACCTTTCGAATTGATAGATCGTTCTTCCTTTAAGGTCTGAAACTTTTCCAGAGATCTCTAATTGGGTAATATATTTATTCTGAAACTGCTCGATGGAGAATCTGTTCAACTCGATAATGTAATGAATAAAATGAATTCCAGCAGGTTCTTTTATTACCCTGACAACAAAATCACTTTCTATGTAATTGGCCGTATAGTCGACCTCAACGATATCCTTATACAGCAGGAATTTCTCCGCGTATCTATCCTTAAACTGTTTTTCAGCAACCATGTATATTTTCTGGATAAGCATATCTGATGACAAAGAGGGCTGCCAGCCGGTTACAGATTCTCCGGGGATGAGGGACATCGAGACCTTTGCTAAGCTGGGGCTAATTTTTTTTAAAGAATTAAAGGCTTGAAGATGGCTTGTCTGATCTCCAAAATAATTTGCCATCAGTGCCTGGGGGCCGTCCATTGTGGGGCTGTAGAGCACATATTCGCCAACACCATCTTTCTGGAAGAAAATGAGGTTGAACGCGGGGGGAAGTCCGTATTGCGCCAACTCCTGATAAAACCAAACCTCAGTTTTGTGGATTCCGGCTTCTCCTGTGTGTCTTTCAACATCTCTGGGTTCACCCAGAATTATATACATGCGACCACGGTCCGTTTTCCAGCCGGGCCCAGGTGTATTTCGTCCTAAATTGTAATTGGCATACTGAATCCGGCGATAGTGCTCTTGTTTGAATTCGTTCTCTTGAGTCCCACGGGTAGGATCTCTGTGTGTCCAGAAAGCTTTGATGAACATTTCTCTTTCATTGTCCGTTTCAAGCTGGGAAAAAACTTTTTTTTCAGTAGGAGTGATGATGTAGAGCACCTCTTCTTCAAGCCATTTTTTGTGTTTTCCAGAAAGGTCTTTATCAGGTTTTTCTTTAGAAATAGAGAAAACGGGAATGAGGAGCAAAAAAATAATTGTAAAAAAATAAATTTTTCTGAACATTATAATCCTGGATTATTCACGAGTCGAGGTTGCTGCAGATGCGAGGCACAGGGTATGAAGCTGTGGTACTTCACCGCAAGTGCCCTGTAACGAAGCAGATGCAGTAAAATCGGCTCGCCTTTGGTAAAAAAATGGCGATTAAAATTA
>JAUVXM010000040.1 GCA_030603565.1 Candidatus Aminicenantota bacterium
GTATGAAGCTGTGGTCCTTCACCGCGAATGCCCTGTAACGAAGCAGATACAGTGAGATCGACTCGCCCTACGGGTAAAAAAATGGCGATTAAAATGAGATTGAAAACAAGCAAAAACAGTTCAGTTATTGTTTTTGTAAAAGTCTTGTATATCTTTGAAAGCAAAACAATAAAATAATCATCGCCATTTTTTTATGAATAGGTCAGGCTAAATTGGCTGTCACTAATTTCGGGTATAATCCGGTCGATTTCAGGAGACGATTTTAGTTGCTCAACTTTATAAAATACTGTATCAATCCATTTTTCTGCCGCTGGTGGTTTGTCTTGGGCAATGTAATCGGATATTTCCGATGCTCTGTCGACAGCAAGAGGAGACCAGATTATTCTCATTTTGGAACTCGCTTTAATAGTTTCTCTTTTGCATCTTTATGGCTGATTCCTGCTCCTTTTTCCAGTTGATTGAGAGAGGTTTGAATATCTGACAGAAGCTCGATTTTCTCTTGCATGGCTTCAAATTCATTTGCGCCTAAAAGAACCGCGACGCCTTTCCCGTTCTGTGTAATTATAACCGGTCTTTTAGTATTGTGAACTTGCTTTATGAAGTTTGCCATGCCATTCCTGACTTCTGACAGGGACCTGATATCTTGATTAATTTTTAGTTTTTGCATATTGCACCTCATTAAGTATGTATTTCGTACATTATATTGCACATATTATGGTGCATGCAAATGTTATTTTTCGGGAGGGCCTAACGTTTTGCCTCACCTGCCGCCGCCACTAATAATCAAAACTTGATAAAAAGCACTGAACTTTACTAACCCACCAAAACTCCGAAGAGCGCCAGAGCAAGGCGGTCAGGTGCAGCCAATTGTTAGGCACAACTATTAATAAACATTGCAGTTATGGATTATTAATAATAATTAATTAATGTATTTTAAGGCCTAAACGAATTCTGTTTTTAAAATATTTTTCGGCGAAATTTCTTTGCCATAGCCATCAAAACATTTGTTATTATGTAAAGAAAAAGATCGATTTTTATAAACATTATAAAGATAGTATAGAGCAATTCCAATATGATTCAACGATGATTTATATTCAATAAATTTTACAACACATGGCTGTGTATTTTGGAGAAAAATTTCTAGTAAATCTATTGAATATTTTTCCTTAAAACACACACAGATATCTTCTATTATCTCAGGTGTACGAAAGTAATCATGGCTACCTGATTCTTCTGGTCTAAAAGCTATATCTCTAACTAAAACCGCAAACGGTCCCCAATGAAAAGATTTTTGAACTTTGGTCCTATAGAGATCCGCAAAATGATTAGGATAATTATTTTCGATCTCTTTCCTAACCTGACCTATTCATAAAAAAATGGCGATGTTTCTATTATTAATTTATTTTCAGTAATATGCAAAATTCTTTCAAGAATAGTTATTTTAAATCTTTTCTCGTTTTCATTTTTAATTTTAATCGCCATTTTTTTACCAAAGGCGAGCCGATTTTACTACATCTGCTTCGTTACAGGGTATTCGCGGTGAAGGACCACAGCTTCATACCCTGTGCCTCGCATCTGCAGCAACCTCGACTCGTGAATAATCCAGGTTAAATGATATTGGGTGGTCAGAAAAAGATATACGTAAACTCAAACTCATAAAGTAAGTTCAATTTTTCCCACAAAGCCAGAGTAATTTTATCTTATTGCTCTCTTCTCTGCGCATTCCTGTTGACGAGAATTGTTTTTTATCTGTATTATTGATGATAAGGCACTTCTTCTTGTCTTAACCAGGAGGAAACAATGAAAAAACGACTCTCAATCATTTCCGTCATTATTCTTTTCTTATCTTGTCCAGTCAATCCAGATCAATACAAAACCCTTTCCGGAAATATCCAATATAGAGAAAATCAAAAAGGTCCGGTTCAAATTCGATTATACAAACTGAATGTTTCTTCTCAAGGAAAGATCCAATCCCTCAGCAAGAGGGACATATACGGAGCTAAAAAACCCTTTAAAGAAATCACTCTGAATCAGCCTTCGGCCTACAAATTTTCCCACCTTCCATCCGGTCTATACAGTGTTTTAACCTATATGGATTTAGATAAAGACTGCCAGCTTGATTTCAAACCTATAGAACCAATGGGTTGGTATGCTTCTACCCCAGGGGCAAGACAATCTCCTGTGGATCTTACCAAAGAAGACAAATCAAACGTGGATTGTCTTCTCCGCTCTCCCACCCCTTTTCCCGAAAAAGATATCCAAACAAAACACGGAGCTTTAAGATGGATGAACGGGCTTCCCGTTCTCCAGCTTCAGGGAACAGTCAAAGAACGCGGTTATGCCCATGGGTATCTTCTGGGAAGACAGATCATTGATTTTTTTGAATTTTATATAATAGAAGACATCTGGCGGTCAGCCAAAAAGTATACAGATATCTTTGTTCCCTTTCTTGAAACTAACCTCCGCTTGCCTTTGGAACTTGAGAAGGAATCTCAGGCTCTCATTCAAGGAATGAAAGATTCCGGAATCGATATGAAAGTCGAATCTCTGGGGCGGGATTTTAATCAAACAGACTTATTGGCCATTAATGCCTACATTGAACGAAGAGCCGCTTTCCCGGTTTCACCTTCTGCTTCCTGCACTCAATTTGCTTTTTGGGGAGATTTCACTCAGAACACCAAGCTTCAAGGAGGATTGGTGGCAGCCCGGAATATGGACGGGGAATGTGATGTGCGCAAAGTTACAGTTAGCCATTTCCTCATTTTTGCAGTAGATCCTTTGGAACCTGGACATAAACGGTGGATTTCTTTCATGTGGCCAGGATTTATGGGCACTATTTCTGGAATCAACGAAGATGGACTCTACAGCATGGAAAATGCGGGAGGAACAGGACCTGGACCGGTGAAAGGGAATATCACTCCCTGCTCCTGGGTTCAAAGAGATGTCCTGGAACGAGGAGTCCAAAAGAATACTCCTTCTGAAGTCCTAAAACAGATGAATCAATTCCAGTGTGACGGGGGGGGAGTCACAGCTCCTGGATCTATCATCCTGTGGGCCTTCCCTTATCAGGGACAGAAAAATACCGCATTTGTCTATGAAGGAGACCGCTTTGCCGGGAAAATGCGCTGTCCTGAAGAAGTTCGACCAATTCATCCTCATAACATCATGGCTTCCAATCATCATAAGGTTTACGGCTTCAATCCCGAACAACCCCAGCTTTCCTTTGGCAAAACAGTTTCCTTTTCTTCCCTCTGGCGCTATGAAGCGGGAATGAACGAAATAGAAGCCTGGGCCCGCCAGAAAAAAGCGCTGGGAATACCTGAAGCCAAAAGGCTTCTTCAAATTGTCTCTCACGGAAGCACAGAATATTCGGTCATCTTTTCAGCCAAACAGATGCGCCTTTGGGTAGCCGTAGATGACCTCAAAACCAACATGTGGGATGCTCCCTATTTGGAATGGAAAGAATATCAATTCGACCAACTTTTTGATCATAACCCCTAAAAAGATTTTTATTCTTCCTTGGGAGAAAAGAAGAATTCCAGCAATTTTTCTGACATCACTATAAATCATTGAGATATATATTAGAATGAGATATATTAACATTACTGTGAAAAGAGGGTATTTTCACTGTATTTTGTAAAAGAGGAGAAATAATGAAAATTTTAAGTGCTATTGGGATTTGTCTGATTCTTTTTTTTATCCTGTCAAGTTGTGCGGCCGGCCCGAATAAGCTCGAAAAAACACCGGATGAGAATGGCAAGGTGGCAGGCTTTTTTAAGGGTTTTTGGCATGGCCTCATTTCCCCAATCACGTTTATAATTTCAATCTTTACCAAAACTGTTCGGTTCTACGAGGTTCACAACAACGGATCCTGGTATAATTTTGGCTTTGTCCTTGGCGCCGGACTTTTTCTTAGCGGCGGTATTCTGGGGAAAAGAAAAAAAGCTGCAAGAAAAATGAGGTGCTAGGAAGCAAAAGTAATAAAGACAAAAAGAGGTTTTCAATTGGGATAAGGGAAAAACAATCAATTACGAAAAATAGGAGGGTAAAAATGAGAAAAGCTGTATATGCCACTTCAATAATTTTCCTGGCCATGATTATATGTACGACCGGCTGCGGGACAAAAGAAAAAACCCTTGAAGTTGCTTATCCAACTGTTATCGAAGAAATCGATGGTGTTAAAACCGTTCATAATCCGGATTATCCGAAGGAAGGAACTTTTTGCTATGACCTTGTGACGGAACTTTCTCTCGGCGGGCCAGAGGCCGAGGGCGAAGCTATTCTTGTGCGGCCTATCGAATTCCAATTAGACAGCCAAGGGAATATTTACATAATGGACTGGCGTGAAGTTGCGATCAAGGCCTTTAATCCCGACGGGAATTACCTTCGTACGGTCAGTAAAAAGGGGCAGGGCCCGGGGGAATTTGATATTCCGGCTTATTTTCGCATTGTCAATGATCACATTTATCTTCTTGATTCACGCCAACGTAAATTTTCACTATTGACTCTGAAGGGGGAGTACCTGAAGGGATTCAAAATTGAGGGGTTCCCTTCTGCTTTTGATGTTGCTCCCGACGGAAATGTCTATTACAGCCAAATGCTTAACCCGGAAGTTGAGTTGGGTGAGAGTATGCAAAAAATAAAGACCTCTTTTGCCCTTTTAAAGACAGGTGCAAAGGGCGGAGAGAGAAACAAACTCGGAGAATTTAGGGACCGCGTTCAACTGAAAAGAATGACCAAATCCTCTTCTGGTCAGGCAGGAATGGTTTCATACACCTCGCGGGAGGCCTATACCACGTCCTGGTTTGTAGGACCCCAAGGTAAAGTCTATCTTGGTTACAACAGAGACTATTATCTGGAGGTGCGTGATGAGAAGTGGAATACCCTTTTGAAATTCGGACGGGATTTTACGCCCCAATCCCATCCGGACTATTCTTCTGAACGGGGCCATCCTGAGTTTTATCCCGCGTTTTCAGACTGGCGCAAGTTTTTCGACGGCAAAGGAAATCTCTGGCTCGAGCAGTATCCAATTCAGGATGGGGAGGATCATGCATTTGATGTGTTCTCTTCTGACGGAATTTACCTGAGAAAAGTGATTGTCCCAGAAGTATTATCCGCGGTAAAGGGTAATACCGCTTACGGATTTACCCGGGACGAAGAAGGGTATGTTACCTTCAATCGCTACAAAATGGTTCAGCTCGAAGAAAAAAAATAAAGAATCATCCCGCTATCATTGCAGGAAGAATTTAGTTTGAAAATTATAGAATCCGGTTTCAATACCAGGCACACCAACAAATATCCACGTCCAAGAAGATCTCTGCATCGGAGATAAGGAAGCCCTGGAAGATTTTATATTTTCCCAGATAAGATCGGTGCGGGTTGATGAAGAAGAAAACATCTATGTTCTTTCCTCCGGATTTTCAGCTGATTGAATATGTTTACTTATTCCGCATATACAATCATTATCTAAGTTAGACAAGATGAATATAATAATTTCGCTAAAAAATGAGAATCTTGTTTTTTATGTACCGTTTTTTTCCTAATAAGATTAAAGCGACAGCACATATTGGGAATATGCAGATTATTTCATTTCAATTGGTTGACAAATTACATTAATAAGCCTATATTGTCAATAGAGGGAGAAAAAATGGATGAAAACAAAAAATCAAAAGATTTTGGTAATCGATTGAGATCTGCCAGGAAAATGGCTGGATTAAGCATGGAGGACCTTGCCAAAAAAGCAGGGAATATAGTTACCAGACAATCCATCAGTAAATATGAGAAAGGGGTGATGAAGCCTTCAAGCGATGTTTTGATTTGTTTAGCCGCTGCATTGGAAGTAAAGCCAGAGTATTTCTTTAGAAAAAATACAATAGAACTTACCGGAATGCAATTTCGAAAAAGAGCAAATCTACCAGTCAAAATAATAGAATCTCTCAAACAGAGAACTATTGACTTTTTAGAACGTTACATTGAACTGGAGAGTATATTGGGAGTACAGGAAAAATTCTCCAATCCTTTGATAGATTTTACTATTAACACCATTCAAGATGTTGAGAAAGCAGCTCTAAAATTAAGAGCTGCATGGAAATTAGGGCTTGCGCCCCTCTCGAATATACTTGAGCTTCTTGAAGAAAACGGCATAAGAGTCCATGAAGTTCAGAATATTGATGATTTTGAAGGCCTCTCAGCCCGTGTGGGCGATTTTCATGTCATAGTCATCAATAATACCCTATCTACCGACCGTATCCGTTTTACAGCGGCTCACGAAATGGCCCATATTCTTTGTGAATTCCCAAAAAATTATCAAAAAGAAAAACTCTGTCACGCCTTCGCAGGAGCTTTCATTCTGCCTAAAGCCATCCTGGAAAGGGAATTGATGAAAAATAGGGAACAAATAACCCTTTGGGAATTGGAAAAGATTAAACAAATATATGGAATTTCAATACAAGCAATTGTTAAACGAGCTCACATGCTGGAAATTGTCTCAGATTTCTTTTATAGGAATTTCCAGGTAATGTTGAATCAGAAAGGGTGGAAGAAAAAGGAACCTGTTGAATACAAGGGTAGGGAAGAGGCCATACGTTTTAAACAGCTTCTCCATTATGGCGTGAGTGAAGAGATTATTACTCTCAGCCGGGGAGCAGAACTTGCCAACATGAGCTTATCAGAATTTATGGAAAATGTACGAGCTGCTGTATGAAAATTGTAGTTAATGAGAGTAGAGGAGACCTGTTATTAAATCCTGGGAATATAGATATTTTTTGATATATTAATTGCCATATTACAATGATATTGATAATGTATTAATGCAAGTGAGAAAATAGATGCTTAAGCTAACATTTCCAAAAAAACAAAGCATAACTTATTCTAGATCTATACTATCATTATATGATCAAGCCTTAAAAACCCAGGACAACGAGATTTTGTTTGATTTAAGCAGATCAGAAAGCATAACTCCTTTTAGTTTATTAATACATGCAGCTTTGATTAATAAGTGCCTTAAAGAAGGGAAAAAATGTAAATATGTAAAGCCTGAGAAACGTTCACTGCAACTGTATTTAAAAGAAATGGGATTTAATGAATTCTTTTGGCCAAGTAAAAATTCAGTAATATTTATTCCTATTTCACTTGATAGAGTACAACTCAGAAGACCATCTGGAATTGATTACCAACTAGCGGAACAAGTTATTACGGTTTTCGACAAGCACCTTAATTTGTCAATGGGAGTAAAGGACTCTCTCAATATGAGTATTAGAGAAATCATGACTAACGCTATTGACCATAGTGGAGAAAACAAGTATTATATCTGTGCTCAAGCTTCAAGAAAAAGGCGGCAGATATTATTATGTATACTTGATTTAGGAAAAGGCATTTACGAAGCATTGAAGCCTAATTATTCTAGACTAAAAAACGATTACGAGGCAATAGAGGAGGCTATAAAAGAAGGTGTTTCAAGTCGAGACTCTCGGGCTGGATTTGGCTTATACCATATAAAAAGATTCATTGAAGTAAATAGAGGTAAAATGTGGATAATATCGGGAAATGGCAAGGTGATGTGGAGTGGATCCCAAATGATACCCCAGCGTCAATCTATTAATACTCCGTTTGGGGGAACTATTGTAAATCTACTTATACACATAGATAGAGAAACTTTTTACTTTATGTCAGATGAAGTTGAGGAATTCTTTTAATAAGGGGAAAAAAATGATTATCAACTTAAAAAAAGAATGCAAATATCAGACAATTACTAGAGAAGAAGGGAATAAAATCAATAAACTAATAAATAGGGCTTGGGATAGAGAAAATAAAATAATAATTGATTTCGGAAATATCCTTATTGCTTCAGTTTCATTTATAGATGAGGCTTTTGGAAAATTAGCATTCGAGTACTCGAAAAATATTCTCAAGAAAAAATTAGGTTTTAAAAACATGCTCGATTACGATAAAGCATTATTAAATGATATATTAACTTCAAGATACAGGCAAAAAGATCTTGATCAAAACGGAGCATCAAGACTTCATAATAGTGATTAATATTTATTTTTTTACATATTGCGTATTCCGGAGCAAAGTCCAACGCTATTCCGGTGGAAAATACCCTATCTTTCTCTAAAAAAGTACTGAATGGACAGCAATTAATTTCCCTGCAGATAAACAATAAACGAGCCTTTCTTGTAGGTTTATTATTATGAAAATGTTCAGGCAAAGTTGTCTGATCAACGTCAACTTAGATGCAGTGGAGCCCCCTAACTGGAACTCAGCTGAATTCGATAAAGCCCCGGCAAAAAAGATAAATTGAAGATTAAGCCCACAATCATTGCTGGATTATTTTTATGAATAGTTTAGGCTAATCAGTTGATGAGTAGGGGAGTGGTAGCACATCCTCTAATTTTAATTTTTGCAATAATACGTTCGCAACCGTCTCGATGTGGATCTCTGCCGAGGGAAGCAAAGGAAAAGTTGGGACATGTTCTTGCTGCACTAATAACTCAATTTCAGTACAACCCAAAATACAGGCTTCCGCACCCATCGCTTCTAGCCTGCGAATCTCTTTTACCATTTTTGCTCTCGATTCGTCTGTGAAAACATTGTACGATAATTCCTGACAAATGATCTCATAAATTTCTTCTTGAGTCTGTTCCTCTTCCGGCACAAAAGTTGTGATACCGTGGAGCGACAATCTATCCTTCAAGTAGTTCTCCTCCATCGTGGGTTTAGTCCCAATCAACCCCACTTTTGAGAATCTTTGCTTTTTTAACTTGGAAGCACAACAGTCAGCTATGTGTAATATATTAAGATTTGGAAATTCTTTTTGGACTGCCGGCACACAGATATGACCAGTATTGGAAGCAATTACCAGAATTTCGCAGCCTGCTGCCACAAGCTTGCGGACTCCTTTAAGGAGGTATTCATCGACTTGTTCAAACAATTTCGAACTAAGATAATGTACATACTCTTCACAATCAATGGAAACCATGACAATGGGTGGATTCGGAGACATGATATAGCCTTGGGGAGAGTCTGCAAGTACCTTCTCGTTTATCTTTTTGAAATAATCTATACCCGAGACGTAAGAAATCCCTGTTAAAATACCAATAGTGGGAGTTTTCATAACTTACTCCTTTATAATCTTCCTCATCTTTGTTCCTAATATAATTAAGGCAATAAAGCAACAGAAATTATTGTTTTAATCCTAATTGTTGAATCAATTTATTACTATTCATTTAATTCTCCCATAAAATTCAAAACTGTGATTTCCCTCAGCTTTGTGCACTAAAATAAATATAATTTTCCCATATTGGGAACTTTACGCTTGACAATTAATTGGGAACTTATTATATTATATATGTGCATATTATATCGAAGAAAAAACTGGTTGATTACTATAATAAGCACATTGAAACGAAAAACCAATTAGAAGCATGGTATCATGAGGTTAGGGAAGCAGAATGGAATAATCCTCAAGATGTTAAAGAAAAATATAGATCAGCAAGTATAATTGGAGGAAAAAGAGTTGTTTTTAATATCAAAGGAAACAAATACAGATTGGTTGTTAAAATTAATTATAAAATGAAGATTATATATATTCGATTTATTGGAACTCATAAAGAATATAAAAAAATCAATGCAGAGGAAATATGATGATAAATAAAATAATAAAAACAGAAAAAGAATATAACAAAGTTTTATCTCGTATTGATCTACTTATGGATGCAGAACCTAATACCCCTGAAGGGGATGAGATAGAGCTTTTAGTTACTCTTATAGAGCTATATGAAGATAAAAAATATCCAATAGATATGCCTGATCCTATTGCAGCAATTAAGTTTAGGATGGAACAACTTGGATTACAGCAAAAAGACCTGGTTCTCTTTATAGGCAGCAAAAGCAAAGTATCGGAAGTTCTTAATAAAAAAAGGCCCCTTTCTCTCTCAATGATGCGAGCTCTTTATAAAGGATTAGGAATCCCAGCTGAAATCCTTATGCAGGAACAAGGAAAAGCTTTTCCAGAAGAAATTCCAGAGATAGACTGGACAAAATTTCCTATTCAAGAAATGATAAATTCAGGTTGGATTTCCCCCAAAAAAAATATAAAAGGAAATGAAGAAGATATTATACGAGGATATATTCAAGAAGCAGGAGGTATGAATTGTTTTTCTAAATTACTATTCCGCACTAGTCAAACCCCAATAAAAAAATATAGAACTGATAAATACGCCCTAATGGCTTGGTGTTTGAGGATTATGGAACTTTCTAAGAAACATACATTAGAAAAAAAATATCAACCAGGAACTATCAATTTGTCAGATTTGCCAAAACTCAGTTACTTTAAAAATGGCCCTCTGCTTGCAAAGGAATACCTGGAAAAACACGGTATCCAATTTTTCATTGTCCCTCACCTGAGAAAAACCTTCCTTGATGGAGCTGCTATGATTTTAGATAAAAACAAAACTGTCATTGCTCTCACTTTAAGATACGATCGGATAGACAATTTTTGGTTTTGTCTTCTCCATGAATTAATCCATCTTTCAAAGCACCTTCATGCCGGTAAAACAGATATTATTGTAGATGAGGGCAAAACCCAAAGATCAAGACCAATAAAGAAATACTCAAAGGAAAAAGAAGCTGATAAAAAAGCCCAAAATACATTAATTCCAGAAAAATACTGGAATAATGTGGATTTGAATGCAAAAGATCTAGCAAAAGAAGTAATTCTCCTAGCAGAAAAATTGAAGATTCATCCTGCCATTATTGCAGGAAGAATTCAATTTGAAAAAAACAATTACAGAATAATGAGACAGTTTATGGGTAGGGGAGAGGTCAGTAAACTATTTTCTTTATGAATATCATAAAGCCTAATTATATGATACTCGCTTTCCTCCGGATTTCCAGATGATTAAATTTGTTTATTTATTCTAAATACACAATTTATTCCTGTTCCTTCTCTTGAAAAGACAATCTAAAAATACGTCATATATATAGTGCTTTGAAATAATATAGGGGGATGGATAAAGATTTAACAAAACTGTAATGACGATTCTTTAATTGCATTTTTTAATTCTCTCTGGAAAGCAGAATGACGATTATATTTTTTCTGAAAATGATTGATTAACATTTGTCCTTTTTTAAATTCACTATTGCTCCAGAAAATTTCTGCAATTGCCAGAACTAGTTCAGCAGCTTTCCAGTAACTTTTTCGGTGTTTGTTACTTACAATAGCATTTATACGTGCATATGCAACCTTTTTTGCAGAAGAAAAATAATTTTCTTTTTCTTGCTCATCAAGTGGAAACTCTTTTAATGTATTTTCTATATAGGAACGAAATCGTGAATCAATATCTTTATCAAGATAAACGCCTTCCTTATAATAAAATGGGGTAGGATCAAATTCTGTGGACATCTTCCATAATTTATCCAGATTGGAGGTTAAAGGACTCTTTTTATTCCATTTTGCATAAAGAAAAAAAGAAACAATAATTGCATTGGATTTTTCAATATGCGTCCAACCTAATGGTTTAGATGCCTTGATATGTGAAGCTGCTTCTTTATAGTCTCCTTTTAATAGAAGGCAGCATATTTCCAGAGTATCTGGAACATTATTTTCTGATAGATCTGGGGATTGGTTGATGAAAAACCTCTGTTTTTTAGAATTAGCTCTCCGTTTTTTTATAATACTAAATCGGGATAGCGCCTCATTAATAAAATCAATTCTTTGGTTAATGTTTTTTGAGATATCGAGGAGATTTAAGAGGCGTAAAAGAGAAGGATCAGCAAATAGGGATTCCTTTAAACTTTTTAATACCAGATCATCTCGTTTTAATACTTTAGCTGCTGCCTGAAAATGATCAGCAATTTTTGCTCTAATTTCAAGCGTTTCAGATAAGCTCTCTAAGCCCATTGAGGCAGCATTGAGCATTTCACTATATTTTTTTTCTTTTTTCAGGGATTCTAACCAGTCTACATAAGCACCAGGGAATTCTTGCCCTTTTTTTTTAGCTAACTCTTCAAGTCCTCTTGTTCCTTCAAAGAATCGAACAGCTTCCCTTAAAAGTCTGTTAACTGTCTTATCGCCTTTTTGTTGCTTTAAAAAGTCTATCCACAATTTTCCAAACTTATCCCAATCAGGAAGATCTTCAAGAGATACATTTATCATTCCTTCTAAAGAAAAATCATAACTACACCAGGATCTCCTGGATATAGTGTCAAATAAAATCCCAGGGCGTGAAGATGTTTCTTCTGTAAGATAAATACATCGATAGTATTTAAGTTGTGTCTCTTGTATGTCTGTCTCAATCATAGAATTATATTCATATCCGGAAAAATAACTTTCTTCAATACCGGAATAATATATATCCAGAAGCATTCTATAAGCATGCTTTGCAAACTTAAAATTGCCGGCTTCATAAAAATCATCAATTCTTCCGAATAGGTTATCAATTTCAGGCACCCAGGAGTCATCCCCCCATGCTCTTTCATCTCTATATTCATGATCCCAGCCCCATCCAGTTGTAAATTCATAATTTTTTGCTTGGTCCTCAAATTCCTTTATTTCTTTGAGTAAGGAATCTTTAATTATCTTAATTGATTTTCTAGGTTTAGCCTTTTGAAAAGTAGCAAAAATGTCAAGGAATTCCTGCCGCTGATCAGGTGATAAGCATTTTGCATGTTCAATAATTACGCTATCAAGCTCTTCCCTGGAGAATTTATGCAAACGTAGTTTTAACTTTTTTATGAACTCTCTTAAATGTAGCTTTTCCATAACTCGTCTTTAACTTCCGGATATCCTTAACTCATTCTATCCCAACATCATATAAAAAAAAAGATATAATTTAATTCCTGAAAACTCGGAAATATCTAACCTGGATTATTCACGAGTCGAGGTTGCTGCAGATGCAAGGCACAGGGTATGAAGCTGTGGTCCTTCACCGCGAATGCCCTGTAACGAAGAAGGTTCTGTGAGATCGGCTCGCTCGGAGAGTAAAAAAATGGTGATTAAAATTAAAAATAAAAACAAGAAAAAAGTTTCAATAATCATTTTTAATAAAATCTTGCCTGTCATTGAAAAGAAAATAATAATAAAAACATCGCCATTTTTTTATGAATAGGTCAGTCTAAATTGTTTGATTATAGATTGCCATATGACAATAATATTGATAAATTATTATTGCATTTTAGTTATATTTAAATGTGACTCATAACTAAAAAAACAGAATTGAATGTATGGATAACAAATGCAACTGATTCGATGCACAAAGAAGCTTCAGAAAGAAATGGGGCTGAAGAACTCAGATTTGATTAGCAAAGAACCTCGTGATTCCTATTTAGGGTCTTGGCACGCTAACTTAATTCATATTCATCGGAGAAAATTCATTATATTTGTTAATGACAGAACCCTCTTTAATTTTATCGTGCCGGATGTTTTGAGGGCCCAAATCCGAAATCTGAAGAAATTGTTCAAAGAATACTTGATATGTGTTCTTTCAGAAACAGACATTATGGAGCCAGAGAGACAAAAGATTCTTTCAGAATATTCAAAGGTAGAATACGCCAAGACAAACAGCAAGAGTGTTCTTGGTTCGATGAACGACCTGGCATTTCATTACAAGTACCATATTTTGGAGGCCGGCGGTGTTCAAAGTTATGCTGTGTCCAGCATAATAAAAAACCTTAATCATATGCCTATGGGAGCAATTGACTATGCCTATCCCATAGATCTGATAAGGGCCATGTACAAAACTGCAAAATAACATATGAAATTACAACGAAACAACAAGTGTCCTTGTAGTACCGGGAAAAAATATAAAAATGCTGTTATTGTGATCCAATTTCTGGGATGATGTTTGCCTTTTTTGTACGCCATCTCCATAGAGTGGAACCATCTAACTGGAACTCAGCCGAATTCAACAAAGTCCCCGCCAAAAAGATAAATTTAAGATTCATCCCGCAATTGTTGCCGGAGGAATTCAGTTTAAAAAAAATAATTATAGAATACTAACTCAACTTTTGGGTAGGGGAGAGGTAGAAAAGCTTTTTAATTATATTTCATTGAAACAGTCATCGATTGGTGGCCTTCTTCAGGGCCCGATCTACCAAAACAACAGATGTTTTAATGACCAACATAAGCCTTATAGACCTGAGGAAAAATGTAAAGCCAGCAGCATGATAAACCTTGCAAATGAGAAATAAAATAAAGATACAACGTCTTATATATTGACTCTCGAAATAAGAAAAAAGGAATGGATGACAAAAGAAGAAAATTTGACATTTTAGGCTCAAAATTGCAATATTTGATTAAGAAAAAAATGCCCTATGTGATCCCCAGGGAATTAAGATATTCTCTGGGCAGTACAATTTTGTAAACATACTTAAAGGAGAATTATTTTTTCTAAACAAATAATGAGAAAAAACTCCATTAAAAATCGTATTTATACTTATGCAATGGGAAGATCTTATTTTAGTATGAAAGAATTACGAAAATATCTTCATCAAAACAGCATTACATATACAAATAGTAATTTAAAACAATCTATTTATCGTTTGAAATTAGATGAACTTATCTATGAAGCAGGCCGAGGGTGGTACTCAACGATCAAAGAAGAATTTGTTCTATACAAGCGCTCAATAGAAAAAATAATAATACTTATCAAACAGAATTTTCCTTTGCTTGAGTTTTCATGCTGGAGTACAAAGCAATTAAAGACATTTTTTCACCATTTGCCATCCCAATTTGTAACGTTTATTTATACAGATAAAGATTTTCTAGAAACTATAACAGAGTTTCTTGAAAATGATAATTACAATGTATTCCTCAATCCACAAAAAAAAGAATCTGAGAAGTTTGTTCATTTTAAAGATCGAACAGTGATATTGAGGCCTTCAATCACTCATAGAGAGCCAAAAGACAATAACTTCGCAAGTATTGAGAAATTAATAGTAGATTTGTACATGGAAACAAAAAAAATTGGACTCCTCGATAAAAAGGAATTCAAGAGAATCACCGAGAATATCTTGAGTAATTATCGCATCAATCTCTCTGAAATGCTTGATTATGCTCATAACAGAAAAATTAGAAGCGAAATAGAGAATATTGTTTATGAGATATTTATGTATACTAATGCGACATTTTATTAAATTATCGCATTAGTATACAATTTAAAATGATAAAAGAGAGAAACTTAGAGAAGGGATATATAAGGGGCAAAAGCCAAGAAATAAAAGCGGATCCCCTTCTTGTCGAAAGAGCCATATTTGCCTTCGAACTTCTTTCCCAATTAGTAAAAGTCAGAATCCCTTTGATTTTTAAAGGTGGTACAAGTCTTATGATTTTAATGCCTGAATTAAAGCGAGTTTCGATAGATATTGATATTGTCACTGAAGCAAAAGATACGATGTTAGTAAATGCCTTCAATATTCTTATAAGTAAGAGCCTTTTCAAAAGGTGGGAAGAGGATAAAAGAACCTCAAAGAAGAGAGTTCCCAAAAGACATTTCAAATTTTATTATGACTCTCCGGTTGAAGGTAGTGAACTTTATATTCTTTTGGACATTTTACAGAGTAAATCCATTTATCCTTCAGTCGTAAAAAAAGCAATTTTGCATCCGATCTTTGAGGCTAACGAAGAAATAGAAGTATTTATCCCATCAATAAACAGCATTACTGGGGATAAGCTGACTGCTTTTGCTCCCAAAACCATAGGAATTCCTTATGGCAAAGGAAAATCTATGGAGATTATTAAACAACTTTTTGATCTCGGTATTTTATTTGAATTTATTACTGACTTAAAAGAGGTTTATACATCTTACCGGAGGATAGCTAAAGTTGAATCAGGATATATAAAATCAGATAAACCAGTTGAGGCGTTTTTGGCTGATTCACTTGAAGCATCATTTTTTCTTTGCCAATCAGGTTTTAAAGGGTGTGTAGAGAATGATGAAATAAAAGAACTTAAAGCAGGGATAAAACGCATTAAAAGTCATGTCTTGGGCGGGAAATATTCCCTATTACAGGCAAAAAGAGATGCTTCTAGGGTTGCTATTATGGTATCCATAATTAGAGATGGTAATCTTGATATTGATTTCGAAAAAGTTAGAAAAAACAGACTGGATCTAGAGATAGTAAAAAACATAAATTTGACTGATAAATTCAGTATTTTGAACAAGCTCAAGAATATATCGCCTGAAAGTTTCTATCTATGGGCGGTTGTGAATAAAGTGATTTGATGCGATCCACGGGGAATCAATAAATTTCCCCGGGCAGTACCATGGGGCTTTACTGTATATAACTTGAGTTTTTAAATAAAAAATATATTATATATATGCGGGTAAATCCTGAAATCACCGTGACGCCCATCGGGTATCATAAGCATATTTGAAATATGCCGGCTTCAGGGCCCGCATCCCACATCACCAGGAAAAAACTCTTTTTTTCCAATAATCACTTATGAATCACATATGAATCTCTTGCCAAAAGCTAACAATTCTTATAATCTAATTATCTTGGGAATCAATTGTTTATTTATGGTTTTTTTTCGAAGCTACCAAAAATCAAAATTAAATGAAACCAGAAGAACGAGCCAGAAAAAATATTGACAAACAACTCAAAAAAGCAAACTGGATTGTACAAGACTACAAAAAAATAAACTTAGGCGCAGCACCAGGTATCGCTGTCCGGGAATTTCCAACTAAAGCCGGTCCTGTTGATTATGCCTTATTTACAAATAGGAAAGCGGTCGGTGTCTTAGAAGCCAAACCTGCCGGCAGAACCTTAAGCGGAATCGCAGAGCAAACTTCAAAATATATCCGTAACTTTCCGGAAAACATTCCCCATACTTCATCTCCCTTACCCTTTGCTTATGAAAGCACCGGCGTTGAAACCTACTTTAGAAATAATAAAGACCCAAATCCTTTCTCCCGCCGCACTTTTGCATTTCATAAACCTGAAACACTTCTTAAACTGGCTAAACAAGAGGCAACATTAAGAGAGCGCCTTAAGCACTTCCCGCCCCTCATAAAATCTAGCCTTCGTGACTGCCAGATCGAAGCCATCACCAACCTCGAAAAATCCTTAAAAGAAGCCCGCCCCAGGGCATTGATCCAAATGGCCAGTGGCAGCGGCAAGACCTACACTGCCGTCAGCTTTGTTTATCGCCTCATTAAATTCGCCAAGGCCAACCGCATCCTGTTCCTGGTTGATCGCCGTACCCTTGGGAGACAAACAAGGGGAGAATTCGCTCAATACACCACCCCTGATGACCACAGAAAATTCACTGAACTCTATAATGTGCAGCTTCTATCTGGCCCTAATATTGATCCTGTCAGTAAAGTATGTATCACAACCATACAGAGGTTGTATTCCATGCTTAAAGGCAAAGAATTTGATATAGAACAAGATGAAATATCCCTTGCGGATTTGACTACGGATCAGATTAAAGAAGTAACCTACAATCCCAATATTCCCATTGAAACATTTGACTTTATTATCACTGATGAGTGTCATCGTTCTATTTATAACCAGTGGCGCCAGGTCCTGGAGTATTTTGATGCCTTTATCATAGGCCTGACTGCAACCCCTTCCAAACAGACATTCGGCTTTTTCAACCAGAACCTCGTTATGGAATACAATCATGAAAGAGCTGTTGCAGACAGAGTCAATGTCGGGTATGAGATTTATCGTATCCGCACTAAAATTACAGAAAAAGGCAGCAAAGTTGAAGCAGGCTATCATATTGACAAACGTGATCGCCACACCCGGAAGATCCGCTGGGAACAGCTTGAAGAAGACCTTAAATATGATGAAAAAGCTCTTGATAGATCAGTAGTGGCTGCCGACCAGATCCGCACAGTGGTCCGCACTTTTAAGGAAAAGTTATTTACCGAGATTTTCCCTGGGCGCACAGAAATCCCAAAAACCCTGGTTTTTGCAAAAGACGATTCTCATGCCGAAGATATTGTCCAGATTATTCGGGAGGAATTTGGGAAAGGAAATGAATTCTGTAAAAAGATCACTTACCGTACAACCGGAGATAAGCCGGAAAACCTTATCGCCAGCTTCCGCAATTCCTATAATCCCCGCATCGTAGTGACAGTTGACATGATCTCCACTGGTACGGATATCCGCCCCCTGGAATGCCTCCTGTTCATGCGGGATGTAAAGTCTCGTGTTTATTATGAACAGATGAAAGGACGCGGCACTCGTGTAATTTCTTCCACAGCTCTTAAAGCAGTAACTCCGGATGAAGAACACAAAACTCATTTTATAATTGTAGATGCTGTTGGAGTAACTGAAAGCGACAAGACCGACTCAAGACCCCTTGAACGGAAAAAATCCATTTCATTTGATAAACTTGTCCAGTCCATCGCTATAGGCCAGAGGGATGAAGATACCTTAATAACAATGGCCGGAAGACTGGCCAAACTAAATATTCGATTAGAAGAAGAACAGAACAAGGAACTGAAAGAGGCAGCTAAGGGGAAATCCTTAATAGAAATCACAAACGAGCTGCTGGACTCAGTGGACCCGGATAAACAGGTAGAAAAAGCCAGGGAAATGTATAAGGTGGAAACACCCACAGGTGATCAGATTGAAGAAGCCGCAGAAAAAATTACAACCAAAGCTTGCCAAGTATTTGATGATCCTGATTTCAGAAAAACCTTGATCGAGATTAAAAAACAGCAGTATCAGATCATTGATATAGTGAGCCAGGATGCCATTATTACTGCTGAATTTGATACAGGCCAGGCTGAGGAGGCTGTGCAGTCCTTTCAAGAGTTTATAAAAGCCAATAAAAATGAGATTCTGGCCCTACAGATTATTTATAATCAACCCTATGACAAACGGCATCTCACTTATGAGATGATCAGGAAGTTGGCCAATACCATGAAAAAACCACCATATAACTTATCCACTGAATATGTATGGAGGGCTTTTGAGCAGCTTGAAAAAGATAAAGTCAAAAAGCGCAGAGTCGAGTTTTTGCTTGCTGATATTATCTCGCTGGTAAGATTTGGTTTGCATAAGGAGAATATTCTTACTCCTTACCAGGATACAGTTGAATTTAGGTTTGCGGATTGGCTTGTAAACCAGGAAAAAGCGGGAAATACTTACACAGATGAGCAAATGGAATGGATTACAATGATCAAAGACCACATTGCCACCAGCTTGGAGATTACTGTTGATGACTTTGACAACGTGCCCTTTTATGAGAGGGGAGGGGTTATGAGGGCATATGATGTATTTGGAGATAGGTTTAATAACATTCTTGATGATTTGAATGAGGTGCTGGCGGCGTGAATCAAGATTCTATTTTTAATTTAAACAATATTCCAGAAGTTTGGGGAGTTGCAACTTTAAGTGAAATTGCAAAAAATGAAAGAAACGCTATTAAGAGAGGACCATTTGGGAGTGCAATAAAAAAATCTTTTTTTGTTCCGACTGGCTACAAAGTCTATGAACAAAAGAATGTCATTTACAATGATTTTAAAAGGGGTAGTTATTATATTTCCGATGAGAAATTTTATGAGCTAGAAAGTTTCAAAGTTAAAGCTGGTGATATTTTAATGAGCTGTTCAGGTACTGTTGGCAAATTATCCATTGTACCTTTTGACTTCGAAAAAGGAATAATAAATCAGGCGCTTTTAAAAATAACCCTTAATAATAATATTATCTATACACGTTTTTTCTTTTATCTGTTTGGATTCAACATTAGTAGGATATTACAAAAAAATACACGTGGATCTGCTATGTTAAATATTTCATCAGTTAGAGATTTGAAAAACATACAATTTCCAATCCCCCCTCTGACCGAACAACAACGCATTGTTGACAAGATTGAAGAATTGTTTACAAAACTGGATACAGGAGTGGAAGCCCTAAAACAGGCGCAGGCAAAACTTAAACGCTACCGCCAGTCCGTACTTAAAGCAGCAGTAGAAGGCAGACTCACAGCAGAATGGCGGGAACAGCACCTGCCTGCCTCACCTTGTTCGGCGCAGGCAAGCAAAGATAAACTGGAACCTACTGACAAGCTGCTTGATCGCATCCTTAAAGAGCGTCGCGAGAAGTGGGAATCCCAACAACTAGCGAAGTTCAAAACCAATGGTAAAAAAACTCCCGTTAAATGGCAGAACAAATACAAAGAATCCATATTTCCGAATTCATCATCTCTTCCTGAACTGCCTGAAAGCTGGAAATGTGTTTCAATAGATCAAATATCTTATGAAGTAAGATATGGATCTTCGTCTAAAACCAATACGGACCCAAACGGAATCCCTATATTAAGAATGGGGAACATAGTTGAAGGTAATTTGGTTTTCGACAAACTCAAATATTTAACGAAAAATCATGATGAATTTCCTGATCTTTTATTAGTTTCAGGTGATCTGCTTTTTAACCGAACTAATAGCGTGGAACTTGTTGGGAAAACGGCTATTTACAAAGGATATCCTTATCCTTGCTCGTATGCATCATATCTGATACGAGTAAGATTCAGTCGAGGAGTTGAGCCAAATTTTATCTCTTTTTTTATTAATTCCGTATATGGCCGTGCATGGATTCGTTCTGTTGTATCTCAACAGGTTGGGCAAGCTAATGTTAACGGAACAAAATTAAAAAATTTAGCTGTTCCATTGCCTTCATTTGATGAACAAAAGAAAATAGTCTCAGAATTAGAACGGTTATTCTCAATCATATATGAATCTGAATCTCTCATTCATAGAGAAATAAATCGTGCCCAATCCCTCCGCCAATCAATCTTAAAACGTGCCTTTGATGGGAAATTAGTGCCACAGGATCCGAATGACTTGCCTGCGCCGCAACCGGGAAAATATTTTATATATGTGCTTGAATGCTCCAACGGCAGTTATTACATAGGGCATACAGAAAATATTGAAAAGAGATGGATTAACCATGCTGGTGGAGGAGGTGCAGATTGGACAAGAAAATATCCACCTGTAGCACTCGTTCATTGGGAGGAATATAATACCCGAACTGCTGCTGCAAAAAGGGAAAAGGAACTCAAAACTGGATTTGGCAGGAAATGGATTAAACGTGAAATTAAAGAAGGCCGGACGCGGCAGGCAGGCGAGCCTGCATCTGTACTACTGGAGAGAATCAAATCAGAAAAGTCCAAATCTAAAAAATCTATCCAAATGGAGATACAATAAATGTCAAATGATTCATCAACACTCGTCCAAAAACTGTGGAATTACTGCCAGGTCCTGCGGGATGAAGGAATCAGCTACGGTGATTATGTAGAGCAGCTTACATACCTGCTATTTCTAAAAATGGATGATGAGCAGACCAAACCGCCCTTCAATCGGGAATCAAAGATTCCTGACGAATACAATTGGAAAAATCTTCTGGAAAAAGACGGGGATGAACTGGAAATCCAATACCGCCATACCCTGGAAAAGCTAAGCAAAGAATCAGGCGTAATGGGTGTAATCTTCCGTAAATCCCAGAACAAGATTCAGGACCCTGCTAAGCTGAAACGCCTTGTCAATCTGATTGATAAGGAGACATGGCTTGGCTTGAGCGTGGATGTTAAAAGCGATACTTACGAAGGCTTATTACAGAAAAATGCTGAAGATGTTAAGACTGGAGCCGGTCAATATTTCACTCCCAGACCTCTTATTGATGCAATTGTGGATGTAATGCGGCCTGAACCTGGAATGGAAATCATTGATCCTGCCTGTGGGACAGGGGGATTTCTTATATCTTCCCACAATTACATTGCCAAACATTTTCAACTGGATAAAGAACAGAAGCAGCATATCAGATATCAAGCCTTAAAAGGTGTGGAAATCGCAGATAATGTAGCCAGACTCTGTGTGATGAACCTTTACCTGCATGGTATCGGCGGTGATGAAAGTTTGGTTGCTGTGGATGATTCCCTAGAATCTGACAAAGGTCACCACTATGACCGGGTACTCACTAATCCGCCATTTGGAAAGAAAAGCAGCATCACCATTATTAATGAAGTAGGTAAGGCGATTAGGGAAAAAATCGAATATGAGAGGACCGACTTCTGGGCTACTACATCCAATAAACAGTTGAACTTTGTCCAACATATAAAAACTCTTCTCAAGATAAACGGGAGCGCTGCTATGGTTGTGCCTGATAATGTGCTTTTTGAAGGCGGGGCAGGGGAGACCATCCGGCGAAAACTCCTACATGAGTGTGATGTGCATACACTTTTGAGACTTCCAACAGGCGTATTTTACGCCCAGGGAGTAAAGGCAAATGTAATTTTCTTTGACCGCAAGCCTGCAAGTGAAACGCCTTGGACTAAAAATCTTTGGATCTATGACCTTCGTACGAACAAGCATTTCACCCTGAAGACCAATCCATTGAAATATGAAGACCTGGGGGATTTTATTCATTGCTACAATTCCAAAAACCGCAATCAACGTGATGAAACAGAACGATTCAAGCACTTTACCTATGATGAACTGATACAGATGGATAAGGTAAGCCTGGATATCTTCTGGCTTAAAGATGAAAGCCTGGAAGATATGGACAACCTCCCGGATCCTGAAGTCCTAGCCCTGGAAATCACAGAAAATTTAGAGTCTGCCTTGGATCAGTTTAGGGCGATTTATGAGGATTTGGAAGAAAAGCATTAAAAATTATTCCAAAACAATATCACTTTCTCAGAAACACTTAAATAATACTCACGAGCTCATCAGCTAAACTTAGCTATTGAACCCATGTGTTTGAGATATGCAAAATTGTTTTTGAGGATAAAGAGGAGAACCTCCTTAAAGAAGATAAAGTCATCAAAACATTTTTTGGAGGAATTTGATTTTATTTTTAAGATCAGGGAGAAAAATTCGATTTAGAATTATATGTCCAGGATTAGGAGTTGGCACTTATAATTCTTTTTTCTGGAAGCATCGTGTTGGAAATCCAGCAAAAGATAAATAGCTTTTTATTAAAATATCGCCAGGCAAATTTGCTTTAAAGAGGCCATTGAAATATGGTTGGAAATTTAAATAAGTCAATGCAAACACCTCTCCAATGTCTCCTCTAAATGCTCCTAAGGTAAGGTAACTAAGCTCCGCTTCCGAAGTTCTTATGAATATGCAAAGAGAAAAAAAATCTAATATATTTTATTAATAAAGTGATTTTATACATTTCTCTGTCTATTTCTGCTAGATACAGACAGCTTTAATGCTAGCATATGAATTAATAAACCAAGCATTAAATAACCAATTATAACTTCTATTACTAAGAAAATTTCTCCCCATATATTTTGAGGAGTAATATCACCAAATCCTAAAGTCGTAAAAGTTACAATGCTAAAATAATAAGGAGTAAACCAATTCTTTTCTCTAATATTGTTGTTTACATTTTGATTATTATTCAATCTTGGTTGATTAATAACAAGTATTGGATTAATTTTTTCGAGCCAATCCCCTTGATCAATCCATTTTATAAATGTAGGACATGAATAGTCAGCATAGATAGCACCAAAAATGAAAGCGAAAAATAGCGACCAGACTATCCATCTTATTGGTTTTTTCCCAAGGCCGGTAAAAATATTGAGAAATCCATAAATCAAAGGATGTTCTTGAGTCAGATTAAATAAGTGCCAGTCTTCTTGTGCTTTATCTGAAACATCGGGGTAGTTTGCTTCTGTTTTCTGACTAAGCTTCACCCGAAAATTATCAGGAACATATTTTGTACTTCCGATTACCTTGCTTTTGGTTTTTATGGCTTCAAAAAAGCCATAAATATCCCCATAATATGAATCTTCTAGTTTCAATTTTTTAGCATCAAATCTTGTTCCTGTAAAATCAGTTTTATTTGATCTGAATTGTGCTTCTACAAAACTTACTTTATCACTTTTAAATTTTGTTTTCCTAAAATCTGTCAGCTCTCCTTTAAAAACCACATTTTGAAAATTTATATTGTCACTTAAAAATTCCGCATCATTAAATTTTGTAACTTCACTATAAAATGTTGCAGACATAAATTCAGCCCCATTCCCTGAAAATTTAGCTCCTGAGAAATCAGTCTTTTCACCAAAAAACTCTGCCCCTTTCCACTCATAGTTAGGCGGATAAAAATCATACCAAAATCTTGGCAAAATAAAGGAAAATGATACAAAAGAAAGAAATCTAGCATTGTGAAAATTTATTAATTTACTCCTAAATATCGAGTGAAGGAAGAATGCATCTCCTTCGAATCTCGCCTCACTAAAATCTAGAACTTTTCCACTAAATTGGGCGCTTTCAAATTCAACACTTCGACTCATTCTTACTGCATATTGAATGATATTACTTTTCCCAAAATGTGCGTCCCCCTTAAAAAGAACTTTTGAAAAATTGGTTTTCTCTCCATCGAATTTTGCTTCCCCAAAACAAACATAAGCACCAAGAAATTCAGCTTCACTGAAGTCAACACCAGAGTTCCCAAAATCAGCACGAATGAAATACGTAGGTTTTTCGAACTTTACCTTTCTAAAGGAAAAGTTATCAGGAAAAATGAAACCAGAAAAATCAAGCACATCGAAATCTTCAAACTCATTTTTATCATTTTTCTGTCTGTTAAACTCTTTCCAAAACTTTTCCTTGAATAATTCTTTTTTCCCAAGGTCGTGAGAATGAAATATGCAATGCCATTTATCATGGAGTTCTCTATTGCATAAATTACCATCATAGAGTTTTTGCTTACAAACTTTAGACATTTATATTATCCAATATACTAAATATTTTGGTTTTTCTTTATCTTTGTTTTTCATTCTTATTTTACAATCCGTAATAAATCGAGATCAGCTTATTCTTGCCTGACTACTTGATTCTCTGATTATAAACTCTATCTGGGATTTCATTGAAACGTTTTAATACTACATTTGTCAAATGATATTTTGATAAATTTAGATATAGCTAACATTATGATGTGATGCAACTCCTATAGGTATCGATTGTATGATAAACTACTTGTGAGGTAATGATCAACGTCAATTAATATTTTGCTTCCGGTTTTCTCCCTTTTCTTAGGAGCAGTTCTTGCCAGTAATTCACGATTTATTCGAAAGTTTATTTTTAATCTCACAATTTCCCTTCACTCTTATTTTTGAAGCTTTGGATTACATTATTCGTGAAGAAACAACCTTTTATAAAGTTATATTTAACGTGAATCAATGAGGAAATGAATAATAGTTGACATCAGTCACCTTTTTGCTGGAGCTTTCCTTCTGCCTAAAGCCATCCTGGAAAGGGAATTAATGAATAAGAGAGAGCAAATATCTCTTTGGGAATTGGAAGATATATGCGTATTCCGGACAAAGTACCCACCCATTCCGGAGGGGAAGTCCCACCTGATTCCGTTTGAAAGTCCCACCTCCTCGCCGGAGCGAAGCGACGAGATTTTATTCTAGCATGAAGTGGGTACTTTGTTTATCTTTTTTCTCATGGAACCTCCTTTCATATTGATTTTATGGGCATTATGGACCAGGCGGTCCAGGATGGCATCAGCTATTGTCT
>JAUVXM010000041.1 GCA_030603565.1 Candidatus Aminicenantota bacterium
GCTTTCTCCGGGATTTACCCGTATCCACACCCTCAGATTCAGCTGAACTTTCGCTAAATAAATAAAACTAGCCTGACCTAATAATAAAAACACCGCCATTTTTTTATGAATAGGTCAGGCTAGTAAACATTATTGTAATGAATCCATTGATTTTTTCCTTACAGCTTGAATATTTTGGTCATTTATAAGATAATGGGGCTCCTGTTGTTGAAATTATCCGGGGAGTAGCGTAGCTTGGTTTAGCGCGCCTGCTTTGGGAGCAGGAGGTCGCCGGTTCAAATCCGGCCTCCCCGATTTAAAAAAAGTGCGCCTGTAGCTCAGTCAGGATAGAGCAGCTGCCTTCTAAGCAGCGGGTCGGGGGTTCGAGTCCTCCCAGGCGCGCCAGCAGCCCCATCTCTTTTTTTCGAAAAGCTTATAGGCTATAAAAAAAATCAAGTCGACTGATGCAAAATTACGCGGATTTTCCACTTGGAATTTATGATAAATTGAAGAAAAAATTCCAGATCATATAATAAAAAATAACAATCAATAAGGAAGTGATGTTTCCGATAAAAAAGTAATCGTTAGATATTTTGTTTTCATTTTCAATGAAGCGTGTTCCAAGTTTAATGGCTGCAAATGCTATTAATGCTTGGGGGAATGCATGAACCAATGCCAAAAATAAGAAGAGACGTTCTAAAATTCCTTTTATAACAGCTCTGTCAATTTTTGAATTCACTTTTTTCTCTAAATAGTATTGAATCATCTTAAAAAGCACTGTAGCAATTATCTCTCCAATAAAAAAAATTGAGATAAATATAAGTGCTTTTGACAATTTTATCTTTTAGCTAACAATAATATTAATTCTTTAATGGCAAAGTATTCCTTTATCTTTAAGCTTTTTTCTCTTTTCCACATCAAAGAAACATCTTTTTTCAGGTGTTTTGCAACAACTTTATAATCTCTGTTCTTAATAAAAGACGATACAATTACATAATCTTTCTCTTTCCATCCATTAATGCATGATTGATAAATAAATAATGCAAGATTTAACTTTTTTGATAATTCCTCATTTTCATGCTTGATAAAAAATCTTTTTTTGCCCTTCTTTAATTTTCCCAGTGTTTCTCTCGCTGCTGAAAGCCCTATCCCTAACATTTCATATGCATTATCTGGGTTAATTGGAGTATCGATCTCACCATAATTTAATACATACCTAAGTTTAAATTTCTCCCTGTATTTTAATATTTGCTCTTCGAAGTTAAAAATGACTTCTATTCCTTTTATTAATGATTTCACAACACACTGGAATTCATCACCAAGAGTAATCGTTATTGGAGAATAAAAATGCCTTTTTAATTTAGAGTTGATATTTTCAGAAATTTCTTTGAATTCTTGTATTAGGATATTGGAATTGTATTTGCTGCTTTTAATAATATCTGCCATTAAAATGTAATTTTTCATTACTATTCTAGTTTATATCATTTTTTATGAAAAAATCAAGTTATTTTCATAAAAAGTGCAAATAATGATAAATTTGCATAAAAAATGAAAAACTCATGTAAAAAGGAGACTACCAAGGATGATTTTTTGGGAATTGCGAGATAATTCCTGTATAATAAACTTTACTTATTCGCGAGTTTGCATTTTTTATCACAGGAGACTGATATGGCAGAGAACAAAACGATCAAACGGCGCGATTTTATAAAGCGCTCCCTCACGGCAGCAGCAGCTTTTACCATAGTCCCCCGTTATGTTCTTGGAGGGAATGGCTTTCAAGCCCCCAGCGAGCAATTGACAAAAGCGGTAATCGGGGTCGGCGGTATGGGGAGGACTCACCTCCGTTACCCAGGCGCAAAACTGTTAGCGGTATGTGATGTTGATGAAAGTCATTTAAAAATTGCTCTGGAAATCGCTGGGCCGGGAGTCAAGGGCTATAAGGATTTCCGGGAAGTTTTGGAACGGTCTGATATCGATATTGTCCACATCCCCACCCCTCCGCACTGGCATGCTCTTATTACCATTGCAGCTGCGGAAGCCGGAAAGGATATCTGGTGCGAAAAGCCTATGACCAGGACGATTGGTGAAGGCCGGCAAGTCGTCAAAGCAGTACAGAAAAATGGGAGGATATTCCGGCTTAATACCTGGTTTAGATTCAGAGACCGGTTTTACGGTTTTGGTACTACAGTTAAACCGATAAAAAAACTTGTTAAGAGCGGTATGCTTGGCTGGCCGTTAAAGGTTACTGTAAGTGGGGTGACCGGGTTTGACTGGAAATTTTACTGGAGTGGAAAAACCGACCTGACTCAGGAATCGGTTCCCGTGGAGCTGGATTATGATTTCTGGCTGGGACCGGCCCCGTATAAACCTTATCATCATCACCGGGTTCACAGTACCTTTCGCGGCTACTGGGATTATGATGGAGGAGGCCTGGGGGATATGGGTATGCATTACCTGGATCCAGTTCAGTATCTGCTTGAAAAAGACAATACCAGCCCGGTTGAGATCGAAGCTGATTGCACTCAGCAGCATCCGGATGCCTGCGGCTCCTGGCGGCGGATCGAGCTGAAGTATTCCGACGGATGTAAGATCATCCTGGATGGAGAAGAAAAGGATAAGGATGCACCTTTTATTGAGGGGCCGAATGGAAAATTGTATAAGGGGTTTAAATCCGATATTGCCGGCCTGAATAAAAAACTGGCAGCTTTTCCTGAGCCTGAACCACAGGAGGAAAACTTTGCCGAGGCAGTAAAGACCCGGAAAAAATTTGCCCTTAATGAGGAGAATGCTCACCGGTCCTGTACTATAGTAAACCTGGCAAAAATTGCTGTGCGTCTGGGAAGGCCGCTGCGTTTTGATCCGGAAAAACAGCTTTTTATTGGAGATACAGAAGCTAATCGCCTTATCCGGCAGCCTATGCGGGCGCCCTGGTTTCTCTAAGGAAAGTTCTATGTTTTGGGAGACATTAATATGATAAATAGTAGAGTAAAAATATTTATATTTGCCCTGATACTGGTTTTTATCGCTTCTTCAATTGCAGGTGGTGGAGAAGATGAAGGTATTAAAGTTAAGGTCCTGGATGTGCTTTCTAAATTTCCCGCTCAAAATACCGTAGAAAGAGATGCTCTGGCTTCTAAGATTATAAAACTGGGACCGGAGGGCATTCTGGAAACCTGCCGTCATCTGATCCCCCCGGGGGAAGGGGATGACGCCCGGGTTCGGTTTGCCTTAAATGGATCTGCGGTCTATGTAAACCGCACAGGGGCTGAGAATGAACGCAGGATGTTTGCCAAAACTCTTATCAAGGCCTTAAAAGCCGCAGAAAATGATGAAATCAAAGCTTTTTTAATTCGCCAACTTCAAATTACCGGCAAAGTTGAGGCGGTGAAGCCTATCGGTAAATTTCTCAGAAATAAGAGACTATGTGAGCCGGCAACGCAAGCGTTGCTTGCGATCCGTACTTCAAATGGAGAAAAAGCCCTGCTTAAAGCTCTTAGCTCTGCTGGAGGGGCTAACAGAATAACCCTTATTAAAGCCCTGGGTGAAATGCGCAGCCATAAGGCGGTGAAAAAAATTGTTAAATATGCCGGGAGTAAGGATAAAACACTCCGGGGAGTGACTCTTTTTGCTTTGGCAAATATAGGCGACCCTGTGGCTGAAGGATTACTGGACAAGGTGGCTCTAGCATCATCGCCCTATGAGAGAGCAAAGGCTCCTTCCCTTTATCTTTTATATGCACGGCGGGCGGCTGAATCCGGAAGAAAACAAAAGTGTGTTCAAATTTGCCGGGCTTTGATAAAAAATTATACAGCCCCGGATGAAAATAATATCCCCTGTGCGGCTCTCAGCTTATTGGCTGAAGTCCTGGACGGTCAGGTATTGGCAGATCTTCTTGCTGCTGTGGATAGTACTGACAAAGCTTTCCGGGCGAAAGCGCTTAGACTTGCTGAAAATCAAATGTCTGAAAGCACAGCCAAATATTGGGTTGATAAAATGGATGAGGTTTTGCCTGAGGTAAAAGCGGAAATAATCGCTATGTTTGGACGCAGCGGCGAAAAGACAGTATTTCCGATTATTAAACAGGCATTAAAAAGTAAAGATAAGGTTTTGCGTTTGGCGGCGATCCCAGCATATACCCATATGGGAGGGCAGGATGTCCTTGGGGATTTGATTCCTCTTCTGCACAATGCTGAAACTGAGGAGATAGCAGTGTTAAAGGAGGCCCTTTTGCTATTTCCGGGTCGGGAGCTGGCTTCTGAAGCTGCGAGTGTGCTGGAAGAAACACATCCTGCCGGACGGATTGCCCTTATAGAGATTCTTTCGATAAAGCAAGCACGGGAATATGCTGATATGGTCTTTGCCCAGGCAAAAAACGAAAATGAAGATGTCAGGCGGGCTTCCCTCTCCGGACTTGAGAATTTAGTCGGAGCAAATGACCTGCTGCGTTTGATAGGGCTGCTTAAGGAAAGCGAAAAAAGGGCTGAAATATCACTTATCCAAAATGCTGTTGTGGCAGCAGCTAATCGGATAACTGAACCGGAGCAGCGAGCTGACTTGTTGCTTACAGCAATAGACGAAACTACCGGTTCTGACAAGGCCGATCTGATTAGGCCGTTAGCCGGGATTGGCGGAAAGAAAGCTCTCTTAAAGGTGGCGGAAGAAACAAATAATGAAAACCCGAAAGTTCAAACAGCTGCCGTTTATACTATAGCCAACTGGCCTGATTTTAACGCAACGAAAGAATTATTAAATATATGCCGGACTACAGAGGAAAAAAAGTATCTTTACTTAGCTCTTCGGGGTTATATCCGCCTGGTAAAAGAGGCGGAACTTACTCCGGCGGAGAAGTATGCTAAAATAAAGGAAACTTTCGCAATTGCTGTTGAGACAGAAGAGAAAAATCTTATATTAACGGGACTTGAGAGTATCAAGACATTGGATGCCCTGAAGCAAGCAGCTCTTTTTTTAGACGAACCTGAATTGCAGCTTAAAGCCGCTTGGACAGCGGTGAGAATTGCCTTGCCCCGACCGGGAGAGAGTGATGGACTGGCAGGGGCTGAGGTGATATCTGTACTGAAAAAAGCAGTGCTGTTTTTGGATGACAGCAATATGGAGGAACGGGTAAAGGAATACATTGATAAGATTACCCTAATCAAGGGATAAATATGGGCCAGGTTAAACTAAAAAAAAGCATTAACAAACAGCAGATAACCTTTTATTTGAAGTCATGTAAATATTTCAGGTTTCCTTTTTTTGACACCGGCAACTGTTACCGGAGAGATGGGCTTTTTGGGCAGTTAGAGGACACCCTTAACCGTGTGGGTGCTAAGATGACACAGGAGTATGGTGATAATTTTGTTTCAATAAACCTCAGAGGCAGCTGGTTAAGAGGGATTCCGATAGCTGGAGATGATCTTGATGTTTTATTCATTGTTAAAAACATTCCTTTGGATAACAGGATAAAAATCCGAGATTTTACCCGCAAGTGCTTAAAAGAAGAGAACGAATTGTTTGATATGTGTAGAGGTAAAGTAGTCATGGGGATGAAAGTCGAGCCTATCCTATTTCTTGACCTGGCTGAGATCGCTATTATTATGAATAAGTTTATGTATGGTCTCGGGCATGTTTTAAAAAAACATGCCGGCCTAGATCGGGATGATTTTCAGGATTCTTTTTTTGGCTCTATAATCACAGAAAAAAAAGCGAAATTCTTAAAGAGCGGAATACTGATTCCTTATGTAGGTTGGATATATGGGAGCGATAGGAAACAGGAAGTCTTTTCTGAAATTTCAAAATATCTACCTGTGCCGCTTAAACAAACTTCTATCTATTCTAGAGCCGTGATCGAGGAGGGCAAAGAGACAATTCACCAGGCCATTATAGCTCGGAATCTTATTTACCCCTCTTTGGAGATAAAAAAATTGATTGATCTGTCGAGTGCTTTTATTGATGATTTGAAAAAAGAAGCTATGGAATTGTACAGCTCCTTGGAGCTGCTTGAAGATGTTTTTGCCAGGGCTGTGATCAATTATATCTATACCTTAACGGCTGAAGAAAAAATCCTCGGTGAAATATTGACACGGGACCGGATAAAAAAATTTGCCTCTTCTTATGACAACTTGGTTGATGGCATATTAAAAAATACGGTCATCAGGCAAGCCTCAGGTATTCCCGTGAATGAATAAAGCAGAGAATAGAAAATGGTAAATGGAAAAAACCGTGAACTGTGAATTGTAAAATGTGAAATGGTATGATAAAAGATTTATCTCTTATGAAATTCTGATGTGGCTGAAGCGACATTGAAGATTTAGCCTTCTGATGAGTTTTTTTGAGGGAATCCGACGTAGTCGGACGCTGAGCATGTTTGACCCACGGACGGGGGGAGTTGCGCAGGCGCCGAGAAAAACGAAGAGGAATGGCGTTAAAAATCTGAAGCGAGCAAAGCCACACCTGAATTTCAGCTATATCGACAATTTTTATGAATAGCTTTACTATTCACGAGCCGAGGTTGCTGTAGATACGAGGCGCAGGGGATGAAGCTGTGGTATTTCACCGCGAATCCGCTGCAACAAAGTAGATGCGGTAAGGTCGGCTTGCCTGAAAGGTAAAAAGTGCCAATGTTAAAATTAAGTATTGTTTTTTTTGAGTACATCATTGGCAATTTTTATGAATAGCATGACCCCTAAAGGTGAGATGTATAGCCTGTTAATCAGCTTATAAATCCTCGCTTTAGGTGATTGACTAAAATCAGCTGGTTTGCGAATATATGATGACGCTTGAGAAAAACCAGGTAAGATAAGCGTCTTTATTAAATAAAACATGATATTGACAAAAAATGTTATTTTAAGTATTTTTAAGGATAACGATGGGTTCTAATTTAGGCGAATTGCTCGTAAGAGAGAAATTATTAAATTCCGACCAGCTGCAGTCTGCCGTAGATTTCCAGAAAAAGAATGATGTTGCCATGGGATCGGCGATTGTCAGTTTAGGATTGATATCAGAAGAAGAAATGGCCCAGGCTTTAAGCCGCCAGTTAGGCTATCCGTATATAAATCTCGATCAATTCGATGTCTACCCGGATGTGATAAACTTAATTCCAGTTGAAATCGCCCACAAATACTTGATCATGCCTATTCATCGTATCCGTTCTTTCTTGACTCTTGCTATGGTGGACCCGACCGACCTTGATGTTATCGAGGATATCCGCTTTCGGACCGGTTTGAGTATTCAACCTGTTATAGCTTCTGAAACCGGCATATCAAATGCTATAAAAAAATATTACGGTGCCTCTGATTCTATGCGGGTGAAACAAATTGTTGATGAGATCGAGCAAGCTGATGATACGAGTGTCAATATTATTGAAGAAGAAGAGGAAGACTATGATATTGAAGAATTAGTCCATTCAACCGAAGAAGCGCCTATTATTACGCTTGTCAATACGGTTTTTATTGATGCCATAAAAAAGGGCGCCAGTGATGTTCACTTTGAGCCTTATGAAAAAGCATTCCGAGTCAGGTACCGGCTTGACGGAACGCTGTATGAGCTGATGAGTCTGGCTATGAAATTTAAGAACCCGGTTATCTCGCGCGTGAAAATACTTTCCAATATGGATATCGCTGAAAAGAGGCTGCCTCAGGATGGCAGGATCAAGATGAGAGTAAAAATGGAAAGTGGAATGCGGAAAGAAGTTGATATGAGGGTCTCCAGTGTTCCCACAATTTTTGGCGAGAAAGTAGTTGTGCGGATTCTGGATAAAGAGATGCTCAGATTAGATATGTCGGAATTGGGTTTTGAGAAAGAGTCGCTTAAGTTGCTGCATGAATATATTGTCAGGCCGTGGGGAATCGTACTGGTAACCGGCCCCACCGGCAGCGGTAAGACAAATACTCTTTATTCTGCGATCTCTTCTTTAAACTCGATAGATAAAAATATCATGACTGCAGAAGATCCTGTTGAGTTCTATATAGAAGGAGTCAATCAGATAAATATCAGGGAAGAAATAGGATTGAGTTTTTCGAGAACTTTACGGAGTTTTCTGCGGCAAGACCCGGATGTCATGCTGGTTGGAGAGATGCGGGATTTTGAAACCGTTGATATTGCTATTAAAGCAGCTCTTACCGGTCATCTTGTCTTTTCAACGGTACATACCAATGATTCTGCTAGTACTGTAACGCGTCTGGTAAATATGAATATTGAGCCTTTTCTGGTTTCTGATTCCGTCGTATTAATTATTGCTCAGAGGCTGGTAAGGAAGTTGTGCGAGAAATGCCGGGTCAAACATAATCTGACTCCGGGCGCTCTGGTTGACATTGGTTTTAATGAGAAGGAAGCCCAGAAAGCAACAGTATATAAACCTGATGGTTGTAGTGATTGTAATAATACCGGATATAAAGGAAGGACAGGGCTTTTTGAAGTAATGGAAGTTTCGGATGATGTCCGGGATTTGATTTTAGCCAGAGCCCATTCCAAAGACATTAAAAAGAAAGCTATGAAACAAGGAATGACCACGCTTCGTCAAAGCGGCCTGATTAAAATAAAAGCCGGCATAACTTCTGTTGAGGAAGTATTGCGGGAAACGGTTAAAGACACGGAGGTATAATATGGCTATAACCATTCAGGAATTACTTAAGGTAACAGTTGAGAGAGATGCCAGTGACTTGCATATTACAACTCATATTCCTCCCCGGATTAGAATTCATGGTTCTTTAGTTACTCTCGACTATCCACCGCTGTCTCCGGCTGAGACAAAGACTTTGGCTTACAGCCTCTTGACAGACCGGCAGAAAAAACAGTTTGAGGAGAAACTTGAGCTTGATTTCTCTTTCGGAGTTAAAGAGATGGGGCGTTTCCGGGGCAATCTTTTTATGCAGAAAGGGGCAGTGGCAGCGGCTTTTCGCAGGTTCCTGCCCACAATGTGGAGTTTTTCTCAGCTTGGCCTTCCCCAGCGGCTGGCCCAGCTCTGTTTTTTACCCAGGGGATTGGTTTTGGTCACTGGCCCGACCGGATGCGGCAAGTCGACTTCCTTAGCCTGTTTGATAAATTATATAAATAGGGAAAGGGCAGTGCATATTGTTACTATTGAAGACCCGATTGAATATTTTTTCACTCCGAAAAAGGCAATAATAAATCAAAGGGAACTTCTGGTTGATACGTTCAGTTATCCCAATGCGCTCCGTTCCGTCTTAAGGCAGGACCCTGATGTAGTTTTAGTAGGAGAGATGCGTGATTTGGAGACTGTGGAAGCATGCCTTCGGGTGGCTGAGACGGGACATTTAACTTTTTCCACCCTGCATACAAATTCCGCTGCGGAAACGATTTCCAGAATCATAGATATTTTTCCTTCTCAGTATCAAGCCCAGATCAGGATAATGCTGTCTATGAGCCTGGAAGCTGTTATTACTCAGGCCCTCTTGCCGACAGCAGATGGTAAGGGTAGGGTTTTGGCCCTGGAATTGCTCATCCCGAATCCGGCTATCCGGAATTTGATCAGAGAAAATAAAACTCACCAGATTTATGCCTCCATGCAAATGGGCCAGGAGAAGTTCGGGATGCAGACTTTCAACCAATCACTGGCAAGTCTCTATTTAAACGGATCGATCACTTATGAGACGGCTATAAATGTTACATCCAAGCCGGAAGAATTAACTGATATCATCCAAAGAAAAGAAGGTATAAAAGTTACTCGCCGGTTATTTTCGCCAACTCAAACCAGAAAAAAAGAAAGGGGTATATAATGGCTGTATTTAAATGGAAAGGAAAAAATCGTTATGGAGATATTGTTGAAGGAGAGCGGAAAGCTCGTTCATCTGAGGAATTGTCCCAGACCCTGCAAAGAGAGCAGATAAAAGTTTCGGACATCTCAAGAAAGCGAACTGAAATTCATATTCCATTTCTGGAAAGAAGGTCGGTAAAGCCCAAAGAACTGGCAATTTACAGCCGCCAGCTTTCCGTGTTAATCGATGCAGAGCTTCCCTTGATCCAGAGTTTAAATATTCTGGCCGAGCAGACCAAAAATAAGTATTTTAAAAAAGTCATCGAAGCTATCCGGGAGGATGTTGAAGCAGGATCGACCCTGAATCAGGCAAAACGAAAGTTCCCCAAAGTTTTTGATGACCTGTATTGTAATTTAATCGCCTCGGGAGAGCAGAGCGGTTCTCTGGATATTATGTTAAGGCGGCTGGCGGAGTTTTTGGAAAAAATAGTTAAGTTAAAATCTCAAGTCAGACAGGCTATGATATATCCGCTTACGATCGTGGTTTTTGCCATAATTGTTGTGATTTTTATGATGTGGAAGGTAATACCTGTTTTTGCCAATATTTTTACAGAACTGGGAGCAACCCTTCCCGGCTTAACTTCTTTTGTCTTGGCTGTGAGCCACTTTGTCCAAAATTATATTATCTTTATTTTCCTGGGGATTATAGCGCTTATCTTCCTTATAAGATATGCCCGCAAAACAGAGAAAGGCCGCAAAATATTTGATAAAATGTTATTAAAGCTGCCTTTGTTCGGTACGCTTTTGGAAAAAGTCGGTTTCTCCCGGATAACTAGGACTTTGAGCACCCTTTTATCAGGCGGAGTCCCTATGCTGGAAAGCTTAAAAGTGACCTCGACCACTTCGGGTAATGTGATTTTAGAAGACTACATTATGCGGTCCAGGACAATGGTGGCTGAAGGGACCAGCCTTACAGATGCCTTCAAGGAAGTCGGAGCTTTTCCCTTTATGATGGTCCAGATGGTAGGAGTGGGAGAAGCGACAGGAACCCTGGATGAAATGTTGGTCAAATTAGCGGATTTTTATGATGAGGAAGTGGAAGCTTCCGTAGCAGCCCTTCTATCCGTTCTGGAGCCGGTATTGCTTATCTTTGTAGGCGGTCTGGTCGGGATGATCGTTATTTCCATGTACCTGCCGATTTTTAGTCTGCTGTCAGAACTATAATCAAGCAAAGAAACGGGACTGTCCCTTATGGAAACAAAAAGAAAAGATATTCTCTGGTTTATCATCCTGCGTTTGATCATCATCACTTCGATTATAATAAGTACTTTTCTGCAGTTTGAGGCCTCCGAACACCTGATCTTCTTACCTTTGTTTTATCTAATAATCGCTGTTTATTTTTTGTCGTTTATATATTTAATATTATACCATTTGGGAAAATATTATGTTTTTCAAGTTCAGTTACAGATATTTTTTGATCTCCTCTTTATTACACTTTTAGTTTATCTGGCCGGGGGTCTGAGAGGCTCTTTTTACTTTTTATATATTTTCGAGATAATCGCCGCAAGTATTGTTCTGTCCAGCCGGGCGACATATATTACAGCTGCTCTATCCAGTGTGTGTTTTGGAATTCTGGTAGATGGCATGTACTTGGGAGTTATTCCCTATTTTTATTCCGGTCAGCGGGCTGAATATTCTTTTGGGTTTGTGCTCAACAATATATTTATTGCTTGGGGGGTTTTTTTCCTGGTTGCTTTTTTAATAAACCATCTGACCGGGAGTCTAAGGAAGACACGTAAGCAGCTTCAGATTGCTGAGAAGGAGTTGGAGATAAAAAAGAATCTGGCTGTTGCCGGGGAGTTCTCTGCTCAGCTTGCCCATGAGATCCGCAATCCTTTAGCCGCTATCTCCGGCTCGATTCAGGTGCTCAGGAAAGAAATGAAACTTTCCGGAGAACAAAATAGACTTATGGATATAGTAATCGATGAGTCGCAGCGGGCATCTCAATCTATTGAGCAGTTCTTAAACATGGCATCCCCCAGCAAAGAGACCTTTTCAGAGCTTAACTTATCCGCGCTTATGGATGAAACTCTTACCCTGATGCAGAGAGGCGGCGTGCTTGCTAATAAATACCGGATAGAAGGAAATTACAAGTCTGCTAAACTGACATATTACGGCAGTAAAAACCAGTTTAAACAGATTTTCTGGAATCTTCTTAAAAATGGGATAAAAGCTATGCCGGATGGGGGAACTCTTAAGATTGATTTTATTAAAAAAGGAAAAGACGAGATTTCTCTGGTTTTTTCCGATAATGGCTCGGGTATGGCTAAAGAGGAAAAAGACCGGCTTTTTGAACCGTTTTATTCCGGGTTTAAAGAAGGAAAAGGAATCGGGCTGGCGATTGTCCACCGCATTGTCGATGATTATAAAGGCAGGATCGAAGCTTTTTCCGACCCGGGAAGAGGAACCAAAATAGTCATCATATTTCCCTGGCGGAGTGCGGCTGAATTCAATAAATAAACAAGGATATTAAGCATGGATAAAATACTGATAATAGATGATGAAAAAAGCATTATTGACCTTCTCACAATAGTATTTGAAAAAGAAGGCTATTCAGTATCTACATCCCTATCTGCACCCAGGGGGATTGAGTTGATCGACAAAGAGGATTTTGATCTGATCCTTACTGACATAAAGCTTCCCCAGATGAGCGGTATGGATATTTTAAAGCACGTCATGGATAAAACCCCTAATACCCCGGTCATTATGATCACAGCGTACGGCACTCTAAAACAAGCGGTAGAAGCTTTTAAAAACGGAGCTGTGGATTACATAGTGAAGCCTTTTGATATTGATGAGCTTAAGATAATCGTAGCCCAGGGCTTGGAAAAACGAAAGCTTAAAACGGAAAATATCAAGCTGAAACAGCAGCTCAAGGAAAAAAACAGTTTTGAAAACATAGTCGGCAAGAATAAAAAGATGAAGGAGATTTACGACTTAATTGAAAAGATAAGTGATTCTGATTCTACCATACTGATAAGTGGGGAGAGCGGCACAGGCAAAGAAATTGCCGCCCGGGCCATTCATTTTAACAGCCGCAGGCAGGAGAGGCCTTTTGTCTCGGTAAATTGCGGGGCACTGCCGGAAAATTTACTGGAAAGCGAACTTTACGGTCATGTTAAAGGTTCTTTTACCGGGGCAATTGCTCATAAAAAAGGAATGTTTGAAACTGCTGAGAAAGGCACGATATTTCTTGATGAGATCGGGGAGTTGAGTTCATTTGCTCAGGTCAAGCTCCTGCGGACTCTCCAGGATAAAAGAATCAGGCGGGTCGGGGGGAATGATGAGATCTTGATTGATGTCCGCATAGTCGCTGCTACCAACCAGGATTTAAAGCAGAGACTGGATGAGGGAAAATTCCGGGAAGACCTATTTTATCGGATAAATGTAATTTCCTTTGAGATGCCGCCTCTAAGAGAGCGTAAGGACGACATCCCCCTCCTTGTAACCCATTTTCTCGAGAAACATTGTACGAGGGCGGGAAGCAAGATGAAGAGGATTGCTCCTGAGGTTTTTAATATATTTGAATCTTATGCCTGGCCGGGTAATGTTAGAGAGCTGGAAAATACTATTGAGAGAATAGTTGCTATTGAGGAGAGGGAGACGGTAACTATAAAGAGCCTTCCGGCTGAATTACTGGCTCCCGGGAAAAAATCGAATAAAGGCCTTGACTTGGAGCCTGGGTTTAACCTGAATGAAACCTTGGATGAGATTTCTAAAAAATACGTTGTAAAAGCCCTGGACCTTTCCTCGGGAAGACTCAAAGAAGCAGGAGCGATTTTAGGAGTCAATTATCGTTCCCTCCGTTATTTGATTGAAAAGCATGAGCTTAAAAGCTAATCGTCATTCCGGTGAGTTTAAGCATCGTCATTCCGGCGGAAGCCGGAAACCAGGATAAAGGCAGTAAATAGTAAATGGTAAATGGTCATTCTACATTGTTTAATTATTAAAATTATGATATATTGCAAAATGACTTCTATAAGCAGGGGGTTTGCCAAAAATTGTCAAACGGGTGACAAATAATGCTGAATAATGAATGGAGTTGGCTGATGAGAATATGTAACCTGCTTAATATAAAGAAGTTAAGCAAGGTACAGCTTGGCATAAAAGTTGCTTTAGATAAGTGTCATGAAAACATCTAGTGAAAAAAAAGAATCACTGGAAAATAACAGGAGGTTTTAAATGCTTAAAAGAGAAAAGGGTTTTACTTTGATCGAACTGCTTATCGTGGTTGCGATCATCGGTATTCTGGCTGCGCTCTTGATCCCCAATGCGATCACAGCCATGCAAAAGGCCAAACAGAAGTCAACTATGAAGGCTATTATGAGTATTTCTACCGCACTTGCTGATTACGTAACAGATCATGGAAGCGCTCCAGATGCTGCTCCTGTGCCACTTACATCTGGTGCTGACTGGCTTTCAAATCTTGCGCCATTCTATCTGAAAATATGTCCTTGGGCTGACGAGTGGGGAAATGGATTCTATATTTACACAGGAAGTGGTGTTACAAGTTCTACTTTTGCTGTAACGTTGGTCCCAGAAAATTATGGATCAGATTCCTTTTTAGTTGGGTCCGTAGGTAGAGATGGTGCTGCTGGTGGAGGTACCGACACATCTTTTTCTGATGCTGGAGGTGATCTGGAAACAGGATTTTATACAGTCGACAGTATGGATGATTTCAATGCTGATCTTGTAAATTTAGAAGGTACATGGATTATCGCTCCGCAAACCAAAGGTGGAGGTGCTGTTGCTGTAGTTGAGTAACACCTAAGACAGAAGTTGAAAGGGTGGCTTTTTTTAAAAAAGCCGCCCTTTTTTTTTCTCCTAATCCCACCCTCCCCTATTTTTAATTCACATTTCTTTGTTTTTATTTGCGGAATTTTACGCTGAAGACGCGGATGTTAAAGAATCATTGTTACATTGTTGCTACATTGTTGAAAACCCTACTGCTTTTACACTGGGGACGCGGATTTTCGCGGATAAGACACGGATAAAACCAAGTTGCTTTTTCTTTTTGGCTTGCACCAAAAAACAAAAAGCAACTTCCAGTTTTGGGCAGGGCCCAAAAGTAGGGGATATTGGGAGACAGCACTAGTGATGTCCCTATATCTTTTAGCGTCCCGTTTTCAGGAAACATCCCGTTCAATCTGAAGTTCCTCTTTTTTTATTTACGAGCTGGCCTGGATACTGGTAAATCCCGCAGAAAGCCATCCGGAACAACGCGGGCATGGTTCCTCGAGAGAATCTCGAGGAGAGCGTTGTGAGGACAGGAAGGGATTTCCCCGCTGGGGGAAATCCCTGTCTTTCGCAGGGACTTACCATTGTCCATGCCTTACAGCTTTTATCCATTTACTATTTTCCATTTTCTAAGTATCATTCATATCGACATTTCTTATGAATAATTCCGGTTAATAAATGAGAACAATAATCCTCTTAATTATTTACCTTGTTATTTCTATTCTTATGATTCCTCTGCTTCTTATTTGTCCTCTGTTTAAGTGGCAGGAGCCTATTATTTTTATCAGCCGGAGTTCGCTCCGCTTAGGATGTTTTGTTCTGGGAATTGAGATTGAAGTATCCGGGCTTGAAAATTTCGCTAAAAATAAATCCTATGTTTTTATGGCCAACCACCAGAGTATGCTGGATGTGGCAGTGATAGCGCTTATTCCCCAATTTGTCCATGTTATTGCAAAAAAGGAAATGTTCAAGGTGCCGGTGATAGGCCAGGCAATGAAGATCGTGGAATGTGTTTCTGTTGACCGGAAAGGAAAGAGGGGGGGGAGAAAAAGTATTGATAAAGCTGTCAGCCTGATAAAGGAAAAAAAATATTCTTTCCTAATATTTCCGGAAGGAACAAGAAGCCTGAACGGAAAGCTGCAGCAATTCCGCCGGGGCGGTTTTTATCTGGCCTTAAACAGCGGCGTGCCTATAGTTCCCCTTACCATAACCGGGTCCTTTGAACTGATGCCTAAATGCAATTTCTTTATAAAAAAAGGAAAGATAACAGTGGCTTTTCATAAGCCGGTACCTGTACAAGGGTATAATGAAAGCTCGCTTTCTGAGCTTATGGAGAAAGTAAGAGCTGAAATTAGTTCAGGTTAGTTAGCGGTTACGCTTGAATCCTTCCCGGCGTGGCCGTGATTTAAATTCAGAGGGATGGGCCGGTTTCTTTTTTTCTTCCGGCTGCTCCGCTCCTGTGACTTTTGATTTTATGCCGCTTTTATCTATGCGGAAAGAGCGTTCAGCCGCATATAGGACTTCATCACGAAGGCCTTCTGCCGCTATTTCCTCAGTGTATTTTCTTCTGCCCTCTACAAGATTGTGAATATATCCTTCAATCTGCTCCCGGGAATAAAATTTTCCGGTATCCCATTCATCCAGGGTTTTTCCTTCTGCCCGGGTTATCGCTTTAGTCCCGAGAAAACCTTTCTCATAGGTGTTTGTTCCCCGCAGATCACCTCTTTGGATCTGGGCCATAAGGCTTATTGGCACCCGCCTGACCTTTCGCACCAGCCGTTTTTTCTTCTGCCCGCTTTCTTCATAGGTTTCGATAATCTCACCCATTCCGCCGGTGTTATACTGCATGCACTGCAGTTTGCCGGGATAATTGGCTGCTAAGGTCATAAGAATCTCATACAAACGGTTTACTTTTTTTGCCCTGGAGCCGATGATGAAAGGATCAGTGCCGACAATCCGCACGGATTCTCCCGCCTTAAGCGGCTGACTGGCATAACTGTGGGTGCTTTCCCCCCAGAGGTAGGCCAGAACAGCCTGCTCCGGGGTAAGCTGCTGGGCAAAGTTCATAATTGTATTCCGGCGGGTGATAAAGGCAAAGATCAGCCCGTCCAGTTCTTCCAGAGGCGGGAGGTTTATGGAATTTGAAAAGATATTGACTATCTTTCCCTTGATCTTGACTTTTAGTTTATCCCGCTGCAGAACCGCTCTTCCATTGGCTGTAAGGCTTTCATCGAGGAAATCAAGCTGGCCGTTGGCTTTAATTATCACATTCTCGAATAAAGCTGTTTTATCCATCAAAGCATTGTACATGGCTTCTTGGTATTTTTGTTCGACATCTGTTTTAACAAAAAAGTTGTTTTCCGAACCCAAAGCAGAACCGTCTTTGCGGAGGAAGCAGATATCATCCTGAGTGACTAGGGTTTTTTCCTTCTGCTTATGGTCAAGGCCCAATTGATGGCAGGACCAGGTGGATTTTCCTGTAGCAGAGAGCCCGAAGAGAAATACACCATAGGTCTTCAGCTTTCCGTTAGGGCCGCGGGCCGTGACAATTTTTGTGCCTGCGTGCAGCCCGAGCATGCCTTCCTGGTCTGCGCTCCACATCGCCTGGCGCAGAAAACCTTTTTTATTCTCCCCCATATAGTCGGTCCCAAGGGCGATATTGATATTATGTTCGGGGAGGACAAGAACCTGCTGGCGGAGAGGGTGTTCCTCCGGAATGTGGATCATGGTAAATTCCGGGCCCGGTTGCTTCGAAGGCTTGAACATAGTTGTTCCCCACATATACCCTAACCGGTAATTGATTAGGTCTGCTTCGGATAAATACAGATTGCATATGGGATTGAAAGTATTATTATCTCCCATCCTGCGGCGTATATGGCAGATGGGAAGTGTCTGCAGAAGGTGAAGTACCTTATTCAGTTCTTCCGGGGCATGGGAGATAAGCTCTTTATGGACGGGTGTCAGGGAAGGAAGCCTTACGGATTCACTGCCCAGATAGACGGTTTTCGGAGCGATGCGGCTTGATATTGCTGCTCTCCATCCGTATGAGCCGTTTTCAGTTTTAATTCCCGTAGCTTTTGCTCTTGGTTCCAGCCATTTCAGGTCAACAGTTCGGACATTTGGTCCTTTGAGAACTTCTTTTAGTTTTATAGAGAAGTTTTTATAGGCCTCTAAATCATATATGCTTTTACTGCTCATTTGGCTGTATTTCCTGAGTTATTCCCGAGTTGAGGTTGCCGTAGCTGGGAGGAACAAAATGAAAACCTTTTGCCATTTACCATTTTCTATTTAGAGGTTTTTAACAATGAAACAATGAAACAATTTTCAATTTGCATTTTACTTAATATTATATGTATCGACATTTTTTATAAATAGTTTAGGGTTATTTATCTGATTGTTCTCCAGAGATGATGCGTTTGATGTCGTCAGCTGTTGCCACTCCGCTGTTAAACAGATAACACCGCGTATTTTCCAGGAGCCGGCTGAAAAAGCCCCGTTGTGATTCAAGGCGTTCCGGAGATGTTGTCAGCAGATGGGGATTGAAGAAGGGTTGGCTTTTAGAGGGGCTGATCTCTGTCTGGGAACCTATGCTTTGGCCGTATTCAAGGATTCTGAGAGCATCTTCGGCCTCTGTTTCTACAAAGGGCGGTGATACTCTGTCGTTGCGGAGGATAAACACCCAGCGAAGGGCAGTACGTTTGATATGTTTTGATGTTCCCTGGATCCAATAGGGGTCAAGCATGGCATAGGAATTTTTTGCTGCTTTATAGCAGAAAGGAGAGCCCTTATCCAGGCGGCAGTCATCTTCCTGCAGACATTTATCATCCCGGCAATCTTCTTTTTTTGTCACCACATTTTCGCATTTGCTGTTATCATAAAGAGCGGCTAAACGTGAGTAGGATTCTACCGTGCTTGTAGGTATAAAAAGTTTGCGATCAGGGGAATCCGCCAGGGCTACTCCCCCTGAAAAGCGGACAAAGACGAGGTCATTGGAGTGAAGGCGTATTCCTTCCTCTTGCAGCAGAGAAAAGAAGAGAGCTGTCTTTTTTGTGCCTTTAGCGCCTATCAATATCAGGCTGTTGCCGTCCAGGTCTGCTGTCATCCCCCGGATAGCATTGGTGTTGAATATCCTTTCTGACACGTCCATTACCAGACCCAGGGCCAGGCTGCGAAGAGGGGCGTAATTATCTGTATTGACCAGCACCCCGGTTTTTGTATCCGAGTTATAAAAGGAGCGCGGTTCCCGTCCTGCAATGCCGTCAATAGCGTATATTATGCCGTGGGGTTCCAGGTCGGCTTCAAGCTGGGCGGGATACCAATTTTCCACCCAGAAATCATAGAGATGGGAGACATTGGTCCTCAGCTGCACGATCACGCCATTGATATTGGCATTCCATTCAAAATAGTTTTCATATCCCAGTAAGGATTCTATTTCAGATATCAGGGCGTCACGCATTTGAACAGAAATGGAAGGATCGACAGGAACGGATTTTTTATGACGGGTGATAGCATTGTTCAAGCGAATATGTTTGATCTTTTTTGCTGTTTTTAAACGGCCCAGGGCTTCGGCAATTCTGTCAATTCCTTTTTCCAGGTTTTCCAGGGAGGTCGCATATGAAATGCGGATGTGGTCATTAGCGCCGAATGCATCCCCGGGTACAATGGCGACCCTGGCTTCTTTGAGTAAATAATAAGCCAGCCCATAGGAATTGCGGATCTGGGAGTTGTTGAATTCCTTTTCAAAATAGCCGGAAATATTTGGAAAGAGATAAAAAGCCCCCTGAGATTTAAAACAGGAGATCTGCGGTATAGACTGCAGGCGCATTAAAGCATAATTTCTGCGTCTCTGGAATTCGGAGACCATCCTGGATACTTCAAACTGGGGGCCTTCTAAAGCTTCCAGGCTGGCTTTCTGGGCGATAGAGCAGGGATTGGAGGTTGTATGTCCCTGGATCTTTGCCATTCCTTGAATGATCTCTGCAGGCCCGGCAGCATATCCGATTCTCCAACCTGTCATGGAATAAGCTTTTGAAACACCGTTTACAATAATGGTTTTATCCTTAATGTCTTCTCCCAGGGAAGCAAAACTGACAAATTGAAAATCATCATATACTAATTTCTCGTAGATTTCGTCTGCGATCACAAAAATATTTTCTTCCAGGATGATATCAGCCAGGGCTTCAAGGTCGTGTTTTTTATAGGCCGCACCGGTGGGATTTGAGGGGTTGTTCAAGAGTAAAGCCTTTGTGGAAGGGGTTATAAAGGATTTCAGCTGGTCGGGGGTCATCAGGAATTCATTTTCTTCTTTTGTGGGGATGATTACGGCTTTCCCATTTGCAAGAGATATGGCATGGGGATAAGTGACCCAGTATGGAGAAGGGACGATAACTTCATCCCCTTCATTTATTAAAGCCTGGATCAAATGATAGAGGGCGCTTTTTGCGCCTGAAGATACGATTATCTCATTTTTATCATATTCAAGACCCAAATCTTCTTTAAAACGCCTAATAACAGCTTCTTTTAATTGAGGAGTACCATCGGCTTGAGTGTATTTTGTAAAGTTTTCGTCTATTGCTTTTTTGCCTGCTTCTTTAATGTTTTCAGGTGTGGGAAAATCCGGTTCTCCTACACTTAGGTCTATCACATCAATCCCTGCCGCTTTCATTGCTTTGGCTTTGGCAGTGACTTTTAAAGTAGGCGATTCGCCGATCTTATTTGCTTTATCTGATACTGTCATTTTTATTCTCTAATCAAGTTTAGGTATCTTTTTTGTCTTCAGGCCCGAGCTTGTTTTTTAAATATTTTTTCAGATCTACCCCGGTTAAAGACTCGACTACATCCGGCATTTGGGCCAGGATGTCTGCGACCTGGGCTGTAATTTTTGTTGCGCCGGTTCCTTTGTCTCCCCCGACAAGTACTATCTTGTCAATTTTTGAGAGAGGCTCTGCCACAGCCCGAGCAAGCTCCGGTAGGTTCTGGAGATAGAGTTCAAGGATTGCGGCCTGGTTGTATTTTTCCCAGGCTTGAGATTTCTTGATCATTGTTTCTGCTTCTGCCAGGCCTTTTTCTTTGAGTTTTTCTGCTTCTGCCTGTCCTTCAAGCTTTGTTGCCGCAGATTTGCCTTTTGCTTCAGCTTCTAGGCGGAATGCTTCGGCTTCAGCCTCGGCTTTTATCTGGTATTTACGGGCATCGGCAGGTTTGACAACATTGGCGTCAAGTTCTCTTTGTTTTCGTTTGATCTCCAGCTCTTCAATTTTGATCGCTTCTTGTTTTTCTATCTGTTTGACCTGGGCTTCCTCTTTCTTTATTGCTTTGTTAAGGCGGAACCTTTCAAGTTCATAAGCAAAATCTGCTTCAGCTTTTTTCTTGTTTACAACAACTTGGGATTCGGATTTTTTAGCTTCATTTTCCCATTGTGATTTTGCGATAAGGGCATCGGCATTAAGGCGGGCGATCTCGCTTTCTTTCCGGGCTAGAGAGGATTTGACAATTGCTTCTTTTTCTGTTTCAGCTTCTGCAATAGTAGCGTCACGCTTAGCCGCAGCGATGTAGGGTTTTCCAAGTGCATCTAGATAGCCCTGAGTGTCACTTATTTCTTTTAGGGCAAAGGAGAGTAGTCTTAATCCCATTTCTTCAAACTCTTTTTCTACTGCCTTGGTGACTTTTTCTGCGAATTCATGTCTTCCCCGATAAATGTCTTCAACTGTCATAGTTCCGATTACTGCCCGCATCTTTCCATCAAGAATAGTCTGGGATACTTCGCGGACACCTTCTTTTCCGGAACCTAAAAATTGTTCTGCAGCTAGGGTTATGGAATATTCATCGGATTTAATTTTAACTTGGGCTGAGGCGTCAGCCATAATAAGGATGCCGCCGTGCGTCAAGACCTCCGGAGTTTTTATGCTTAAATTAATAACGTCTATAGGAAGGATATCGACGGTTTCGAGGAGGGGCCAGACGAATGTTCCCCCTCCCAGCCTGTACCTGTAGCCGATTTTTAATTTGGTGCCATCGGGTTTGAGTAAGCTTTTTTTACGCCCTCCGGATATGATCAGTACTTCATTGGGTCCGACTTTTTTATATTGCTTTGAGATAAGCAGGGCAAGTAAAAAGAGAGCAACAGCAATTATTCCTATTAATACTAATGTGGAGACAAAATTCATCCTAACCTCCTTAGCCTGAACTATTCATAAAAAAATGGCGATGTACTTATTATTATTTTTTTTTCAGTGATATGCAAGATTTCATCAAGAACGATTATTGAATCTTTTTTCTTGTTTTTATTTTTAATTTTAATCGCCATTTTTTTATGGATAGTTCAGGCTAAATGAAAGAGTGAATATATTAACTTTAAATTTAAAAATTATCAAGAGAATAAGTCAAGGAGACTTCTCTGGTGTCATTTTTTTAATTTTTTCTTAAAATAAGCGATTGTCTTAGTCAATCCTTCATCCAGATCGATTTCCGGCTTCCAATTAAGTTTTTGTTTAGCTAAAGATATATCGGGACAGCGGCGGACCGGATCATCGGGGGGGAGAGGTTTATGGGTGATTTTGGATGAACTTTTCGTAAGTTTCAGGACTTTTTCTGCAAGTTGGACAATTGTGAATTCATCAGGGTTCCCTAAGTTTAGGGGAGTTGTGATGTTTTCAGATTCCATCAAAGCAGTTAGGCCTTTGATCAAGTCGGAAACATAACAAAAGGATCTGGTTTGGTTTCCATCTCCGTAAACAGCAAGGGGCTCTCCTCTGAGGGCCTGGACAATAAAGTTACTGATAACTCTGCCGTCGTTAATTGCCATACGGGGGCCGTAGGTGTTGAAAATACGGGCGATCCTGATTTGCACATTATTTTGGCGGGAATAGTCCATGGTAAGAGTCTCAGCGATTCTTTTTCCTTCATCATAACAGCTGCGGATACCGATGGGATTTACATTGCCCCAGTAGTCTTCTGTTTGGGGATGGACTTTCGGGTCTCCATAAACTTCGGAAGTGGAGGCAAGCAGGATGCGGGCTTTTGTTCTTTTGGCTAGACCCAGCATGTTAATAGTGCCAATTACATTGGTCTTGACTGTTTTTATGGCATTGTGTTGATAATGGATGGGTGAGGCCGGGCAGGCAAGGTGATAGACCTTGTCCACTTCTGCAAAAAAAGGATGGATTATATCATGACGGCTGAGCTCAAAATAAGGATGGGAAAACAGGTGGCGGATATTGTCTTTGTCGCCGGAAAAGAAATTATCGATACAGAGGATATCTGCGCCTTTATCCAGCAGGAATTCGCAAAGGTGACTTCCCAGAAAGCCGGCTCCTCCTGTTATCAGGATACGATTCATTCTACCCTCCTTTTCAGCCCTGTATTAGCATTTTTAATAAATTGCCTGAGCTTGCTTAAACGATTCAAGTATAGGCCATGAATAGCATACTCTTTCTCTTAAGAACATCTTTCTGCATCTGGATGAGTTCTTTTATGCCCTTATCCGCGAGAGTTAAGAGAGAATCGAATTCTTTTTTTGAAAAAGGTTTTTTTTCGGCTGAGGCCTGCACTTCGATTATTTCACCGGTGTCGGTTTCCACAACATTCATGTCGGTTTCTGCATTTGAATCTTCAGAATAATCCAGGTCAAGCAGAGGCTTACCGTCGACTAAGCCCACACTGACAGCGCCGGCCAGGTTTTTGAGAGGCATTTGATCCAAGACTTCGTCGTCCATCAATTTTTTTAATGCCAATGCCAGGGCCACACTACTGCCTGTGACAGCTGCACATCTGGTGCCGCCGTCTGCTTGCAGTACGTCACAGTCTATGATGACAGTTCTTTCTCCCAGGTCTTTAAGGTTAATAACTGCTCTCAATGAACGGCCGATAAGCCGCTGTATTTCCTGAGTTCTGCCCGAGATTCTTTTAGGAGTTCTTTCGCGCATAGTCCTTTTATTAGTTGCGCGGGGGAGCATGGCATATTCGGCGGTGACCCAGCCTGATCCTTGGCCTTTAAGGAAGAGAGGAACTTTATTTTCGACTGTAGCGGCAATTATTACCCTGGTCTTTCCCACTTCTATCAGAACAGACCCGTCAGCGTATTCAAACTGATCAGGGATGATATTGACTTTACGTAATATGTTAAAAGGGCGCTTATTTGTTCTCATATGTCACCATTCATAAAAATTAGCAAGTATGGAAATACTATAATAAAAGATGGTAAAAATGACAAGGTTAGATATTCAAGGGACTTCCCTCAATTTTTTTCTAAGCTTTTTAGCCTTAAGCAAGAATCAGGTTAGTTGATCCGAAAACACGCGAATTTTCCCCAGCGAGGAAAATCCGCTCGGATACAGTCTTCGCTCTCTTCTCCTTAAAGGAGAAGAACCATGCCCGCTCATCCTTGCTCACGGTTTTCTCAATCAATTAACCTGATTCTTGATAGTGCTTTTCGTTGAAAAAATGGCTTTTTTTATTATTATAAAAAAATACTAAAAAGCTTATGTCTAAATGAATAGTAATGAAATTTATGAAGGATATCCTGTTTCACTATAGGCTAATCGTAATAATGGATACCTGGTTTATTAATTTTGAAGCTATCAGATGAAGTTGAGGGTATGGATTAAGCGACATTGAAGATTTAGCCTTCTGATGAGTCTTTTCGAGGGAACCCGGCGCAGCCGGGCTGGGAGCATGTTTGACCCACGGACGGGGGGAGTTGCGCAGCAGCCGAGAAAAACGAAGAAGAATGGCGTTAAAAATCTGAAGCGAGCGTATCCATACCCTCAGCTTCACCTTCAGCTCTGCGTGTTTTTGTATCAACTGACCTGATTCTTTTTACCGCTTTTTCTGCCTTTACTTTGGGCGGCTTTTCCACCTGTCATGGAACCATAACCAGGATTCAGGTCGAGCTCGAATTTGTTCTTCGATAACCTTAGTGCAGGCCTGAGTTATATTCAGGATGTTTGTTTGAGAATCTTCTGACAAGGGAACTTCCACGGGTTTTAATATCTTTACATGATACTTGTTATCCCGGGTGGGATAACAGAATGCCGGAATAATGGTTGCTTCGGTTCTGAGGTGGAACATTGCCAGCCCTGGAGTTGTAGAGGCTTTTTTGTTGAAAAAATCGACAAATACAGATTCTTCACGAAGAACATTTTGGTCGATTAGAATTGCAACTATCTCATTTCTGCGAAGAGCCTGGAGAACATTGCGGGAGGCATGATACTTGGAGATTACTCTGGCGCCCAAAGCGTTTCTCAGCTTGAGTAGTTCCCCTTCCATGAGTTGGTTATCCAGAGGCCTGGCCACAACCTTCAGTTTCCCGGCTTTAGATAGTATAGCTGAGAGTATTTCCCAAAGCCCGAAATGGGCTGATAAGAGTAAAACACCTTTCCCTTTATCAAGAGCTGTTTGAAGATTTTTTAAGCCATCTGTTATTAAGTATGAGTTTCTTTTTTCAGGTTTAAGCTGAGCGAGGTAGATCATATCAAGAAAAGCCTTCCCAAAATATTGAAAAGACAACTTGGCAATATTTTCTATTTCAGATGGTGTCTTGTCTTTTCCCAGGGCTGTGTAAAGATTTTTAAGGGCTATTCTACGGTGTTTTCTGCCCAGGTGAAAAAGCAACCGGCCTGTTTCATTCCCAAGCAAAAGGATGATTTTACGCGGGAAAAACCGGATCAAAACTGCAAATATTCGATAGAGGCTGAATTCGAATAAAGACCTAAGTTTTTCCATTTAGCCTGACCTATTCATAAAAAAATGGCGATGTTTTTATTATTATTTTCTTTTCAATGATATGCAAGATTTTTTCAAGAATGATTATTGAAACTTTTTTCTTGTTTTTATTTTTAATTTTAATCGCCATTTTTTTA
>JAUVXM010000022.1 GCA_030603565.1 Candidatus Aminicenantota bacterium
AAAAATTAAGCAATTTGACCATAACCAAGCTAACTCCAGTTACAACTATTGCTCCCACAATGCCGACGATCAAAGGTTTTGCTCCCAGCCGTTTGATATCCCTGAAATTAGTACCGAATCCAATCCCGACCATGCCCATAAGAATCAGGAATTTCCCGGCGGCCTTGAAAAAAATTATTCCCTCCGGAGAAAAAAAACCTTTGACAGCACAGACAGCCATGCCAATATAACCGAACAAAACCCAGGGGAAAGCCTTTAGTATAGCTTTTTTGCCCAACCTTCTTTTCTTGGCTTCTTTGGCCCCGAACCAGATGGATACAAGGGTCGCAACCAGGATCATAAACATATTACGGGTCAATTTGATGATCGTAGCCACCTGTCCCGCTTCTTCTCCAAAAATATAGCCGGTTCCGATTGTCTGGGGTGTATTGTGAACGGCTGTTCCCGCCCAGATCCCGAAAGCAGTCTGGTTTAAACCGAGAAGATTCCCAAGAAACGGTAATGTTATCAACAAGATAAAGGCTGCGATCACAATAGTTGAGACCGAATAGCTGGTCTCTTCCTCTTTTGCCTTTATTAAGGGAGAAGTTATAGCAATGGCGCTGCCTCCACAGATAGTGGTCCCTACTGCCAGAAGCGCACTTAGTTTATCCGGCAGCCCCACTTTACGCCCCATAAAATAAATAAAAAAGAATCCGACCAGCATGGTTGTAAAAATCACTATAAGGCTTAACGGCAGTTCTGAGGCGATTTTTATGGAAAATCCGGCTCCCAACAGCATAATTCCCCAAAGAAGAGGTGTTTCAAATTTTTTTAAATATGGTTCCCATTTCTTCGGAAACAGGCCGGCATTGCGGGCGACTGCCCCAATAATTATTCCGACCATCATAGCCTCAAAAGGATTTGTTCCGTTTATTACTATCAGTTTAGAAATCCATTTAGATAAAATGGCAATCAAAGCCATCACAATCCAGCCAACAATAATCATTGAAAAATCTCCATGCATTGTAGTTTTAAAGATACATCTTTTATTCTTTTTCCGCCCGCTTGTCAAATATTCCATATAGCATCTCCAAATCTATAATGAGCGATAAAGCGGGGAGGATGCTTATAATATCTTGATATCATTTGACAAATACGCGTGGATAGCCTATAAAATTTATAAGATTTTATCCTTTATTAATATGAGCATATGGAAAAACAGCAGCAACGATGGATCCAGGAAGGAAAAATTGGATAGCATCCTTCACCCCGACACTAGGGCCAAAGAATTCAAAATTACTATAGAGTTCGGCTATAAAACTTCCCCAAAATATAAAAAAGCAGTCGATCTGGCAAGAAGGATGCCGACTTATAGGGAAGACGGCAGCGGCGAATGGATCCGTCATGCTGCAACCTATGCCCCAAAAGATGTAGAAGAGCTATTTTTGCTTTTTAACCTGGTACATAATTGGAGCACAACCAAAGTACTTGTAAACCATAAGAAACTCCCCTATGCCTATCAGCTCTGGCTGCCGCTGATGTGGTTTTACCGCATCTAACCTGTATTGGAATTATAAATTATCTCCCCTGATTTTATACGTATTGATTATTTTATTTAATTCGAACAATGAGCTTAATTCCTTAAATACCCTATCTATTCTCTTCATTTTTATCATCTTCTAATTTTTTAATATCTACTTTGTCCTGGTCAGAATCCCGTTGCTTTTTCATCCATATCAAATCTTTTTTTGTAGCTACTCGCACAATCCCTTGTTCTGACTCAGCTTCTAATGCATTCTTAATTATTTGTTTAGATCTTTTCTCATTTGCTGTTAACACATCTAACTGCAAGTGTTCCTTTTCCTCAATCTTTAGAAATCTGTGTAAGGTTATATCAACATTTTTAAAAGTCCAGGGAGTAGTAGATTCAACATATCCCTTCGCAGAAAGGATTTTTTTCAACTTTGCTATATCCTCAGGGAGCAGTAAAATGTCAATATCTTTAGTAAACCGGGGTTCGTCATGAAAGGCCATTGCTACTCCACCCACAAGAGCATATCTCAAATCTTCATCTTCAAATGCACTTATTATCTTCGGAAATTCTTCAAATACATTCATGCTTTTAAAAATTTACTGAAACTTTGTAGCTATTTTACCAATACTTAAATTATATTACAATCAAACAATTTAACCTACCCCAGACTAAATCTGTTCGAAACGGGCTGTGAAATGTCTAAGGTTAGGAGCTTGATAGGTAATTTTTAAACCTTTCACCTTTTCCCGCTCCTTATAAAGGTCGATAAGAGCCTGAGCTACAAAGTTTAGATGAGATGCAGTATATACCCTCCGCGGAATTGCCAGGCGGACTAATTCCAGTTCCGGGAATTTGTCCTTCCCGGTTTTTTCGTCTTTTCCAGAGAACATAACTCCGCCGATCTCAACAGCCCGTATCCCAGCCTCCCGATATAGAGCAACAGTCAAAGCCCAACCCGGATACTGCTCGCGGGGAATATGAGGAAGAAATTTATCCGCCAGAATATAAACAGCATGTCCTCCAGCAGGGGCATAAACCGGAACTCCCGCTTCGTTTAATAGATCCCAGAGGTATCCTACTTGGTCGATACGGTGAGCTAAATAATCCTGGCCAACAACTTCTTCCAATCCCCGGGCAATTGCTTCGAGGTCGCGACCGGCCAGGCCTCCATAAGTTGGAAATCCTTCACTGACAATAAGGTTATTTCTGAGTTTTTCCTCTAGAACATCATCATTCAGGCATATAAAGCCCCCGATATTCACCAGGGCATCCTTTTTGGCACTCATAGTAGCGCCGTCAGCATAAGAGAAGATCTCTCGAGCTATCTCAAGGATGGATTTGGAAGAATATTCTTTCTCACGCTTTTGAATAAAAAAGGCATTTTCTGCAAAACGGCAGGCATCAATAAAAAAAGGCAGCTCGTGCTTATGGCAGACACGGCTGGTCTCCCGAATATTCTCCATAGATACCGGCTGCCCGCCTCCACTGTTATTGGTAATAGTCAGCATAACAAGGGGGATCTTTTCCGGGCCTTTGCCCTGAATAAATTTCTCCAATTTTTCAAGATCAATATCCCCTTTAAATGGGATGACTATCTCAGGATCATAGGCCTCTGCTTTGATTAAATCCTCAGCCCGCGCATCCAGCACTTCAATATTTGCCCGGGTTGTGTCAAAATGGACATTACTTGGAACATAGTCCCCTGTTTTTAACAATACCTGAAAAAGAATTCGCTCAGCAGCTCTTCCTTGGTGAGTGGGTATGACATGCCTGAAACCAAAAATATTTTTTACTGATCTTGCAAAATTAAAATAACTTCCGGCTCCGGCATAGGATTCATCTCCCAGCATTATCCCGGCCCACTGCCGGTTACTCATAGCTGAAGTCCCACTGTCCGTCAGTAGATCAATCAAGACTTTTTCAGCCGGAATACTAAAAACATTTAAACCGGCATCCCTGATGATCTTGTCCCGCTCTTCCCGAGTAGTAATTTTTAGAGGTTCAACAGTTTTTATCTTATAAGGCTCAAACGGTAGTTTTTTTTCAGCCATATTCTTTCTCCAATTAACCTGGACTATTCATAAAAAATGTCGATATGTATTATACATCTTTTTTAATCAGTATTTTACATTGATTCCTACAGTAACTCAGTTTACTATTTCGTTCACAATATAATTTCTATTTGTAATCGACATTTTTAACTCTACGAACGAGCCGATCTTACCGCATCTACTTCGTTACAGGGTATTCGCGGTGGAGTTCCACAGCTTCATACCCTGTGCCTCGTATCTACAGCAACCTTGACTCGTGAATAATCCAAGTTAAAATGTGACAAGTTTTTTAAACTCGTTAAACCGGGAATCTATCTCTTCAGCTCCTAATGATTTTATCCTTTCAATACTAAAATCCTCAATAGTAAAGGAAGCCATGACACTGCCGTATACAGCAGCTTTTCTGATATCTGCTTCCTTAAATGAATTGACTTTATCCAGATATCCTAGGAAACCTCCGCCAAAACTGTCTCCCGCACCTGTAGGATCAATAACATTCTCGCAAGGATAAGCCAGTGTTCCAAATACAAAATCCTTCCCCATCAGCAAGGCACCATGTTCCCCCTTTTTAATTATCATCAAGGAAGGCCCTTTTTTAAGCAATTTATTGCCGGCCTTGATCAGGTTAACCTCATCCGCAATCAGCTTGACCTCTTCATCATTGGCAAAAAAAACATCAACCTGCTCTAAAACTTTTAGGAGAGAATTAGGTTTGTTCTCGATCCAAAGGTTGATGGTATCCATGGCCACAAGTTTTGGGCTGCGGGCTTGGGATAAGATATCTTTCTGCAGGTCAGGATCGATATTTCCCAGAAATAGGATATCAGTATTACAGTAGTCTTTCGGCAGACGGGGCTTAAAATCTTTAAAGACGTTTAATTCGGTCTTTATGGTCGTCCGCTGATTTGGATCAGACCCGTAACGTCCTTCCCAATGAAAGGTTTTTCCATATTCTTTGGTCACTCCCCGCGTATCAATGCCTTTTTGCTTAAAAAGGTCGATGATCCCTGCGGGAAAATCCTCTCCGATTACAGCTACAATTTTAGGATTAGTAAAATAACTGGCAGCAAGGGCAGCATAAGAGCATGAGCCTCCGATGATTCTTTCTTTCCTTTCCTTAGGGGTCTCAATAGTATCAAGTGCTAAAGACCCTACAATAACCAAACTCATTTTTATCCATCCTTTTTATTTAATAATTCAGGTTTACCGGCATTATTCACGAGTTGAGAGGTAACCCAATCTGCCGTTGATAGTTGACAGTTGGTTCTGATTTTAACAATGGAACAATGAAGCAATGAAACAGCTTCCTGCCATTTTCTATTTACTATTTTCCATTTACTCAGTATTTGTATCGACATTTTTTATGAATAATTCAGGTTACGTATTTGCCGATTATATATCGAAGCTTTTCCTTGGTCTCTTGGGGAATAAAGTCTGTTTTGGTGACGATACAGTTCTTCATGGCAAACATACAGTCACATTTTCCTGTATCTCGCTCCGGCAGCAAACTTACAGCTTTTTTTATTAAAGCTTTAGCATTGTCGACATTTTTTGCCATATTTTCCAGGATCATATCTACCGAAACCGTTTCCTCATCCTCATGCCAGACATCATAATCAGTGACCAGACTCATAGTAGCATAACAGATCTCAGCCTCCCTGCTCAATTTAGCTTCGGTAACACTGGTCATGCCAATAACATCGCATCCCCATGAACGGTATATATTAGATTCAGCTTTGGTTGAAAAAGAGGGCCCTTCAATACATAGATAAGTCCCTCCTAAATGAATATGTAAGCCCAGATCTTGCCCGACTTTATACAAAACTTCAGAAAGATCAGGACAAACAGGCTGGGCAAAGCTGATGTGAGCAACAGCTCCATTGCCAAAAAAAGTGTTTTTACGCCTGGTCCTGTCATAAAACTGGTCTGACAGGACAATATCCCGAGGTCGAATATCTTTCTTTAAAGAACCGACCGAGTTTACGGATAAGATTCTTTCTACTCCAAGCATTTTAAAAGCATAAATATTTGCCTGGTAATTTATCTCTAAAGGAAGAATATGATGCCCCCGGCCATGCCGGCTGAGAAAAGCGACCTTTTTATCATCCAGAGTACCGAGAACAAAAGAATCTGAAGGCTTGCCAAAGGGAGTATCTATATTGATTTCTTCAAGGACTTTAAGCCCGTCTATCTGATAAAGGCCGGTTCCTCCCATGATCCCGATTTCAACCTGAGGTAATTCCTTGTTACTTACATTTGACATGCAATCTCCTTTTCATAAATAACACAGCTTATTTGTATATAATTAATCTTTGCAGAAGTCAAGGCACAGGCAAATGTCCGTCCTGGATTATTCACGAGTCGAGGTTGCCGCAGATACGAGGCACAGGGTATGAAGCTGTGGTCCTTCACCGCGAATGCCCTGTAACGAAGCAGATGCGGTGAGATCGGCTCGCTCAAAGAGTAAAAAAATGGCGATTAAAATTAAAAATAAAAACAAGAAAAAAGTTACAATAATCATTCTTGAAAAAATCTTGTATGCCGCTAAAAAAAAATAGTAATATAAACATCGCCATTTTTTTATGAATAGGTCAGGCTATATGAATTTGAGTTTTAATGCCAATTCAGTTATTCTATTGGTTATAGGAAAATCAATTGAAAAAAAACCAGGACTTTACATCTCTCATCCCAGCCCTCCTTTATGCCAAAAAAATCGCTGTTCTAACTGGTTCCGGGATATCGGCAGAATCAGGGATACCCACATTCCGGGGAAAGGACGGCCTCTGGAAAAACTTCAGGCCACATGAGCTTGCCACTCCGGCTGCATTCAGCCAAAATCCCAAATTGGTCTGGGAATGGTATGACTGGCGCCGGGGGATCATAGCTGACAAAAAGCCCAACCAAGGGCACAAAGTTTTGGTAGAATGGGAAGCCCATTTCCCCTCATTTGCCATAATCACTCAGAACATCGATGGGTTTCATCAAAAAGCCGGCTCCCGGAATGTGCTGGAACTGCACGGTAATATCTGGAAAGCAAGATGCACTAAAGAAGGGACAATTCTAGAGATTTGCGATACTCCTCTCAAAGCAATTCCCCTAGTATGCCCTGATTGCCGGGCACTTTTAAGGCCTCATGTAGTCTGGTTTGGGGAATCCCTTGATTCAGATACACTGCAAAAAGCCTTCTCCCTAAGCTCAGACTGTGATTTGATGTTTGTAATAGGTACTTCAGCAGAAGTCCAGCCGGCAGCTTCTCTGCCTCTCACAGCTGTAGAAAGCGGAGCAAAAGTTGTGGAAATCAACCCGGATGTCACATCCCTTTCATCCTTTGTAGATTTTTCTTTCCGGGGTAAAGCCGGTGAAATTTTGCCGCAAATAAACGCAAGGCTTAAACAAGCAATCTCTAAAAGGAATAATTAAAAATGAACTATATATATGTTGATGGCTCGGCCGGAATCAGCGGGGATATGATGCTTGGTGCTTTACTCGACCTGGGAGCAGATGTATCCGTATTTAAAGAAAAAATGGGCACTCTGGGTCTTCCTGTAAAAATCTCAGTCAAAGAAACTAAAAGATCCTCTCTGCGTGCATTAAAAGCAGATGTTGAAGTCCGGAGAAAAGAAAAGCTCAATAGAAAATGGAGCGATATTGAAGCCCTGATAAAAAAGAGTGTTTTTTCCCAGGATGTAAAAGAGAATTCCCTTAAGATTTTTAAAACATTATTTATAGCAGAATCCAAAGTCCACGGATATTCATTCCAGGAGTGTCATCTGCATGAAGCCGGAGCAGATGATGCGATCATAGACATAGTCGGCACCTGTTTCCTGATTGAAAACCTGAAGATCAGCGATATTTTTTCATCTCCTCTGAATGTAGGAGCAGGCAGTGTTAATACTTCCCATGGAATCCTGCCTGTACCCCCCCCGGCTGTAGCAGAAATCTTAAGCAGCATCCCGGTTTATTCTGCCGGGGTAAAAGAAGAATTAACAACTCCAACAGGAGCAGCTATAATCTCAACTATGGCAAGAAAGTTCCTCTCTTTCCCTGAGCTTCGCTATAAAAAAATTGGCTGCGGGGCCGGAGGACGAGATTTCCCTGGTTTTCCCAATATCATGAGACTTTTTTATGGTGAAAGTAAAAGTTTCAGCTCAGAAAAAAAACTATTCCAGATCGAGACCAATATTGATGACGCTAATCCTCAAATTCTTGCTTTTTTCCTGGAGAAGGCTTTTGAAATGGGAGCTCTGGATGTATTTTTTACTCCCATTATCATGAAAAAAAACCGCTTAGCAACAAAAATAACGATCCTGGCAACTTTTGAGAAAATGAATACGCTTGTCCAGGCAGTCTTTGCAGAAACAACCTCGATCGGAGTCCGTTATTTCCCGGTCGAACGCAGGATACTCGAACGCAGCATAAAAAAAATAAAAGTTCTGGGAGAAGAATTAGACGTTAAAGTTTCCCTGCTTAAGGGCAAAGAAGTGAATATCCAGCCTGAATTTTCCGTATGCCGGAAGATAGCTGAAAAAAAACAGGTTCCAGTAAAAAAAATCATAGAACTTGCCATAAACGAGTATAATAAAATAAGGAAAAACTAAAGAGAGGTGAGAATCAAGTGGATAAAAAGAAGATCGAAAAAGGAGTCAAACTTATCCTAGAGGGAATAGAAGAAGACACTCAAAGACCAGGCATACAAAAAACCCCGGCCAGAGTCGCGGCTATGTGTGAAGAAATTCTGGGCGGCATAAAGGAAAATCCAGCCGAATTTCTCCAGCCGATTAAAGGAGAAAAACACGACGAGATGGTCTTGATCAAAAATATTCCTCTCTACTCTATGTGCGAGCACCATTTACTTCCATTTGCCGGAGTGGCCCATATTGCATATATCCCAAAAGGAGGCCGAATCGTAGGCCTAAGCAAGCTAGCCCGGGTAGTTGAGACTTTTACCCGCAGGTTGCAGGTCCAGGAAAGGCTCACTAAGGAAATCGCTGACCTGATAAATGAAACATTAAAACCTTTGGGTGTCATGGTCGTTATCGAGGCCGAACATATGTGTATGTCAATGCGAGGAGTTAAAAAACCCAGGAGCCTGACAGTAACTTCCGCTGTCAGAGGATCTTTTCGAACCCATGACGCAACCCGGGCTGAAGCTATGACCTTAATAAGAGGAGGATTATCCGGTGGCAGAGAAGTCTAAGAATAGATTCTATATCACAACCCCGATTTATTATGTAAATGATATACCTCATATCGGCCATGCTTATACAACTATTATTGCTGATGCCATAAGCCGCTATAAAAAACTTAGCGGGAATGAGGTATTTTTTCTCACAGGAACTGACGAACATGGACAAAAAATCGAAAAGCGGGCAGAAGCAAAAGGAATAAAACCGATTGAACTCGCAGACCAGGTAGTAGGAAGGTTTAAGGACCTATGGAAGGCTTTAAATATCTCCTATGATTATTTTATCCGGACAACTCAATCTTCCCACGAGAAAGGAGTGCAGAAAATATTTCATAAATTGAAGACTAAGGGAGATATATATAAAGGCATTTATGAAGGGTATTATTGTGTATCCTGTGAAAACTTTATTTCCGATGATATCCCTCTGGAAAAGGAAGGTAACAAGATTTGTCCGGATTGTGGAGAGCAGGCTGGAAAAGTATCTGAAGAATGCTACTTTTTCAAACTTTCCGCCTATCAGAAACCCCTGCTCGATCTTTATAAAAAAAATCCACACTTTATCCGGCCAAAAAGCCGCATGAACGAAATTAAAAGTTTCGTGGAACAAGGGCTTAAAGACTTAAGTATAACACGCACTACTGTAAAGTGGGGTATTCCGGTACCAGACGATCCTGATCATTCAATATATGTCTGGTTCGACGCCTTACACAACTACTTAACGGGAATCGGCTATGACTGGAACCCTGAGCTATATAATAATTTCTGGCCTCCGGATGTCCACCTTATTGGTAAAGATATTCTCCGCTTCCACGCAGTATTCTGGCCGGCCTTTCTTATGGCAGGCGGCTTTCCTCTGCCCAGGACAGTATTCGGTCATGGTTGGTGGCTCAAAGACAAAACAAAGATGTCAAAATCCAAAGGAAACGTATTGGACCCTCATGTTATTCTTAATACTTTTGGCACTGATCCTCTCAGATATTTTCTTCTGCGGGAAATCCCCATCGGCTTGGACGGAAATTTCTCTCATGAAGGCTTTATTCACCGGGTGAATTCCGACTTGGCAAATGACCTGGGTAATCTAGTTCAGCGCACTCTTACTATGATCCACAAATATTTTTCTGGAAAGATCATAGAAATGGATGAGAAAAACGAGACCGATAACAAACTCAAAGCAGAGTTTGTCACCTGCAAAGATAAAGTATTCGCCTGTTATGAGGAATTTGCTATAAACAAAGCCCTGGAAGAAACATGGGTATATATTAACTTAGTCAATAAATACCTGGCAGACAACGAGCCCTGGAAGCTGGCTAAAGCTGAATCAAAAAAGAAGCGGCTGGCCCGCATTCTCTTTCAGGCTGCAGCCGCAATTAGGACGATCGCATATTTTATTTATCCGGTCATGCCTGAATCAGCAGATAAAATATGGGCCCTATTGGGAGAAGATAAATCTATTTCAGATCAATCCTTTGCTGAGCTTGAATTTGAGGATTTTAAGCCTGGCCAAAATATACAGAGAACTAAGCCTCTGTTCCCCAGGATCGAGCTTAAAGATTTTCTTAAAGAAGAGGAGAAAAAAATGGACTACCTTACATTTGACGAATTTAAAAAGATGGACCTAAGAGTAGGAGAGATCATAAAGGCTGAAAAAGTGGAGGGCACCAAAAAACTTATTAAAATGGAAGTTGATATAGGGGGTGAAACCTGCCGGATGATCTCAGGAATCGCTGACACCTATGAAGCTAATGACCTGGTAGGGAAAAAACCAATTGTCATAGTCAACCTAAAACCAGCCGTTATCCGCGGTATTGAATCTCAGGCCATGTTGTTGGCAGCGGAAATGAAAGACGGAAGCGCTATTGTCCCGTTTTTCGGAGATGATGTACCTACGGGCTCAAAGGTGAAATAGACTTATTCTAGGGAAAATTAATTGTTAAATTGCTAGATTGCTTCATTGTTAAGAATACGGACATACTGACATAAAGAAAATAATTCATAGTTATTCGTGGTTATTTGCAGGCTAACGCCTGCGTAATTCATTGCTTTTAAAACTATTAATAACATGGGCGCTAGCCCAGTAATTACAATTAATAACGCAAGCTTTGCTTGCAAATAACTTAGAATTTTAATGCTTCTTTTCCTGAAGTCTTTGTTTTTCCTGGTTTTTCTGGTTTCCCTTAATTTTCCTGAAGTTTAGGGTAGATATTTTTTAAGTTCTGAAGCAGGCACAGCCCCAGCTCTTAATATTTTAGGATTATCTGTGCTGAGATCGATCACTGAAGAGGGGAATTTCCCCGGAGTCTTGCCTCCATTTATTATCAGTTCGACTTTTCCATCAAATTTACTTATTACCCTATCCGGATCACTTATCTCTTTCTGCCCAGATACGTTAGCACTCGTTGCAATTAAAGGAAAACCGGCGCACTTGACCAAAGCTCTCAACCAGGGATGAGAAGGAAGGCGAACCCCAACTGTATTGCCTGCTCCCAGCAGCTCCTGCGGTATTTGCGGCGTTGCTTTGAAGATAATCGTTAACGGTCCCGGCCAAAAATCAGCGGCCAAGGCCGGAAAAAGAGGAGGTATCTCAGCAGCAATACTTCTCAGCATGCCAATATCTGAAATCACAACCGACATAGGTTTAACACCATCTCTTTTTTTCAGGCCGTATATCTGTTTAACAGCACTCCTGAAAAAACAGCCGGCGCCCAGACCATAATAAGTCTCTGTAGGGTAGACAACTATACCTTCTTTTTTGAGAATTTTACAGGCCACCCCAAGTTTATCTTCTTCAATTTCTTCCGGATTAATATTAATTATCTTTGTTTTCAACATAACCCTGCTATTTTACCATAATCCAGGATACTATGTTGAAAAAAGGACAATTGACCTTTTTCCTGAACAATATTATTATAGTATTTCCTCTGGAAATAGCTTTTTGTATTTGGCACACTTTTTGCAATACATGTAATTGAAGGTTGAAGGAGAAAAAAATGAAAAAATATTTAATTATCTTTTTTACGCTTATGTTTATGCTTACAGGTCTGGCATTTTCAGACATCGTCTCATTCCGCGTAGGATATTTTATCCCCCGGGCTCAAAGCGACCTGTGGGATATTGAATTTGAAAATATGGACTTTACAAAGTCAACTTTTCAAAACTCCAGCTTCAGTTTTGCCTATGAATATTTCCTTACTAATGAAATCAGTTTTCAGTTTAGTGTAGACGGATATAACAAGAAAAAAGTCGGCACATATCTTGACTATGTAGGATACAGTGATTATGACGGAGACTGGGCCTACCCTGATATACCTGATTTTGAAAGAGACTTCTATCCCAGCCATGTATTTTCCGTATCCAACACTCCTGTACAGGTATCTTTAAAACTAACCCCTATGGGAAGAAGCGGCAAGATCATTCCCTATGTAGGAGGCGGAGCAGGAATGTATATTTGGACAGTTACAATGCAGGGAGATATGATCTTTTTCAAGGAGGGAGTGTGGGATAGTGATAACGAAGTTTGGAAATATCCGATATATCAAGTTGACGCCAGAGAAGAAAGTAAAATTTCTTTTGGATTCCATGCTTTTGGCGGATTTATGGTTCCTTTAGCCAATCGCATCAGTATTGAAGCAGAATTCAAATACAATATTGCTAAAGGGAGTTTTTCAGCAGACCAAGGATTCGAAGGTTTTGAAAATTTTGATCTAACCGGATATCAGATTTCCATCGGACTAAATTACTGGTTCTAAGAAAACCAGTTTACTGCCATTTGTCATTTTTTACTTTTTAAAGGGTTAAACAATGAAGCAATGAAACAATTATTCTTTAACGTCCGGGTAAATTAAAATAACTATAAATAACTATTAATAACCACGAATATCTATGTATTACTCTGGCTTTTCTGTCATTTACCATTTTCTATTTACTGTCTTCAGAATGAATCATATGAAATAATCTCTGCTAGAGGCTTCCTCCCCCGGTCACGTGGCTCTTCATCCGGATAACCCAAGGGAGTTAAAGCCAACACCTTTACCTTATCCGGAATATTCAGAATCGGCTTGACTTTCTCTTCTTCAAAAGCTCCTATCCAACAGGTTCCCAGGCCCTCTTCCCGAGCTTGAAGCATAAGGTGGTCTAAGGCACAGGTCAGATCAATTGACCAGGACTGCATATAATTCCCCTGGTTTTGATAACTTTGTTCAGGGTAAGCGCAGGCAACAATAACAACAGCCGCCTGGGCAATAAATTTCTGCCCCCTGGAAGCCTCAGCCAATTTTTCTTTTAAAGCCCGGTCTTTTACAATAATAAATTTCCATGGTTGAAAATTCTTGCCTGAAGGAGCCCGGCGAGCAGCTTCTATCACCCGTAGGAACACATCTTCAGGAATAGGAGTTTGCTTATATTTGCGGGTGCTGCGGCGGGTCTTAATAATATCCAGAATACTCATTAACTTGAACTATTCATAAAAGATGAAATTCGGGTGTGGCTTGTGCTCGCTTCAGCCACATCAGAATTTCATAATAAGCAAATCTTTTAACATAACATCTCACATTTTACAATTCACATTTCACGGTTTTTCCCATTTACCATTTTCCATTAACTATTTTCTGCCTTTACCACAGCTTCATCCCCTGCGCCTCGTATCTGCAGCAACCTCGACCCGTGAATAATCCAAGTTCTCTTGAACAATTCATAAAAAATGTCAATAATTATGATAAATCTTCTAATCAACATTTTATACTAATTCCTGCGGATAAACAATCACTCAGTTCGTTTTCGATAAAATTTCTATTAATAATCGACTTTTTTTATGAATAGCTCAGGTAAAGAGCTGGGATGGATACTGGTAAATCCCGGAGAAAGCCATCCGGAACAACGCGGGCATGGTTCCTCGAGAGAATCTCGAGGAGAGCGTTGTGAGGACAGGAAGGGATTTCCCCGCCGGGGGAAATCCCTGTCTTTCGCAGGGACTTACCTGTGTCCATGCCAGGGTGAATCATCCAAGTTCTCCATTTACCATTCTCTATTTAGCAGGCTTTAGGAATTGTATAGGCTTATAACCCATACTTATCCATTATACTATAATACTTCTCAGCCTCAATGTTTTTGTTACGCTTTTCAAAACCATTGACCAAGATCTTGCATTTTTTAGCCATCTCCTGCTTGACCTTCTGTTTCTGTTGCGAGGTTAGGTCCAGGCAGAGAGCCTTTTCTAAAGCTCTTACTCTAAACCTGTCCATACCCCAATATTTTTTAGAAAGCTGATCACTATGGCCACCCCGCTTGACAATAAGCGGTTCAGATATAAAATGCATCTTATATTTCCGTGCTATTCTGATTCCCAGGTCATAATCTTCACATACCAATAATTCTTCATCAAAAATGCCGATCCTTTCAAAAAGTTCCCGGCGGAATAAAGCTGAAGAAAGGCTTAATAGGCAAAGGGGGAGGGCTTTATCAAATATCCATCCGGAATATTTACGGTGTTTCTTTCTGGGATTTACAAAAATTCCTTTACGAATCCAGATTTCTTCCGTACAGCAGATCATAGCCTCCGGGTGGTCAAACATAAAAGCCATTTGAGCAGAAAGCTTCTCTTTCTTCCAGAGGTCATCTGAGTCAAGAAAGGCAACAAATTCACCTTTTGTTAATTCCAGGCCATGGTTCCGGGCCGAGCTTACTCCCTTGTTCTTTTGAAAGGAATATTTAACATTTTTTCCAAAAGAACCAACCACATCTTTAGTATTATCACTTGAGCCATCATCCACTATAAGAAGTTCGTAAGTACCTGGGTAAGGATTTTCAGAGAAATAATCCTGCTCTAGTACTGATCGTATCGCCTCCCGAAGATACCCAGCCCGATTAAAGGTGGGAATTATTATGCTTATCATAAAAAAATTCAATTAGCTGGAAGGTTCATTGTTCCATTGTTTCACTGTTTCATTGTTAAAATTACTGCAAACTGCCGACTGCGAACTGTGCTAGCGTTAGTTTGTTTTAATAATCGGGACTTTTTTCTTTAATTCAAAAGGAAATCTTAATCGTCCCCATGCTGTTCTTAGTTCCAGTTCTCCCACAAAATTACAGTTTACAGAACCCTGTTGGAGAATTGCGTATACATCCCTGCCTACATCAAAAAAATTTAACAGCATAGAGATTAAAATTTCCTTCTCCCCCTCCTCTCCGATCTCCATATCTTCTGTGATCCTTCCTGCTTTAACGAGATGCCCCCCGAACATAATTTCATAATTGACATTATCAGCCCAAATCTCAAATCCGTTTGGGTTTCTAATTTTTGCAATAAAATCCAGGTCAGCTCCGCCAATGGTCAAACTGTTGGATTTTAAAGCCCTTAATTCTATTTCCGGAGCTTTGTAAATCGGAAACTCGCCATTAAAAGCAAATGACAGCTGGCCTTTATCTCTTCTCCCATCAGAAAAAGCCATTTCTCCCATAATATAACACTGCCCTATTGTTTTTTGTCTCAATCCACTTATAGCATTAAACAGAAGATCATAGGTGATCTTCACAGGCAGAGCAATAAGTGTGTTGCTTAAAGCTTCGATCTTAAGTCCTTGCTCAAGGGGAGTCTTGAGGCGGATATACTCTTTTTGATCTACAATAAATCGGTAGCTGTATCCGGAGAGATAATATGTCTTAGAAGATGAATTGGATATATCTAGATAAAAAACTAAGGTAAGTCCACTCTGGCTTAACTCCTGAACCTGCTTTTCTTTCAGGGAAATATTTATATCATCATTAAGTTTTGAGAAGAGAACAGAATTAAAAATAATAAACAAAGCCATAAAGAATAAACATATTCTTTTAATCATATTTTTCCTCTCAATATAAATTAAATACCAAGGATACACTAACCTGAACTATTCATAAAAGATGTCGATATGTATTATACCACTTTTTAAATCAATATTTTACACTTAATCCACGAATAAACACTTAACCATTTCGTTTTCTATAAAAATCTGAAGCGAGCATAAGCCACACCTGAATTTCATTTTTTATGAATAGTTCAGGCTACCCTGGACTATTCACGAGTTGAGGTTGCCGCAGGTACGAGGCGTAGCGGATGAAGCTGTGGTATTTCACCGCGAATCCGCTGCAACAAAGTAGATGCGGTGAGATCGGCTCGCCCGGAGGGTAAAAAGTGCCGCTGAATAAATTAGTTTTTGTTTTTTGAATACAGCAGCGGCAATTTTTATGAATAGTTCAGGTCAATTGTATTCCTGAAGGAATCAGTGTAAAATATTGAATATACAATGGATAAAATCGTTATTGATTTCCCGGAAAAAGAACTATTTATCCGTCTCTTTGGTAAAGACATATATGCAGTTGGTGGCTGTGTTCGGGATAAAATAATGGATAGAATAACCTCAGAATTTGATCTGCTTATAACTCATAACACAGTACAGGAAATAATTAACACTTTAAAGCCTCATGGGAGAGTCGATCTGGTCGGAAAGAGTTTTGGAGTTATAAAATTTACTAAAGCCGACCATACCTATGATATTGCTCTCCCCAGGCAAGATAAGCCAAAAAAAGAAAGACCAAGGGACCACAAAGATTTTATTATTGAGGCAGATCCTGACATGCCGATTGAAGCCGACCTTGGAAGAAGAGATTTCCAATGCAACAGCATGGCCGTACACCTTGAAGACGGAGCTGTTCTTGACCCATTTAACGGAAAAGAAGATATCAACTTAAAAAAAATCAGACTTACGAACCCAAAGGCTTTTCCTGATGATCCGCTGCGTATCATCCGGGCTGCCCGTTTTGCCTCGGTGCTGGGTTTTACTCTTGAACGGAAGATATATTCAGCTGCAAAAAAGGTCGACCTTACAGGCCTGAGTGTGGAACGAGTCAATGAAGAACTGTTTAAAATCCTTTTGGACTCTACCCAACCTTCATTCGGGCTGGAAGAATTATTTACACTTGATGCCCTGCGTCAGCTTTTTCCTGAACTTTATGCCCTCACCCTCTCTATCCAGGATTCGAAGTTTCATCCGGAAAAGGATAAATACGGTCACAACAGTGTTTGGCAGCATACAAAGATCACAGTTGACCAGGCAAAGCGACTGGCAAACAAATCAGATCTATCCCGGCAAGAAAGGCTTGCACTTCTCTTAGCCGCCCTTTTCCATGACATAGGCAAACCGGCAACCGCTAATTGGGAATTTAAAAAAGGCAGGATGGTGATCACCAATAACCACCATGATATTATAGGTGAAAAGATAACAAAGAAGATCTTCGACCGGTTAAAGATATTTTCCTGGGAAGGATATGATATAAGGAAAACTGTTTTATCACTTATCCATTGCCACCACCGGGTATCAGAACTCTGGCAAAACCGCAAGATTATCACAAAAAAGGCCTTTAACCGGCTTGCCGTAGATGTATCGGGAGAAATTACTCTACTTATCTATCTCGACGCAGCTGACCGGGCTGGCAGAAACGAAACCCCAGTATACGATTTGGATGAAATGAGCCAATGGATTATTAGTAAGTTTATAGCTTTAAATGTCTCTAAAAAAACTATTGCGCCAAAAATCATGGGTCGAGATCTAATGAAACTCGGTGTTCAACCCGGACCTGAAATGGGAAAATTGCTTAAACAACTATATCAGCTTCAGCTTGAAACTGAGTTTGTTACTAAAAAAGACGGTTTGAAAATTGCAAAAAAGTTGATAAGTTTGAATTGACGACAACCCTGGCAAATGTTATAAATACTGTTTCCTGGAAAACAACAAATGTCAAAAAAATATATCTTAATCCCGACCCTAATAATAACTTTATTGTTTCTGGCAAATTGTGCTACCCGGATAAAACCGGTTGCGCAACCCATAAATACATATACTGAACCGGCTGAGGAAGAGCTTCCTCCCATAGAAAATAAAATCATTCAGGAAACAGCTGTTACCGAACCACTTAATCCAATAGAAGAAAAAAAGGAGGAAGTACAAGACCCGGAAGAAGTAATGGAAGAAGCCATGAACACCTATCTAGGGGCGCGCATTGCCTGGGATCAAGGTGACCTTGATACTGCAATAACAGCTTTGGATGAAGCATATAATCTCATTCTACAAATAGCAATTCCTCCAGACTCCCCCCTTATCCAGGAGAAAAATGACCTCAGATTGTTAATTGCCCGAAGGATACAGGAAGTTTATGCCTCACAGGCTACTGCCATCGGGGAAAATCATCAGACGATCCCCCTTGTTGAAAATAAATATGTTCTTAGAGAAATTAAAAGCTTTCAAACAACAGAAAAAAAATCTTTCCAGGAAGGATACAAACGTTCCGGCCGGTACAGGCAAATAATCCTGGAAAAACTGCGCAAAGAAGGGCTACCTGAAGAGCTATCCTGGATGCCTATGATAGAAAGTTGGTTTAAAATCAGGGCCTATTCCCGAGCAAGAGCCTTGGGCCTTTGGCAGTTTATTGCATCCACAGGGTATCGTTACGGTCTAAAGCGGGATCGCTGGATCGACGAACGAATGGACCCTGAGAAAGCTACCCAGGCTGCTGTGAAATACCTTAAAGAGCTCCATTCCTGGTTCGGAGACTGGACAACTGCACTTGCTGCTTATAATTGCGGGGAATTCCGAGTCAGACGTGTCATAAAGGCACAACGTATTAACTACCTGGATAATTTCTGGGATCTCTATCCCATGCTTCCCCGGGAAACCTCACGTTTCGTCCCCCGTTTCATAGCAACACTTCTCATCGTAAATGACCAAGCTAAATATGAAATGGACCTCCCTACCCTTGATCCTCCTATTAAATATGATTCTATTGAAGTCAACCGACCTATCAAACTTACAAGCTTTTCAAGTAAATTAGGATTCCCTGATGATGAAATTGCTGATTTAAATCCTGAACTCAGGCATAAATCCACACCTGATCATAACTACAACCTTAAAGTACCATATGGGTATCAGGAGGAAGCTGCCGCTACTGTAAACTCCCTTTCCCGCTGGATTCCTCCAGAAGCTACTTATGTTATTCATTATGTAAGACGGGGCGAGACAGTATCACAAATAGCAAGCCGATACAGGACCTCAATATCGTCTATTGCCAGACTTAACAGCCTTAGCAGGAATTATCTCATCCGGCCCGGTCAAAGACTTAAGGTTCCATCCCAAGGAGGAAGGAGCTACTCCTCTTCCCGTTCACTAGATCTGACAAAAGAAGGAAATAAATTGGTTTATAAGGTCAAGAGAGGAGATTCTCTTTATCTCATCGCTAATTCTTTTAGAACTACGATTCAGAAAATAAAATCTTTAAACAGCCTTAAAAATAGTAACCTTGCGATAGGTCGGAAATTGATAATCCAGAACGGAACACCTGAAGGCTCTACTTTTTATTTTGTAAAATCAGGTGATTCTCCCTATTTGATAGCAAAAAAATATGGAATGACTCTTAATTTATTGCTCAAGCTCAACGGGCTTTCTTCAAGATCAAAAATCTATCCCGGCCAAAAACTCTTAGTTACAGCTGACAAATAAAAACCCCGCTTTTTATTTCTTGCGGGCAGAAGATGCTTTTGCCTTTTCGGACAATTTCTCTTTCTTCTTGGATTTTTTCTTATACTCAGTCCCGACAAGCTCGATGATAGCTTGTTGTGCTCCATCACCTGCACGCTGGCCGGTTTTTATTATCCGGGTATATCCGCCGGGCCTTTCTGTAAAACGAGGGCCGATATCCTCAAAGAGTTTTTTAACAACATCTTTTTTATAGACAAACCGTAAGACCTTACGCCTAGCATGAAGGGAATTCTTTTTTGCCAATGTGATCATTTTTTCTGCCAACGGTCTTACTGCTTTAGCTTTTGCAAGTGTAGTGTTTATCCGCTCCCTTTCCAGGAAAGATGTGACCAGACTACGCAATAGCGCTTTTCGCTGAGCTGAATTCCGGCCTAACTTTTTATTAGCAAGTCTATGTCTCATTCTTCAGCTCCTTCCTCTTTTTCCTCCTCCCTACTATTGCCTTCTATTTCCTCAAGTAATTGAGGGTGCAGCTTTACATTTAGACCCAACTTCAATCCCTGAAGAGTGTCTTTGATCTCTGCTAAAGATTTTCGCCCAAAATTTTTAGTCTTTAAAAGTTCATCTTCCGTCTTCTGCACCAGATAATAAATCTTTTCAATTCCGCCAGCTCTAAGACAGTTATTAGATCTGACTGAAAGTTCAAGGTGATCGATAGATTTAGATAAAATATCTTTTTGAGACATATAAGGAATTTCCTCTTCATTATCAGGCTGCTCTCGTAACAGAGGTTCATCAACAATGTTCAAGAAAATGGCTAAATGGTCCCTTAATACCTTAGATCCCTGTCCAATCGCGTCCTGAGGATTGACAGCTCCTGTTGTCCAAACTTCCAATATAAGTTTTTCGTAATCAATTTTTTTCCCTACTCGAGCTGATTCGACCTTGTAATTAACCTTTACAATCGGAGAATGGGAAGAGTCTAAGGGGAGATAGTCAACACTGAGTTCCGCATTATAATTTTGGTCAGCAGAAACATATCCTCTATTATTAATCACTATCATTTCTACATCCAACACCCCATCCTTATCCATTGATGCAATATGGACACCTTTATCAAGTATTTCTATATCAGAATCATGAACAATGTCAGCAGCTTTAGCATCCCCAGGGCCTTTCATCTTTAGGGTCATGATTTTAGGTTGATTACCAATAAGTTTTAACGGTAAGCTTTTCAAATTTAATATAATATCAGTTACATCCTCTACTACTCCTGGGATAGAAGAGAACTCATGTAAAACACCTTGAATGCGGACATTAGTAATAGCAGCTCCCCTTATAGAGGATAGTAAAACTCTTCTTAGTGAATTGCCTATGGTAACACCATATCCTCTTTCAAATGGTTGAGCAGTAAATTTGCCGTATTTCTCGGTCAATGTTTCATAATCACACTCTAGATGTCTGGGCCTCTGAAATCCTGTATCTGTCATAATTCCTCCTCTTCTGATACTGTTTAAATCAATACCTTATACTTTTGAATAAAGCTCGACTATTAGATGTTCTTCCACAGGAATCGTAACATCCTCTCGTGTGGGATAAGAAAGGACTTTGGAATTTTTCTCATCAAAATTTACTTCCAACCAAGAGGGAATCTTTTTCTTTTTGTTTGATTCAACAATAGCATTCAGCTCCTCATGCTTATCCGATTTCTCTATGAACGAAACAACATCTTCTTTATCTACTAACATGGAAGGGATGGTCGCTTTTTTTCCATTTATACAAAAATGACCATGCGTTATCAGCTGACGAGCATGAAACCTTGAATGGGAAAAACCTGTTATATATACAACATTATCTAATCTTCTCTCCAACATGGAAAGCAGGATCTCCCCAGTAACACCTTTCTTCCTATCGGCTCTTTTGAAAAATAGCAAGAATTGTTTCTCTGTCATGCCATAATATCTTTTTATTTTTTGTTTTTCTCTTAGCTGAATCCCATACCCTAAGATTCTTCTTCGCCTGCGTCCATGCTCACCCGGAGGATAAGGTTTTTTTTCAACCGGGCATTTATCAGTTAAGCATTTATGTCCTTTTAGAAAAAGTTTCGTCCGTTCGACTCTACAATAACGACATGTGTGCTCTCTTTGAGTTAGCATTATTTTCTCCTTATAGAATTACCAATTTATACTCTTCTTCTCTTTCTCACCCGACAGCCATTATGGGGAATCGGGGTCACATCTTTGATAGATTTTATCTCAAGGCCTGCAGTTTGTAAGGCCCTGATCGCAGACTCTCTTCCCGCTCCCGGCCCTTTTACGAGGACATCTACATATTTGACTCCTGCATCGTCTGCTTTACTTGCGACTTCCTGGGCAGCAGTTTGAGCAGCAAAAGGAGTCCCCTTCCGGGCACCTCGAAAGCCGGCAACTCCGGAACTTGACCAGCATACAACATCTCCCTTCTTGTCAGTAATAGTAATAATTGTATTGTTAAAAGAAGACTGAATAACAGCTACGCCAAATCCAATATCCTTTTTAACTTTCTTCTTTTTTGTCTTTCTTTTTGGGTTTGCCATCTTTTTCTCACCTCTATTTTTTCATCTGATTCCCAAGCGGGCCCTTTCTGGTTCGAGCATTAGTCTTTGTCCGCTGCCCTCTGACCGGCAGTCTTCGTCTGTGACGAATTCCACGATAAGAATTAATATCTATCAAGCGCTTTATGTTCACACTCTGTTCCTGACGCAGGTCACCCTCAATTATCTCATCTTTTTCTATTATCTGACGAATTCTATTGACCTCACTATCACTTAATGAGTTAACCTTGGTATCTTTATCGATCTTTGCTTTTTCCAGTATCTTATTTGCTCTTGGCCGCCCAATACCAAAGATATATGTCAGACCGATTTCAATCCTTTTATCCAGGGGTAATGTAATTCCTGCTATTCTTGCCATTTTAACCTCATTTATCCTTGTTTTTGCTTATGCTTAGGGTTTCTACAAATGACTCTAAGAACACCCTTTCTTCTTATTATCCGGCAGTTTCTGCACATTTTTTTTATTGACGATCTAATTTTCATTTTCCGTCCCTCTATTTAAAACGATATATTATCCTTCCTTTTGTCAGGTCATAGGGAGAAAGCTCTACAAGCACCCTATCTCCAGGAAGAATACGAATGAAATACTTCCGCATTTTTCCTGATATATGCGCCAAGATTTTATGCTTATTGGACAATTCAACCTTAAACATGGCATTAGGAAGAGTTTCAAGTACAACTCCTTCAGTTTCAAAAACACCTTCCTTAGGCATGCTTTTTCTCTTCAATTTGAGCTAACTCGGATTTTTTTTTATTCAAACTTAAAATCTCCATTCCTCTTTTTGTAACAGCTACGGTATGCTCGTAATGCGCTGATAGGCTTCCATCGCGGGTTACTGCCGTCCAATCATCCGCTAAAATATCTACATTCCAATCTCCCGCTGCTATCATCGGCTCAATTGCAAGCGCCATTCCTGATTTTATTTTGGGCCCGTGTCCCGGGGTTCCGAAATTGGGGATTTGCGGCTCCTCGTGTAATGAAAATCCAATTCCATGTCCAACAAAATTTCGAATAACGGAAAATCCATTTGCTTCTACATATTCCTGTACAGCTGCAGATATGTCTGATATTCTGTTTCCTTCTTTAACCTGTTCAAGGCCTTTATATAAGCTTTCTTCAACGACCTTGATAATTTTTTCCGCCTGAGGCTCAATATTTCCAACCGGATATGTCACTGCTGCATCTCCATAATAACCGTCCAGGATAACTCCAAAATCAAGGCTGATAATATCACCATCCTGCAAATGCCTGTCAGACGGAATGCCATGCACGATCTCTTCATTTATAGATGTACAGAGTGAAGCAGGATATCCCCGATATCCTTTAAAAGCGGGTTTTGCCCCTTTTTCTTTAGCCATTCTTTCTGCAAAACTGTCCAATTGATTTGTAGTAACTCCAGGCATTATCAAGGACTTTAGTTCAGTTAGAACCTCAGCCACAATCTTGTTGGCCGCTCTCATGACCCTAATTTCTTCCTCACTCTTATAAATGATCATCAGACAGTTTTATTTACCTCATCTCCAAGGATCTCTTTATCCAATATTGAACAGATCTCAGCAAAGACAACTTTAACGTTTCCTTCTCCATTAATGCCCTGATAGAGCTTCCTTTTTTGATAGTATGCTATAAGCGGCTGCGTATGTTCAAAGTAAACTCGCAAACGCTTGCGTATAACATCAGGAGTATCATCATCTCTCTGGATAAGTTTTCCATCACAAATATCACACACACCCTCTTTTTCAGGCATTTTGGCCAAAATGTTAAATATTGCACCACACTTTGAACATATCCTGCGCGCCGACAGACGTTCGATGACTGTTTGTTCCGAAAGTTTTATATCCAGCACAAGCTGTGGACGCAGAGGGTCAGTCTCCTCAAGTCTGCCTGCTTGGAAAATAGTGCGGGGAAATCCATCCAGAATATATCCCAGCCTACAGTCCTCTTTGGAAATCCTCTCTTTGACCATTTCTACTACTACCTCATCACTGACCAGTTCGCCCCGATTCATGGCAGCTTCTGCTTTTTTTCCCAAAGTCGTTTTCTCTTTTACAACTTGGCGAAGCAAGTCGCCAGTTGATATTTTTGGGAGACCATACTGCTTTTCTAAAAGTTGCCCTTGAGTACCTTTTCCGCACCCAGGAGGACCGAGAAGAATTATTCTCATCCTCTTCTCCCTTTCATGCGGCCAGTCCGCATAAATCCATCATAATGGCGCATTACCAATTGGGCCTCTATCTGTTGCATAGTATCCATTGCTACTCCCACGACGATCAGAATCGAGGTTCCGCCAAAATAAAATTGGATATTTAAACCCTGTGTAAACCAGGCAGGAAGATTTTGGTCTAGAAACATTCCTATAAATGGAAGAGTTTGAACTTTAAACCCGGATATAAGAATCTCGGGAAGAACTGCAATAACTGCCAGGTAAATGGCTCCTATAAGCGTCAGACGCGATAATACCGCATCAATAAAGTCAGCTGTATTTTTGCCCGGCCTTATTCCAGGAATAAAACCGCCATACTTCCTTAAGTTGTCTGCCACATCAGTAGGATTAAAAATTATCGATACATAAAAATAAGTAAAAAAGATAATCGCTGCTATATAAAACAAGAAATATAGCGGCATTCCCATTCCAAATTGCTGGGCAAAGGACTGAAAAAACGGAACTTTTATCATTTGAGCTACCGTCATGGGAATCGTTATAACCGAAGCTGCAAAAATAATTGGGATAACCCCGCCAGTATTTACACGCAAGGGTAAATGAGTGCTTTGCCCCCCGTAGATCTTTCGCCCTACAACTCTCTTAGCATAAGAAACCGGCAGCCGCCTCTGCCCTCTTTCTACAAATACGATTACAACAATAACACCTACCATCAGGACAACAAGGAATATAATTTTCAAAGGCGTCATATCTCCTGTCCTGAGACCATTTATCAGCCCCTGGGCAGCCCGGGGAAAATCCACCACGATCCCGGCAAAAATAATCAGTGATATCCCATTTCCTATTCCACGGTCGGATATCTGCTCACCCAGCCACATTATAAAAACGGTTCCAGTTGTCAAAGTAAGAATCGTCATAAATTTAAACCCCACCCCAGGATGAGGTACAATAGGAGCACCACCAGGAGAAGTGAGGCTTTCTAATAAAAAACTAATGCCAAAAGACTGGACAATACAGATGAGAAGGGTGCCATATCGAGTATACTGGGTAATTTTTTTGCGGCCCAGTTCCCCTTCCTTAGACAATTTTTCTAAATAGGGCCATACGACCTGCAGAAGCTGTAGAATAATGGAAGAGCTAATATAGGGCATAATACCCAGTGCAAAAATAGTCATACGCGACATATTTCTTCCGGAAAACAGGTCCACCATTCCTAAAAGTGTACCTTTCTGGGTTTCCCATAATTCAGCTAACGCACTTGCACTGATACCGGGATTAGGAATCTGAGCCCCGATCCTGTAAACAGCTAAAAGCAAAAGCGTAAAAATAATACGTTTTCGTAGTTCAGGAATACTGAAAATATTTCTTATACTATCAAGCATGATCGCCATTATTGCCTTCCAATCAGAGCTGCTTTCCCGCCAGCATCTTCAATTTTCTTCTGGGCGGAACGCGTAAATTTATGGGCATATATGGTTTTGGCCGAGGAAATATCTCCCCGTCCTAATATCTTAACCCGAGCCGATTCATTTTTTATTATTCTGTGTTTAACGAAGTCTATAAGTTTTATCTCTTTTTTCTTGATTTTTACAATTTTATCCAGATTTACTTCAGAATATTCTTTTCTAAAAATGTTGGTAAATCCTCTTTTAGGAAGGCGCCGGTTAAGCGGCATTTGCCCGCCCTCAAAACCTCTTTTTCGGGAGTAACCGGAAATTGATTTCTGTCCCTTAGTTCCTCGACCGGATGTTTTCTGTCTGCCTGAGCCCGGGCCTCGTCCGACCCTTCGCTTATTTTTTCTAGAACCTTTAGAAGGATGCAGATTACTCAAATTCATTTTATTTCAACTCCTCCACTTGTACTAAATGCTGTACTTTATTGATCATACCTCTGATTTCAGGGCAATCTTTACGAGTAACCTCCGCATTTATTTTTCTTAATCCTAATCCTTTTACTACTTCTCTCTGCTTTTTCGGTATTCCTACAACCCCGCGTACCTGCCTTATCTTTAGCAATTTCTTCTTTGAACCGGCTGCTTTTTTATTTATTATTGTCTTCTTCTCGTTTACTGCCATATCATTTCCTCGTCTTTATCACGAATTATGGATAAATCCGCCGGATTTTTAAGATTTTTCAATGCATTTATAGTCGCATGAGCAACACTAATCTTATTGTTACTGCGAAGAGATTTTGTCAGTATATCTTTAATCCCGGAAAGCTCCATAATAACACGGACTGCACCCCCAGCAATTACTCCGGTTCCTTCCGAAGCAGGGCGAAGAATAACAGCTCCGCCGCAGTGAACTCCCTTTATAAAATGCGGGATCGTTGTTCCTCTAATAGGTACCTGGATTAAATTCTTTTTGGCATCTTCAATGGCTTTAGAAATAGCCGGAGGAACTTCGCGGGCTTTTCCGCTTCCGACTCCAACTGTCCCATTCTCATTTCCTACAGCAACAAGAGCGGAAAAACTTAAGTTTTTTCCACCTTTTACAACTTTTGTTGTTCTCCGGATGGAAATAACTTGATCTTTAAATTCTGTTTCTTGTTCCTCACGTGCACGATTATTTCTTCTTTTTTCTACCACTCTTATGCCTCCTTAATATCCAACAATTTAAAACTTGAGTCCCTCTTTTCTCATTGCATCAGCCAGAATTTTTATGCGCCCATGATAAGGATAAGCTCCTCTATCAAATACTATAGTCTTAATTTTTTTCTTTTTTATCCTTTGAGCCGCCAATTTGCCTAAAGATTCTGAAGCTTTCATATTCTTGGTAGCTTTATTCTTTTCTTTAAAATCTTTTTCTAGAGTTGAAACGGAAGCCAGGACCGTCCCTGAAGTATCGTCAATTGCCTGAATATAGAGATATCGATTACTCCGATTCACAATGACTCTTGGTTTATCTGGAGTACCGCTTATCTTTTTGCGAATTCTCCTCCGAATCCTCGCTCTGGCCTTTTTCTTTAATTCTACATTCGTTTTATACACCGGTCACCACCGCCCTTCGTTCTTTTTTAATCAACCGTTCTCCAACATAACGGATGCCTTTAAGTTTATAAACATCAGGCTTACGGAAGCTTCGGATTTTATGTGCCTCCTGCCCGACTCTTTGTTTACTTAAACCTTTTACTGTTATCAAAGTCTGTTTATCCATTTCAATTTCTATATCATCCGGAATATCATAAATAATGGGTTTTGAGAAGCCAAGATTCAATTCAAGTTTTCCTTTTTTCAGGTTAGCCCTATACCCTACACCAACAATTTCAAGTTGTTTAACAAATCCCTCAAATACTCCCTGCACAGCATTTGCTGCCAATGCTCTGGCTAATCCGTGGGTAGCAGGAAGATTATCAGCATCGCTTTTCCTTTTTAGAATCAGATGATTATCCTTCACTTCAGCTGTTATATCCGGAAATAAAGGGGACAACAATTTCCCCTTAGGCCCTACCATCTCCATTTTTTCCTTAAGTATATTAACCTTAACTCCCTCAGGAATTATAACTGGTTTTTTCCCTACTCTTGACATGACTCGATTTCCTCTCTTATTAAATTTACCAGACCTTGCAGAGAATCTCGCCTCCGATTCCGAGCTCTTCGCATTTTTTCCCTGTAGCGATTCCTTTTGAAGTCGAAATAATCAGTATCCCCAAACCATCCAACACCTTGGGAATTGAGTCGCTCTTACAATAAATACGGCAACCGGGTTTACTTATTCTTTCAATCCCGGATATAGCATTTTTTTTATCTTCCGAATACTTAAGAGAAACATTTAACACCCCCTGCTGGTTATCACTTATAACTTTAAAATTTTTAATATACCCTTCATCTTTAATTGTTTTTGCAATCTCGACTTTCAAATTCGAAGACGGCATACTTACTTCATTTTTTTTTGCCGTAATAGCATTTCTTATTCTTGTAAGCATATCAGCAATAGGGTCTGTTAAAGTCATATTCTTATCCTCTCTCTTTTTATTTACCAGGATGATTTTGTGATTCCGGGAATCTCGCCTTTAAGGGCAAGTTCACGAAAACAAAGCCGGCACATATCGAATTTTCGCATATATCCTTTGGCACGTCCACATTTCCTACACCGATTACTGTGCCTGTCTTTATACTTAGGCGTTTTTAAATATTTTGCTATAGATGATTTTTTAGCCACTTTATCCTTCCTTTACTCCTCTATAAACGGCATCCCCATTTTTCTTAATAAGAAGAATGCGTCTTTATCATTTCTTGCAGAGGTTACTATTGTTATATTCATCCCTTGTGTTTTATTCACTTTTGTATAGTCGATTTCCGGAAAAACCAACTGGTCTTTAATACCGATCGTATAATTTCCATTCCCGTCAAAAGCTCGGGGAGAAAGCCCTCTAAAATCCCTAACTCGCGGCAGGACAATATTGACGAGCCGATCATAGAATTCATACATTCTTGCCCCACGTAAAGTCGTGTAACAAGCAATCGGCTGGCCTTTCCGCAGTTTGAAAGATGAAATTGATTTTTTGGCACGACCAATTCCCGGGAATTGTCCTGTAATCAAACTTATTTCATTTTTTGCAGACTCTAGGACTTTGATGTTTTGAATAGCTTCACCCACTCCAATATTAACTACAATCTTCTCTAGAGAAGGTACAGCCATTTTGTTTTTTATCGACATCTCTTTTTTTAATTCAAGGATGATTTTCTTTTTATAATTTTCCTTTAGACGACTCATTCCATATTCCTTACTATTGTTTTTCGATAGTAACATCACATTTCTTGCAGACTCGAACCCTGGAACCATCCTCCAATTTCATATTTTTCACTCTGACTCCTTGAGCACATTCGGGACAATAAAGCATCACATTTGAAACATGAAGAGGACCTTCTTTCTCCATAATGCCGCCCTGTACATTTTTGCTCTGATCACGTCGGATGAATTCCTTAATAAAATTTATTTTTTCTATAATGATCTTTCTTTTCTCAGGAATAACTTTCAATACTTTTCCAGTCTTCCCTTTATCTTTTCCACTGATAACAATAACAGTGTCATTTTTTCTAACTAACATCTTATTCATCACAGAACCTCCGGAGCAAGAGAGACTATCTTCATAAATTTTCTTTCTCTTAGTTCCCGTCCAACTGGCCCGAATACCCGAGTTCCTACCGGTTCTTTCTGATTGTCTATTATTACAGCCGCATTATCATCAAAACGGATAAAGGATCCATCCCTGCGCCGGATCTCTTTTTTTACCCGAATAATAACAGCTTTAACTACACTTCCCTTAGAAATCTTACTTTCCGGCTCAGCCTCTTTGACCGAAGCGGAGATAATATCTCCAATCGTTGCAGTTTTCCCCACTCCACCTCCTAAAGGAGTTATACATAGGAGCTTCCGTGCACCGGAATTATCAGCAACCTTTAATATTGTTTCTGATTGAATCATTCTAACTTCCTTGGATATCCTTTTTATTCTCAGTAGGAGACAGGCCGACTATTTCCTGAACCCGCCATCTTTTTAGCTTACTAAATGGCCTTGCCGCAATAATTCGCACCTTATCACCAAGCTTGCATTTCTCATATTTATCATGCGCAAGGAATATCTTTTTTTTTTTGACTATCTTTTTATAGAGAGGATGCCTAACTCGCCGCTCGACCAAAACTGAAACCGTTTTTTTCATCTTCTTTCCAGTTACAATACCGACTTTTGTTGTTTTTCCACCTAAGTTATTGCTCATTCTTGATCCCATCCCTATTTTTTTCTCTGAGAACAGCTTTAGTTCTAGCTATATCTCTCTTAATATGTTTAAGTTTCATAGTGTTTTCAAGCTGCCCCAGCGAATGCTGAAACTTTAACTTAAAAAGCTTATCTTTTAATTCGGATTCTTTATTATCAAGTTCCTCACGAGACAATTCTCTAATCTCTGATGCTTTCATCGTATTTCCCTATTATCCCGGGATATAAATCTGGTCCTGATAGGAAGCTTGTTGGAAGCACGCCTCATTGCTTCTTTAGCTTCGTTCTTTTCAATTCCTTCCAATTCATATAGAATCCTACCGGGTTTTACTACTTCAACCCAAAACTCTGGGTCGCCTTTTCCCTTTCCCATTCTTACTTCAGTAGGCTTTTTTGTTATTGGTTTCCAAGGAAAAACCCGAATCCAAAGTTTACCCTGTCTTTTTAGACGCCTACCTATGGCAACACGGCCTGATTCTATCTGACGGGCAGTCAACCAGCAAGGCTCCAGAGCCTGAAGTCCATATTCTCCAAAAACGAGAGTTCCACCGCGAATAGCCTTTCCTTTCATCCTGCCCCGCTGCTGTTTTCGGTACTTCACCTTTGTCGGCATAAGCATAATTAGATCTCCCCTATCTCAATGTTTTGAGAGGTCATTTTCGGCTTGTCCATATCTGAATTGTAAACCCAAACTTTAATTCCTATATTTCCGTACGTGGTAGAAGCTTCCGTAAAACCATAGTCTATGTTGGCCCTCAGTGTCTGTAGAGGAAGCTGCCCTCTGAGATACCATTCTTTCCGGGCAATTTCTACCCCTCCCAACCTGCCTGAGCACATGACTTTAATTCCTTTAGCACCCATTTTCATAGCCATATTAACAGCGCGTCGCATAGCCCTCCTATAAGCAATTCTTTTTTCAAGCTGTATGGCTATTCTCTGCGCGATTAAAATTGCCGTCAACTCGGGTTTGTCTATTTCCCGGATATCAATATAGACTTCCTTCCGGATAAGGTCTTGTAATGTTTTCTTCAGGCTTGCGATTTCCTTTCCTCCGCGCCCGATTACAATTCCCGGGCGGGCAGTATGCACGATAATCCTGATCTTCGGACCAACCCTCTCGATATTGATTTCTGATATGCCAGCATGTTTGTAGCGCTCTTTAACGATATTTTTTATTTTTAGATCTTCATGAATCAATCGGCTGTATTCTTTCCCTGTTGAAAACCACCGGGAACTCCACTGCTTATTAAATCCTAATCTAAACCCATGAGGATGTGTTTTTTGGCCCACTTTCTATCTCCCTTTTTTTTCCTCTAAATAGATATTAATATGACTGGTCCTTTTTAAAATCGGGGCAGCCCGTCCCATTGGAGCAGCCCTAAATCTCTTCCACTGTGGTCCTTGGTTTACAAAAATATCCGAAATAAATAAATTATCAACATCGACTTCAGTGTTCTTTTGCTGAGCATTAGCTACTGCTGAACGCAAGAGTTTCTCAATGACAGCACAGGCCTTTTTTTTCTTGGAAAAATTGAGAATTGTCAAAGCCTCTCCCACATATCTTTCCCTGAGCAAATCAGCTACCAACCTGGTCTTCTGAGGTGCGAGCCTTATATGTTTGGCAACTGCATGAGAAATTATATTCGGATTTTTCATTTTACTTTGCCACCCTAATTGTTCTTGCTGACCTTGTTGAATGTCCTTTAAATATCCTAGTTGGAGAAAATTCTCCTAATTTATGGCCCACCATATTTTCTGAGATAAACACCGGAATAAACTTTTTTCCGTTATGAACCGCAATAGTCAATCCAACCATTTCCGGAATTATCATTGAACGGCGGGACCAGGTTTTAATAACCTTTTTCTTATTCTTTTGCGATTTCAAAGCTGAGATTTTTTTTAGAAGTTTATCATCAATAAAAGGACCTTTTTTTAGCGACCTGCTCATAATTATTTACTCCTTCTTCTTACAATGTACTTATGTGTTCTTTTATTCCTTCTTGTTCGATATCCCTTTGTCGGTTGCCCAGTTGGGGATACAGGATTCCGGCCGCCTTTGGATTTTCCTTCCCCTCCGCCGTGGGGATGATCGATAGGATTCATTGCCGATCCCCTTACATGGGGCTTTCTTCCTTTCCAGCGTGTCCGGCCTGCTTTACCCCCAGAAATATTCTTGTTATCAGGATTACTAACTTCACCAACAGTCGCTCTACAGTCAAGGTGTATTTTCCTAATCTCGGAAGAAGGCATCCTCACCTGAGCATAATCGCCTTCTTTAGCTAAAATCTGGGCGCTTGAGCCTGCGGATTTGGCTATCTGTCCTCCCTTGCCTTTTCTTAATTCTAAATTATGGACTATTATGCCAAGTGGGATAAACTTGATCGGCATAGCATTCCCAGGTAATATATCGACCTGTTTATCCGCAGAGATGATAGTCTGCCCCAGTTTCATTTTCTGGGGAGTGATGATATAACTCCATTCTCCGTCATTGTATTTTATCAAGGAAATAAAAGCACTGCGGTTGGGGTCATATTCGATCGTCTCTACCTTGCCAGGCACATCGATTTTATTTCTTTTAAAATCAATGATCCTGTAGGCCTTTTTATGTCCCCCACTACGGTGACGCATAGAAATCCGTCCCTGGGCATTTCTTCCACCGGTTTTTTTTATCGGCTCTAGTAAAGGCTTATAAGGTTTATGGCCTGATAATTCCTCAAACGTCAATCCGGTTCGATGGCGTAAACTTGATGTGGTTGGATTATATGTTTTTATTCCCATTTTAAACCGCCTCAAAATATTCGATCATCTTTTCGCCTTCTTTAATTTTCACATAAGCTTTTTTCCAATCTCGTTTCCAGCCTTCATTCCGGCCTACTCTTCTTTTTTTTCCTTTTTTACTTACGGTTCTTATTCTCTCAATTTTAACTCTAAAAAGCTGCTCAACTGCTTCTTTAATTTCAATTTTATTGGCATGTTTATTTACTTCAAAACAGACTTCTCTGTTTTTTTCTTTCAGCAAGGTAGTCTTTTCGGTGATAACAGGACGTAAAATAATTTTATACGGATCTATACTCACTTTAACTTCTCCATAAATAACTCAAAAGCCCGTTTTGTAAAAACAAGCCCGCGGTGATTTAAAACATCATAAACATTAAGTTGTGCATAATCAACAGTTTTAATCCCGGGAAGATTGCGCATCGAAAGGATTAGATTCCTATTCTTATGATGGTCGACAATCAAAGCTGATTTTAAATTTAAGGCATTGACCAATTTAGCCGCTTCCTTGGTTTTAGGCTCCTTGAAATCAAGGGCTTCTATTACAATTAACTGCTTATCTGTCAGCTTCATTGCCAAAGCGGACTTTAAAGCATTGCGTTTGGCGGTTTTCGGTATGCTATAAGAATAATCTCTTGGCTTTGGTCCAAAGGTCACACCACCGCCTTTCCACAAAGGAGAACGAGTACTCCCGGCACGAGCCCTGCCTGTGCCTTTTTGTCTCCAGGGTTTACGTCCACCGCCTCGTACTTCTTTCCTAGTCTTAGTACTGGCCGTTCCTCTTCTCTGATTAGCTCTGTAATTGACTACGGCCTCATAAAGAAGATGCTCCTTAACCGGAAAAGAAAAAATGTCCTCCGGGGCTTTGACCTCACTAACTCTTTTACCATTATTGTCTAAAACTTGAACCTTAAGCATTTTTTACTCTTTTTTTGATTTTCCTGATGATTGAGCCAAAAAATCTGCTTTTTTTATTAACAGATAACCTCCGTTTGCTCCGGGAACTGCACCTTTAACCACAAGAAGGTTTTTTTCTTTATCAGCTTCAATGACCGTTAAATTTTTTACAGTTACTCTATTATTTCCCATCTGACCAGGCATCTTTTTCCCCTTCATAACCCTGGAAGGGTCTGCAGAACAACCAGTGGAACCTGCATGTCTGTGAAACATAGAACCATGGGTCTTCCGTCCACCATGGAATCCCCAGCGCTTAATAACACCTGCAAATCCCTTTCCTTTACTAGTTCCTACTATGTGAACTCTCTCTCCCTTCTTAAAGATATCCGCAAAAAATTGATCTCCGGGATTGATTTCTTCCTTGTCGCTGAAATGAAATTCTTTTAAAACCTTTACAGGAGAAATACCTGATTTTTTAAAATGTCCGATCTCTGTTTTGATAGCCTTCCTAGTAGAATTATCATTCGCTAAACCTAACTGTAATACTGAATATCCATCTATTTTTTCCGTCTTTTTCTGGATAACAACGCAAGGCCCAGCTTGAATTACAGTTACCGGAATTGCAATCCCGCTGTCATTGAAATTCTGAGTCATTCCAATTTTTTTACCAATAATTCCTTCGATCATTATTATTCTCCCCCAGCTCCAAATGCCTGAATTTCAACATCAATTCCTGCGGGAAGATCCAACTTCTGCAGTTCATCAATAGTTTCATTATTATAATCGCTTATGTCCATAAGACGTTTATATATCCTCATTTCAAAATGCTCTCTGGATCTTTTGTCAACATGAGGGGAACGAAGAACACAAAATTTATGAATATATGTCGGCAAAGGTATCGGTCCAGAAACAGATGCTCCTGTCCTTTTTGCTTTAATAACAATATCCTTTACAGACTGATCAAGTAGCCTATGGTCAAATGATTTTAACCGTATTCTTATCTTTTCCATTTTTCTATTCCTCGTCTTCCTCTTACTATAAAAACCACCTCTTATTATTTACTCTAAAATCTCAGTTACAGTTCCTGCTCCTACTGTTCGGCTTCCTTCTCGTATCGCAAAACGAAGCCCTTGCTCCATCGCCACGTTCGTGATCAAACTCATCTCTAAATTCGTATTATCACCCGGCA